>JBBQNC010000337.1:0-3512 GCA_038329555.1 Thermoanaerobaculia bacterium
TCCCGTGACGAACGGCAGGGTGAGCCTGAGCCGACGGCTTCGAAAGGAGAATCCTCGGAAGCCCTATGCGGCACGCTCCACCGTGACCCGCGACCCTAGTCTGACGGAAGCTCCCGACCAATCACCTTCATGCGGTATCCAACCCCCGCTTATCAGTCTGATCATCGTCGCCACCGCCAGGCCGGGCTCACTCTCCCGCTCGCCACCCTACAAAAATCTTGAACCGGTCACTCCATATCAGGGCTTCCCGCCCGGCGGAGGTGCGGGCGCGGACGAGATGACTTCCGCGTCGACCGTCCCCGCCCGCGAGAACTTCCGGCCGCCGCCGCCCCGCGTCGCGAAGAGCACGGCGGCCGTCCAGGTCGGTACGAGGTCGAGACCCGGGACGAGCTCGGCGACGAAGGAGGGAAGAAACGCCCAGTGCCACCCGACGAGGCGCGTCAGCGCGGCCGCGACGAGAAGGTCGAGCGCGTCGTTCCACGGAGAGAACGCGCCGGGCCCGAAGAGCGGGAAGATCGCGATCTGGAGGAGGTCCGCGACGATGGCGACGCCCCGGGCGGCGCGGACGCGTCCGCCCGCGACGCTGTCGATCGTGGGTATGGCGTTCAGCGGCTGGACGGGCATCGGTGACCTCTCGCGTTCCTCACGCCGGGAGACCCTTGCGATATACGGGCCAGACGACCGACCGGCGTTGCGTCTCCACTGCGGCCGATTCTGCCAGACCGACCCGTCCAAAGTATCCTTCCGCCGTGCCGTCCCGATTCGACTGGTGGGACCTCGTCCGTTCCACGTTCCGCTCGGTCGGACGCAAGGACATCTCCGGTCTCTACGGCCGCGAGTGGCTTCGCGCGCGCGAAAAGCTCACCTCCGAGCACCGCGACGAGTTCGACAAGAAGGGCGGACGGGTCCGTCGATTCCTCCGCACGGGGAACGCCGTCCTCTTCGGCGTCTCGAAGCGGCTCGCTCCGGCCCGGCGCGTGCTGTTCGCGGCGGCATTCGTGGCGCTCGCGCTCGCGCTCCAGGGACCGATGGTCCACACGGTGACGGAGAGGACGGGCCGCAGCACGGTCAAGGTGACCGAATACCAGCTCGGTTTCGACAACATGTGGCTCTTCGTAGCGCTCCTCGCCCTCGGATCGCTTCTCGCGATGGAGCTCGTCGACAAGATCAACTATCGGGACGAGCTCGAGCTCGCCCGAGACCTCCAGGCGAGCCTCATTCCCGGGGAGCTCCCCGCTCCGACGCCGTGGGAGCCGGGCGCGTACAACCGCATCGCGAACACCGTCGGTGGAGACATCTACGACTTCGTCGCGCTCGAAGACGGGCGGCTCGCCGTTCTCTTCGGCGACGCCTCGGGCCACGGGATGGCGGCGGGGCTCGTGATGGCGGTCGCCCACGCCGCCTTCCGCACGCAGCTCGACGTGGACGCCTCGCCGGACGCCATGTTCGCGACGCTCAATCGGATCCTGTGCCGCACGGGCGGCCCGCGGGCGTTTTTCGGCAGCGTGTACCTGGTGCTCTCCCCGGACGGCGCCTTCTGCCTTTCGGTCGCCGGGCATCCCGCGGTGCTCCTCCTCTCCCGCTCCGGCGACGTCAGGGAGCGCCTCGGCCGGGGCGCCTACCCCCTGGGGATCAAGGCGCCTCTGTCCTGGCAGATCGAGCGCGGACGGCTCGAGCCCGGCGAGACACTCCTTCTCTACTCCGACGGCTTGTCGGAGGCGCGGGACGCGTTCGGGCGCGAGTTCGGAGACGAGCGGATCGAAGCCGTCGCCCGTTCCGCCGGCGGACTCTCCGCCACCAGCCTGGTTCGCGTGTTGTCGGCGGAGCTGGGGACTTTCTGCGGGGACGAGTCGCCCGAGGACGATGTCTCGATCGCGGCGATCCGCCGCCTGACCGTTTAGGTCGGACGGTGGAGAGATCGGCGGAAATGCCCTGCCCCCTCTCCCGGCGGAAGCGGTCCGGGGTGAGGGGCGTCCTCGTGTTGCTCCCCCTCACTCTCGGGGTCGCTTCATCGCGCGCCGCATTCCCAGATAACCCGATGACCCGATGGCCCGATGACCCGATCGCCGCCGATGACCCGATTCTCTAGATCTCTCTCCAAGTCCCATTCAGGGATCCCCTCACCCTGAGCCTCTCCCCCGACCGCGGGGGAGAGGGGATTCCTTGAATTGAGCGTCAGGCTCGCGGGGGCACGCCGGATCCCGGAACGTCCGGCGGAACAGACGCGGGGGCCGGAGCCCGACGGCGGGAGCCGGCGCGTGCGGCGAAGATGCCGAAGACGAAGAAGAAGACGGCTCCGATGATTCCGCCGATCAGCTGGCCCTTGATCAGACGGTCGGTGGTGTACCGGATGACCTGCGGAAGGTTGACCAGCGCCTGCACCTGGCCGTTCTGGGGCTGCGAGAGATAACCCGCCTCGTTGTACCAGCTCAATCCTCTCGGGACGATGTACGACGCGGCCGCGACACCGAGGAGCGCTCCGGTGAGCGTGAAGACCAGGACCGTTTTCATAGGGGACATCCTAGCCCGTCTCCCGTCCACGCGGGACCTACTCCGGCAGAGAGTTGTTCCGGAAGATCTTCCAGCTCCCGTCGGGCTGGCGCTTCCAGCAGGTCAGGTACCGGCCCACACGTCGGTCGGGACCACCCGCCTTCGGCGCGAAGCGGGCATCCGACCGGCCCCACTCGTAAACGAGGTCGCCGTCCACGACGAAGTCCCCGATGTCCACCCGCGCCGAGGTGGCGGGGCCCGTCGTCTTCAGGTAGTCGCGCATGCGCGCGGCGATCGCCTCGCGCCCGCGATCGACCGTCCCGTCTTTCCCGACGTTGACCGCGTCCTCGGAAAACGATGCCGCGACCGGCGCCGCGTCGGCGCGGCGGAAGCCGTCGAGCCACTGCGCATTGCCGGCCTCGATCGCCCGGCGCACCTGCTCCCGCGAGTCCGCGGCCGGATCCAGCGCCAGCGCGGCGACGGCTCCCGCCAGGACGACGCCGACCCAGACCGCTGCGGTTCTTCCCTTCATCGGCCCTCCTCGAAATTTCGAATCCCCATTCTGCCCGAGATCGCGCGGAAAGAGACTAAGCTCGGCGTCGATGCAAGGACCCCGGAAGAAGCCCGGCCCGCTCGAGGCGCGCCTGCGATCGTTTGCGCTGTCCTATCCGAAGGCCCGCGAGGAGTTTCCCTGGGGAGAGCGCGCGTTCAAGGTCGCGGGAAAGACGTTCGTTTTTCTGAGCTCCCAGACGTCCGCCGTGCAGATGGCGGTGAAGCTGCCGGAGTCGCACGACGTCGCCCTCTCCCTCCCGTTAACCGAGCCGACGCACTACGGCCTCGGAAAGAGCGGCTGGGTGACGGCGAAGCTCGGTCCAAAGGACGACGCGCCGATGTGGCTCCTCGAAGGCTGGATCGACGAGAGCTACCGGACGGTCGCCCCCCGCAAGCTCGCCGAACGAGCGAGCGAACGACCGCGAGCCGCCGCCCCCGCCAAGCCCGCCAGGCCCCGCCCCCCCGCCCCG
>JBBQNC010000338.1:0-3462 GCA_038329555.1 Thermoanaerobaculia bacterium
TGAATTTGTCCCGCGGACCGGGAAGCGCGGCTCCGCCCGAGCACCAGAACTCCGGATCGACGAGCACGCGGAACTTGATCAGCCGCAGCTGCTCCGCCTGGAACCGTTTGAGCAGCCACTCGCCGTGCCAGCTCTTCACGAGGCCCGCGAAGACGAGGACCGTGCCGACCACGGCGAGAAACGCCTCCAGGAGGAGGGCCGGCTCGGTGGGAGCGCTGAGGAGCGCGATGTTCACCGCAGCCGCCACGAGGGACGCGCCGCCGAACGCCGCCGCGGCCTTCGTGATCGCGCGATGGAGCCTCTGGCTGCGCAGCGCCTCCGCGTCGGCGTCGTCGAACGGCTCGAGGAGATGGTCCCGACAGAGCCGAAGGTACTCGCCGAGCGGACCGGGGTCCCCGAGATCCTGCGGGTCGTCGTGGATCTCGTCGTCGGCGTGATGCCGGTGCGTCATGCCTTCTCGATCCGGTAGCCCAGGGAGAGGATCGTCTTCACCGTCTCGATCGCCGTGCGCCGGTCGTACTCCTTCTCCGACTCCGAGAGCTCTTCGTACGGGACGAGGCTCGGATGCTCCTTGCGGCCGTCGTTGCGCTCGGGGCCGTAGCGCCATCCTTCGTCCATGCGCTGGCGCGCCCAGTTCTCGTGGGTGTTCTTCGCGAGCATCTCCGTCAGGTCGCGAATCGGGCGCGGGAGCTCGACGGTCGACGTGTCGCGCGGCGCGGGGCGATAGCTCACGATGTTCTCCTCGTCGAAGGGCGTAGGGCGTCTCGAGATCGAAGGGCGCCCTCGCGTCATCGCACCTTGAAGCGGTAACCGTTCGGCGCCTGGATCTCGAAGCCCCTCGGGTTCGGCGGCTTCCGCCGCGGGACGGAAACCGCCGCGGGTGGCGGGGGGACGACGTCGAAGCTGAAGGGCACCGGGTTGCTCTCGTGTCCCGAGCTGTCGATCAGGACCGCGCGGAGCGTGATGCGCTGGGGAATGGGCGTGTGCAGGTAGAAGGAGATGTTCCCCTCCTTCTTCGCCGTGGCTCCCTGGATCGGGAACGAGAACGGCGGAAAGCTCCCGGCCTGGAGGACGTCGAAGCGCGCCGACGCGATGTCGTTCTTCCGGGCGCGGAAGAAGACCGTCCCGTTCGCCCGCTGGTTGTCCGCGAAGATCCGAGTCGGAAACTGGACGGACAGGATCTGCGGCGGCGCCGCGCGGAAGGCGCCGAACGCGACGAGCAGTCCGATGAGGACCGCCACGGCGGCCCCGATCGCCAGGGGACCGACGCGCCGCTTCGGGGCCGCCCGATCCGCCCGGCCCGACGCCGCCTCGCGGATCGAGGGCGGCGGGGGAGGGAGCTTCTCGGCGCGGCTCCGGGAACGAGGAGCCGCAGCACGAGGACCCGCGGACTCGCGCTCCGGGACGACCCCGTCGTCCGTCGCGCGGCTCGGCCGGGCGAGCAGCGTCTGGATCGTCTCCGCGAGGTGCTCGATGTGCGGCTCGAGCGGCCGCGACAGCGCGTCCATCCAGTGCGGCGTGCTGATGAAGTACTCGAGCGTCTTGCCGAGGGGGACGTCCTCGATCCGCAGGGGAATGATCGTGACGCCCTTGGCGACCGCGCGCTCGACCTCCCGCTTGATCTGCTTCGACGTGTTAGCGCTCGAGGAGAAGACCAGGAGCATCACCTTGCACTCGCTGATCGCGTCGATGAGGGCGGCGCCCCAGTCGAGTCCGGGGACGATGTCCCGCGGCGCGATCCAGCACGGAATTCCGCGGGATTCGAGGCCGGCGCACACGGCGTCGGCGACAGGCCTGTCGCTCGTCGCGTAGCTGATAAAGACGTCGTGCGGCATGGGTCCGCCGGTTCTGGGCTGCGGCGGATCTTACTCCCGGATGGCGCGTGGCTCCCCCTCTCCCCCGCGGCCGGGGGAGAGGGTTGGGGTGAGGGGGTCACCCTGATTCGGCTGCATCGAGTGCATCGGTCCATTGGGTCCAACCGTCGCTGTTTTCAACAGAGCACTGCCACAGATGACCCGATCTCCGCCGGCTCTCAACTTAGGGCGGTCGAGCCCGGCTCGAAGATCTCCTCGATCAGCTTTTCGAAGAGCTTCGCGATCGCGAACGCGAGCGGCAGGCCCGGGTCGTATTTGCCGCGCTCGATCGCGTGGATGGTCTGGCGCGAGACGCCGAGCCGCCGGGCAAGCTCCGCCTGAGACCACTCGTGCTCCGCACGCAGGACGCGAAGCCGGTTCTTCATCTGTTCACCGGCGGGGCTTCCCCCCGGTGAGTGGGTCACCGGGTTTTTCTCCTCTCCCCCGCGTCCGGGGGAGAGGGCGGGGTGAGGGGGTCACCCGGTGTTTTCCCCGCGGCCGGGCGGCGAGGAGGTCACCCGTGATTTCCTCCTCTCCCCCGCGGCCGGGGAGAGGGCAGGGAGGGGCCTTCATGGAGTGCATCGGGTCCTCCGTCGATTTCTCCCTGGAAAGACGTTTTTGCAGGCGCAGATGTAAAGACTTCTTGTCTTTCTGTCAAGCAACCCTATCGATGTCGCCGCCCGAGATCGGACAGAGCTTGTCATATTGATTTACGCCTTTGTTACGCCTATCTTCCCATTCCGGCTCTCCGCCGGAGAAAGAGAAGGCGGTCATGGGCGCTTCCCGGATGGCTCTCGAGCAGCTCCTGGAATCGGGGCTGCTCTCGACCGGAAAGGCGGGATCGCTTCTCGCCGGTCCCTCCGCCCGACTGACGCGCGCGTCGGATCTCGCCGCTCCCATGCGGGCCTCGGCGCCCCGGACGGGAACGGACGCGGCCGCCTGGATCCACGCCCCGATCGAGCGGCTCCTCTCCGGCGGGCTCCCGAAGGGAAGGCTCGTCGAGCTGGTCGGCCGGCGCTCGCGCTCGTCCGGCCGCTACTCGCTCGCCCTGGCGGAGCTCGCGTCGGCGACGTCGTCCGGCGAGGCGGCGGCGTTCGTCGACCTCGGCGACCATCTCGATCCGCAGGCCGCGGCCGCCGCGGGCGTCGACGTCGACCGGCTCCTCTGGGTGCGCCCGCGCCGCCTGAAGCAGGCGCTCGCGTCGGCGGAGATGCTTCTCGCGACCGGCTTTCCGCTGGTGGTCGCCGACCTGGGGCTGTCGCCGCGCGGCGCGCGATACCTGCCGGACGCGGCGTGGGTCCGCCTCGCGCGCGCGGCGCAGTCGCAGGGCGCGCGCCTCCTAATAGTCACGCCGTGGCGGATGAGCGGCATCGCCGCGGAGGCCGTCGTGACGACCGACGTCGCGCGCCCGGCCTGGTCCGGCGCGGGCCGATCCCCCCGCCTCCTGGACGGCATCTCCTCGCGCCTGACGCTCGAGAAGTTCGGAAGAGAAACGCCGGGCACCTCCGTCCCGATGACACTGAGAGCCGGCGAGTCAGTATTCGTTTCCCCTCTCCCGGCGGGAGAGGGCCAGGGTGAGGGGCGGGCCTTTCCACCCCCTCTCCCGGCG
>JBBQNC010000339.1:0-3439 GCA_038329555.1 Thermoanaerobaculia bacterium
ACCGGGCGAAACGACCTTGGACGGGTTCTTGACCTTCTTGGACCATGACATCTCCGAGACGTGGACGAGACCCTCGACCCCTTCTTCGAGCTCGACGAAGGCGCCGTAGTCGGTGACGTTCGTGATGCGGCCGGTCACGCGCGAGCCCGTCGGGTACCTCTCGGGAACGTGGCTCCACGGGTCCTCGGTAAGCTGCTTGGTGCCGAGCGAGACGCGCTCGGTCTCGCGGTCGAACTTCAGGACGACGACGTCGATCTCGTCGCCCACCTTCACGAGATCCGAGGGATGGTTGACCCGGCCCCAGGACATGTCGGTGACGTGGAGCAGGCCGTCCAGCCCTCCCAGGTCCACGAACGCACCGTAGTCGGTCAGGTTCTTGACGACGCCGCGCAGGACGCGACCCTCTTCGAGGAGCTGGAGGGTTTCTTTCTTCTTGGCTTCCTGCTCGACTTCGACGACGGCCTTGCGCGAAAGGACGATGTTGCCGCGCTTCTTGTCGACGGAAATGACCTTGAAATCGAGGTCCTTGCCGCGGAGGGACTCGAGGTTCTTGACGGGTTTGACGTCGACCAGGGAGCCCGGGAGGAAGGCCTTGACGCCGATGTCGACGGCGAGCCCCCCCTTGATCCGGTCGATGACCCGACCGCGGACCGTCGAGCCCGATCGGTAGGACTTCTCGACCTCGTCCCACACCTTCATCTTCTCGGCCTTGTCCTTCGAGAGGACGACGTAGCCGTTCTGGTCTTCGGTGCGCTCGAGCAGGACGTCGACCGCGTCGCCGGGCTTGACCATCACGTTCCCCGAGAAGTCGGTGAACTCGGAGACGGGGATCATCCCTTCGGACTTGTAGCCGATGTCGACGATCACTTCTGAGGGCGTCACCGTCAGGACGCGTCCCCGGATGATCTGGCCCTCCTGGAGATTCTTGAACGAGTTTTCGTACTGAGCCAGGAGGTGCTCGTATTCCTGGGGCGTCATTTCCTGATCCATTTCCATCGACTCGGTTTCCCGACCTCCTTTGTCGTTTTCAGCCGTCATGGGAAGGAGAATCCCCTCTCATAAGTATTTGAGTTGCAAAAATATAGTCTACTTTGGGCCCGCGAGGCGAGTCAACCGGCCGGGCTACCCCTCAGGCCGGCGAAAGGACCCGCTTTTCGATCTCCCGGACCACCCCGTCCGCCGTCAGGCCCGCGGTGTCGATCAGGATGTAGCTCGGGTCGAGAGTGAGCGGCGAGTCCGCCCGGGTGGCGTCGTCCCGGTCCCGGCGCTCCATCTCGGCCAGGACCTTTTCATAGGGCTCGGCGGTGCCGCGGCGGGCGAGCTCGAGCGCGCGGCGCGTCGCCCGGACGGCCGGAGGGGCGGTCAGAAAGAACTTGAAGGGTGCGTCGGGGAAGACCTTCGTGCCGATGTCCCGCCCCTCGAGGACCCCTCCCCTCTCCCGGCCCAGACGCTGCTGTTCCGAGACGAGCCGGCGGCGCACGGCCGGAATGGCCGAGATCGCGGACGCGTAGAGCGAGATCTCCGGCTCGCGGATCGCGTCGGTGACGTCCCGGTCGTCCAGGAAAACCCGGGCGCCTGCGGGGTCGGGCAGGAGCTCGACCCGAACCGAATCCGCGACCGCCGCGGCGGCGTCGGGGTCGGAGAACGGCAGTTTCAAGCCCCGTTCCCGCGCCGCGAGCCCGACCGCGCGATACATCGCGCCCGTGTCGATGTAGGGCACGCCGAGCTTCGCCGCGAGCGCGCGCGCGACCGTGGACTTGCCCGCGCCCGACGGACCGTCGATGGCGACGATGAGGCCGGGGCTCATCGCGTCGAGCGAGTCGGGGGACGCTCGACCTTTCGTCGGGCCGGGCGCGGAGTCTCCGCCTTCTTCGCCTCGCGAGGGGGCGGCGAGGGTTTCCGGGCGGCGGCGAGGGAGGCCTTGAGCGCCCCGACCTCCGCGGCGGTCAGCCGGCGCACGCGCCCCGACCCCAGCGCCTCGTCCCGAATCGGGCCGATCGCGACCCGCTTCAGCTTCGAGACCTGGTGCCCGATCACCTCGAACATCCGCCGGATCTGCCGGCTCCGCCCCTCCCGCAGCGTGACCTTGAACCACGCGTTGCCTTCCCCGCGTCCGGCCGTCGTGCGAACGGGCTCGATCTCGCAGGATCGCGTCGACTTTCCGTCCAGGACGATCCCCCGGCGCAACCTCGCGAGGTCCCGCTCCGCGGGCACGCCGGAGACCTTCACGCGATATTCCTTGGCGCAGCTCATCGACGGGTGCGTGACGTCGCGGGCGAGGTCGCCGTCGTCGGTTAGGAGGATCAGCCCCTCGGTGCCGACGTCGAGGCGGCCGACCGGGCGCACCCCGCCGCGGAGGTTCCCGGGGACGAGGTCCATCACGGTGTCGCGCTTCTCCGGATCCGACATCGTCGTGACGTACCCCTTCGGCTTATTGAGCAGCAGATAGGTCTTGTCCGCCGGCGGAGCCTTGATCCGCCGGCCGTCGACCTTGACGGCGTCGCGCTCGGGATCGGCCTGGTCGCCGAGCTTCGCGACGCGTCCGTTGACCGTGACGCGGCCGTCGCGGATCCACTCCTCCGCCTGGCGGCGCGAGGCGAGACCCGCCTGGGAAAGGAGCTTCTGGATGCGGGAGGGGGGCATGGGTTGTGAGGTGTGTTTTGAGTTGTGAGTGTTCAGTTGTCAGTTGTCAGTTGTCGGTTTTCAGTTCTGGGTTCTGGGTTCTGGGTCGGGTTGTCCCTGGTCGATGCGCGTTTACGCTTTTTTCTCATCTTCGTCGTCATCCTCATCGTCGTCCTCATCATCGTCTTCGATGTCTTCGTCGTCCATATCGTCCTCATCCTTCCCCTCGTCGTCGGAGGGGCGGGGGGCGGTCGCCGGACGGGCGTTCTTCGGGGAGTCCGCGTCCTCGTCGTCCTCGTCCGGGAGGGGGCGGGTCCGCGGCGGCAGCCCGCTGAACGATGCGTCCTCGACGGTGGCCGCGAGATCTTCCTCGATCTCCTCCGGCTTCGGGAGCTCCTCGAGCTCGTTCAAGCCGAAGCGCATCAGGAAGTCCGGGGTGGTCCTGTAGAGAAACGGCGTGCCGACTACGGCCTTCTTGCCGGCCGTCGTGATGAGCTTCTTTTCGAAGAGCGTCTTCAGGACCGACGAGGAGTTGACGCCGCGGATCTCCTGGACCTCCGGAAGCGTGATGGGCTGCCGGTACGCGATGATCGCCAGCGTCTCGAGCGCGGCGAGCGAGAGGCGCGAACGTTCGGTCACGTCGTGGTATTTGCGGAGGAGGGAGTCGAACTCGGGGAGGGTGACATAGCGCCACCCTCCGGCGACGTGCTCGAGGCGCACACCGCGCGTCGGGACGTCCGCCTCGGCGGAGAGCCCCGCCAGGGCCTCCTTCACGGCCTCCGGCGTCGCTTCGAGGACACCGGCCAGGTCTTTCTCG
>JBBQNC010000340.1:0-3431 GCA_038329555.1 Thermoanaerobaculia bacterium
GGGAGCAGACCCCCGAGACGATCCGGGCCTATCTCCTCGAGGAATGCTACGAAACGCTCGAGGCTCTCGACGAGGGGGACCCGGACGCCCTCCGCGGCGAGCTTGGCGATCTGCTCTTTCAGATCTTCTTTCTCGCCGAGCTCGCGCGCGAGCGCGGATGGTTCGACCTGACGGCCGTCGCGTCCGAAGTGACGGAGAAGATGATCGAACGGCATCCCCACGTCTTCGGGGAGACGCCCGCGAAGGACGCCGCCGAGGTCAAGCGCGGCTGGGAGACCCGCAAGCGACGCCAGGCTGGCGCGGAGACCGATCCGTTCGAGAGCCTCCCGAAGTCGCTGCCGGCGGTTGCGGCGGCCTTCCGGATGGCCTCGCGGGCTTCGGATCTCGGGTTCGACTGGGAGCGCGACGCGGACGTCGCAAGCAAGATCGAAGAGGAGCTCGCGGAGTGGCGGACGGCGGCGCAGGCCGGCGACGCGTCCCATGAAGAGCACGAGATCGGCGATCTGCTCCTCTCCGTGGTCAACCTCGCCCGGCGCCGCAAGATCGACCCCGAGGTTGCGCTGCGCCGGGCCAACGCCCGCTTTCGCGCCCGCTTCGCCGGAGTCGCGCGCCGCGCCGCGAAGAGCGGCCGCGAGATCGCCCAGATCCCGGCCGAGGAGCTCGACGGCTACTGGGAGGAGGCGAAGCGGGACGAGAGCGGCTGATCGTTCTTCGTGGGTCGCCTCGTCATTCGACGAGCTCGCTGATCCGGACGAGCCTCACGCCGTGCTCCGCCAGTCTCGGCAGCTCGCGGTCCAGAACCGCGAGCGTCGCCGGATGTGGGTGGCCGATGCCGATGGCCGAGCCTTCGGACCTGGCACGCGCGAAGAGTCCTCGGAGCGACGCCTCGATCGCGCTCTCCGTCGCCACGTCGTCCAGAAAAACCCGCCGGGAAGCCGACCGGACGTTCGCATCGCGCGCCGCGTCCCGGGCGACGGTCGCATCGGTGGTCCGGCTGTCGACGAAGAAGAGGCCGCGGCGGGCCAGGACGCGCGTGACGGCGCGCATGACGCGGTCATCGGCGGTGGCGGCCGAGCCCATGTGGTTGTTCACGCCGACGGCGCCCGGAACGCTGTCGAGATCCGCCGCGAGCGTATCGGCGATCTCCTGGTCGGACTGGCTGCGCAGGACGACGCCCGGTCCCGGGCGGACCCGGGGAAAGCCCTTCGGCTCCATCGGGAGGTGAAGGAGGATCTCCTTGCCCGAACGCTCGAGGTCGCGCGCCGTCTCCACGCTGCCCGGAAGCCCGGGGAGGACGGCGGTCGAGACGGGCCAGGTCCAGCGGGAGATCCGATCGACGGCGGCGCGGTCGTTGCCGAGGTCGTCGATCAGGATGGCAATGGGGGCGGGCAACGCGGAGGAGGGTGACGGCGGGACCGCGCGGCCGGGCGGCGTCGCGTCGCGGCGATCCGCGGTGGACGGTCTCGCTGTGCGCTCCCGGCGGGGGGACACGCGGGGTCGCGAGCGAGAGGGAATTTCAGCGGGGGTCGGCGCGGGCCCGGGCGGGCGGCTCGCACGGTACAGGAGGACGCCGAGAACGAGCGACAGAAGCGCGAAGAAGACCGCCGCGGGCGAGACTTTCCGGCGAGAGCGCGCCAACCGCGAGCGCCGCCCGGTCTACGCGGCCCGGCGTCCGGGAACCGCGCCGCGTGCGATCTCGAGACCGCGTTCGAGGATCGGGTCGTCGGCCGATCCGGCAGGCGGCTTGGACTGGTCCGCGAAAACGATGACCCGGTCGTCGGGAGTCATGCCCTTGCCGGCGAGGGACGTGCCCGACGGCGACACGTACCGCGCGACCGTCATGAAGAGCGTCCCGCCCGATTCGGTCGGAACCATACGCTGCACGATCGCCATCCCGACGGTCGTCTCCCCGACGGTCGAGGCCTGCGCGCGGTCGTGAAGCGCCGCGGCGAAGACTTCCGCCGCGCCGCCCGTCGCTTCGTCCGTCAGGATGACCGTCTTGCCGGTCCAGAAGCGTTCGCCCGAAGCTTCGAGCGGCGAGAGGACGAGCTTGCGGGACACGGGTCGCGCGATTGTTCCCGGACCCGTGAACAGAGCCGCCGACGGCGCCGCGTCCGCGACGTCTCCGCCGATCGCACCCCGGACGTCCAGGATGAGGCTCTTCGCGGGTTTCGCCTTCGCCTGTTCGAGCGCCTGCCTCAGGGCGGACGCCGTATCCTTCCGGAACGCGGGGATCTTCACGATCGCGACGTCTCCGTCGAATCGGGTGGAGACTCCGGCCGCTTCGAAGCGGGCGCGCGGGATCTTGAACGTCACGCGCCGCTCATCGCCTCCGCGGAAGACGAGCATTTCGACCTTCGTGTTCTCGGGTCCCTCCAGAGCCGCCTTGACCTTCCAGAGCGACGCGTTGCGCACGGGCTTCCCGTCGACCGTGTCGATCAGGTCGCCGGGCTTCACGCCCGCCTTCTCGGCCGGGGATCCCGGCATCGGAGCCACCACGTACGGAAACCCGCCCCGGCGGGCAACGACGATCCCCGGGCCCAGCGCCCCCGAAGCCTGTTGCGCGCGGAAGGCCGCACGCTCGGACGCCGGCACGTAGTAGGAGAAGGGATCGAGGGCGTCGGACATCCCATCGTAGGCCCCGTCGAGGAGCGCCTTCGTCTCCGTCGGCTCGACGTAGTTCGAGCGAGTGAGAGAGAAGATGTCCGAGAAGATCGACAGCGCGCGGGTGGCCGAATCGCGGCCTGAAACGGCCGGGCTGGTGACGGCGCGGATCGAAAGAAGAGCGGCGAGCGAACCCACGACGAACAGCAGGCGCGAGCGATTGGACCTCATATTGGCGATGGTAACACCCAGGCAACGAAGCGGATTCCTGTCGGTTCGGTCAGCTGACAGCTGTCAGCTGACAGCTTTCAGCTACCTCAACCAGGCCACCGGGTCGCTCGCCTTCTGCCGGTCGCGCACCTCGAAATAGACACCCGGCTCCTCGCGCCCGGGACCGATCCCGGCGGTGCCGACCGCGGTCCCGGCCGGGACGACCATGCCGGGCGCCACCGAGACCGATTGCAGCCACGCGTAGAGGGTGAAGACGCCGTCGCCGTGATCCAGGATCACGAGGTTTCCATACTCCGCGAGCCACTGCGCGTAGACCGCCTTGCCGGCGTAGACGGCGCGAACCGGCGTTCCGGCGGAAAGCGCGAGGGCGACGCCGTTCGACACCGTCCAGGCGTCGAACCGCGGATGCCTGTGGCGCCCGAACGTCTCGACCACCGCTCCCCGGGCCGGCCAGTCGAGCACTCCCTTCCACGGCCGGATCCCGCCCGCTGCCCCCGCCGCCTCTCCGCTCGACTGCCGCTCGAGCGTCTGGAGGAGGCGCTCCAGGCGGTCGGCCTTGTCGGAGAGCGCGTGGACCTCGTCCCGGCCGGTCGTCG
>JBBQNC010000341.1:0-3421 GCA_038329555.1 Thermoanaerobaculia bacterium
GATCTTTCGCCTTTCGGAGCCCCGCGCCCTCGAAGAGGCGGGGATAGTAGCGGGGGTTGTAAGTCATCATCACGACCGGGTCCGAATCGAAGCCGTCGACCAAGAGGCCCGCCTCGTCGTTCAACGTCGGGTTGGCGGGGCCGCGGAGAGTATCCATCCCCCGTTCGCGTCCCCATGCCGCGACGGCGTCGAAGAGGGCCACGGCGACCTCCGCATCGTCGACGCTTTCAAAGAACCCGAAGAAAGCGACCCTTTCTTTATGGAAGTCGTTGTGATTCCGGTCGAGGATGGCGGCGATCCGGCCGGCGTCCGCGCCGGCGCGCCGGGCGACGAAAAGCTGCATTTGCGCGTGCTCGAACAGAGGGTTCGCGTCCGAGAATACCTTGGCGACGTCGTCGCGCAGGGGCGGAACCCAGTGCGGGTCCCCCGCGTAGATCCGATCCGCGACGTCGAAGAAGCGGCGGAGATCCCTTTTAGTCGGTGCGATGGGAAGAACCGAGACGGACCCGCGGTCAGCCATCAGCTATGCGCTATCCGCCGTCAGCTCTCTGCCCGACCCGCGGTTCCGCCGACGCTGGAGGCCGTTCTTCAGACCCCGACGGCGCGCACGAGACCGACCTCGCGCCCCACTTTCTCGATGGCGTCGAGAGCGCGCGAGAGCTGCGCGGTTGTGTGCGTCGCCATGAGAGACATTCGGAGAAGGGCCCGGCCGGGAGGTACCCCGGGGGTGTAGACACAGTTGACAAACACGTCCTCCTCCTGCAGCCGCCGCACCATTGTGGCGGCCGTCGAGTTATCTCCCACGATCGCCGGTACGACAGGCGTTTGCGACCCTCCCGTGTCGAGCCCGAGGGATCGCAACCCCTCCGCAAAGAACCGAGTGTTCTCCCAGAGCCTCTCCCGCCGTTCTGGCTCGGACTCCATGATATCCAGCGCTGCGAGCGCGGCGGCCGCGGAAGCGGGTGGCGGAGCCGCCGAGAAAATCAGTGTCCGTGCATTGTGTCGGATGTAATCAATGACCGGAGAGTCTCCGACGATGAAGCCCCCGACTGAAGCCATCGATTTCGAGAAGGTGCCCATGACGAGATCTACCTCATCCTCCAAGCCGAAATGCTCACCGGTCCCTCGCCCGTTCTCGCCAAGCACACCAATTCCGTGGGCGTCGTCCACCATGGTCGCCGCTTCGAATTCTCGGGCCACGGCGACGATCTCGGGCAGCGGGGCGATATCCCCCTCCATGGAGAAAACTCCGTCCACAACAACAAGCCGTCCCTTCGTCGTGGCGGCGTCGTTACTGATCTGGCGCCGCAAGTCGTCGGTATCGTTGTGCCGGAACTTTCGGATTTCACCGAAGGACAGTCGCGCGCCGTCGATTATGCACGCGTGGTCCTGACGGTCGAGATAGACCTTATCCCCTTTCCCAACCAGACAGGCTATAACCCCTAAGTTTACTTGAAATCCGGTCGCAAAGGTGAGCGCGGCGTCCCTCCGCATGAACGAGGCGATGCGCTCTTCGAGCTCGACATGAAGGTCGAGAGTCCCATTGAGCCATCGGCTACCGGCGCAGCCAGTTCCATATTTCCGAATTGCTGCAACTGACGCTTCCTTGACGCGGTTGTCGTTTGTCAGCCCCAGGTAGTTGTTGGATCCGAGCATAATCATCCGGCGACCGCCGAGGGTGATCTCCGGATCCTGAGCAGACTGAATCTCACGGAAGAACACGTATAGGCCGGCCTGGCGTGCGCGTTCTGCCCGCGTGTCACGTTCGCATTTCTCGAAGAAAGAGGACGCGCGCATACTGTTCGTCTTCGCCCGCACCGGCGCGACTTTGCTCATTTTCACTCCCACCCTCTTGAACGCCGTCCCGCAAGACGGCCCAGATCTACGGGAGGGATCTTAGCAAATTTTACAAAAGCCAGCCCGCCTGCGCGTACCACGCCCAAGTCTCCGCAAGGTCCTGTGGGAGGGGGGTTGGAGGGGGGAGTTTGAGATCCCGGGAGAGAGGGCCGCCGTCGCAAATCCAGTCTCCAGCAAGCATTTCGCGCACCTTGTCCGCATTGAAAGGCCGGGAACGGCGGGTGAGGGCCTCCAAGGTCGTTTCGAAAGCCCCGGCGAGCTGAAGAACGAGGCGCGGAAGTGGAAAGATGATGGGACGCCTCGGCGGCAGAGCAGCGATTTCTTCGGAAAGCCGCGCGATCGAGATCGGTTCCGGGTCGCAGAGAAACCCCGTTCTCCGGTCGAGATCCGGCCGGGCCGCCGCCTCCGCAATGGCCGCGGCGGCCCGTTCGGCCCGGATGAGCTGCACGAGCGACCTCCCGGACGCCACGGGCACGACGCCTCGCGAGGCCGCCCGGAAGAGCAGAAGCAGGCCCCGGTCTCCGGGGCCGAAGACGACCGACGGGCGGATCACAACTCGGGCGCCGGGCCAATTGCACGCGAGCGCCTCCTCCCCCTCGCGCTTGGAGAGCCCGTACCAGGAGACGGGGCGGGGCGGATCGCCGTCGCGGACAGGCCTTCCACGCGTCGCGGGGCCTGCCGCGGCCTGGCTCGACACGAGCAGGAAGAGGGCGTTCGAGGCCGCGCCGCGGGCGGCCCGCGCGAGGCGCTCGGTCCCCCGCACGTTGACCTCCCGGTATTCCTCGAGGGTCCGCGCGTTCGTCACGCCCGCGACGTGGACGATGGCGTCGGCTCCCGCCGTTGCCGACGCGAGATCGTTTTGCGGCGAAAGGTCGCCCGAAACGACCTCGACGCCCGACCGGACGAGCTCCGGGATCCGCGCCGGTCCGCCGCGGATCAGAGCGCGCACCGTCCAGCCGCGCGCCAGGAGCGCCCGCGCGACGTGGGCGCCCAGAAATCCCGTAGCTCCCGTCAACAGGCAGGTCGGCATCGGCGCATTCTGAACGATCCGGCCCCGGGGGGCCGCGGACCGCCGGGTCCTACCGGGCCCACTCCGCGAGGCGCCGCATCCCCTCCGAGATCCGGTCGATCGACGTGGCGAAGGAGAAGCGGATGCAGTCGTCGTCCCCGAACGCCTCGCCCGGCACCGCGGAGATGCGGGCCTCCTCGAGGAGGCGGCGGCAGAGCTCGACGGAGCCGGCGACGCGCTTCGAGGCGTAGAGCGCCCGCACCCGCGGGAAGCAGTAGAAGGCCCCCTCCGGCCCCACCAGCTCGACCCCCGGGATCGCGACCAAGCCGGCGCGCATGACGTCCCGGCGCCGGTTGTACTGCGCGAGCATGTCGGCGATCGACTCCTCGGCCCGCCCCACCTCCTTCAACGCCACGACGCCGGCCTCCTGGGAGATCGACGACGCGTTCGAAGTGGCGTGGCTCTGGTAGGACGCCATGGCCGAGACGATCGGCTTCGGCGCCACCGCCCAACCGAGCCGCCATCCCGTCATCGCGTCGGTCTTGGACGCCGCGC
>JBBQNC010000342.1:0-3409 GCA_038329555.1 Thermoanaerobaculia bacterium
CCTTGAGGCCGTCGACGCCGCTCTTCTCGAACTTGTCCGCGATCAGGACTTTCATGGTTTCTGCCTTCTGCCTTCTGCCTTAGATCTCGTGTACCAAGAGGCCGTCGCGCAGCTTGGGCTCGAACCAGGTGCTCTTCGGCGGCATGATCTCGCCGGCGTCGGAGATCGCCATCAGCTCGTCCAGAGAGACCGGATACAGCGAGAAGGCGACCGCCGCCTTCCCGGAGTCCACGAGCCTCTCCAGCTCCCCGGTTCCGCGGGCGCCGCCGACGAATTCGATCCGGCTGTCCGTGCGCACGTCCTGGATGCCGAGCGCCGGGGCGAGCAGGTTCTCCTGGAGAATCGACACGTCGAGCGATGCGATGGGGCCGTCGCCCCGATTTCCCGCCTCGGGAGCCAGCCCGTACCAGCGGCCGGCGAGATACATCGAGATCTCACCCCTCCGGCGCGGCTGCGGCGACGCTCCCTCCGTCACGCGGAAGGCCCCCCGCGCGGCCGCGAGCAGGTCCTCGGGCGAGCCACCGTTCAACTCCCGGGCGACGCGGTTGTAGGCGAGGATCTTGACCTGGCTCGCGGGAAAGAGCACTGCGAGAAAGAAGTCGGAGGGATCCTCCGCGCCGGCGCCGGGACTCTCTTCCCGCCCTGCCCGGCGCTCCGCTCTCGCGCGGCTGGCGCTCGCGGCGCGGTGGTGGCCGTCGGCGATGTAGAGCTGGGGCACCGCGGCGAAGGCCCGCTCGAGGTCGCGTCCTCGCTCGCGGCCCATTCGCCACAGCGTGTGATGGATTTGGTCCTCGGCCGTGAAGTCGTAGAGGGGAGCCTCGCGCTGCGTCGCCTCGACGAGGGCGTCGACCCGGGCGTCGTCGCGGTACGTGAGGAACACCGGCCCCGTCTGGGCGGAGAGCGCGAGCATGTGACGCGTGCGGTCGTCTTCCTTGTCCCGCCGCGTTCGCTCATGCTTCCGGATCACGTCCGAGTCGTACTCGTCGACCGAACAACACGCGGCGACACCGGTCTGCTCGTGGTCTCCCATGCGAAGCCGGTACACGTACAAAGACGGCTCCGGCTCGGCCGCGAGCGGGGCGGCCCCCTTCAGCGTCTCGAAGTTGGCCGCGGCCTTCCGGTAGACCTCGTCGCCGTGCGGATCCGTCCCCTCCGGAAGGTCGATCTCCGGCCGGGAGACGTGGAGAAACGAGAGGGGATTTCCGTCCGCGAGGCGCCGCGCCTCCTCCGTGCTCACGACGTCGTAGGGGACGGCCGAGACCTTCGGCGCGGCCTGCGCCGCCGGCCGGAGTGCGGGAAATGCGCGGACGGTTGCCATGCGTCGGATTCTACAGAAGGCCGCGCGACTCCGCGGGATCCGAGCGAGAGCGACCCGATCCGGGTCAGAGGGGCCCTCCACGTTCCGTGCGCGGTCCATGACGGCTCACCCTGTAGCCATCGGCGTGGACACCCTGTCACGCAATCCGGATTTCGAAATTCGCGCCGGAGCACGATCGGAGCTCATCTTTGAAACGCGCGAAACCGTGCTGCCCGCGGCCCGTATGTCCCGACGGAGCCAGGGAGGTGCGCGATGCGTCGGATCGTCCTGGCTGCCTTTTTTTACTTCGCTTCGAGTCTTCTTTCGCGGGTCGCAACGGCTGAGTATCCGGTCTCGCTTCCGAGCCTTGCGCGGTTCGAGCCATACGCGATCGTTCGCCTTATGGCCCCTGGCTGCTCGGCTTCGGCGACGCGGAGCCCCGCGCCGCGCTCGTTCGTTTCTTCGAGGGCAGGCCGCCCCGCGCGGAGCGCGTCCGGCTCCCGGCGATCGAATTCGAGCCTCCGCGGACCGCCCCGAGCGGGACCCGTCTCGCTGTGCGACCCCGGTTTCCGCTCCCTTCCTGGTTCGGCGGCGCAAGCTCCGTAGTCTCCGTCCATAAACCCGGAGCTTGATGCGAAAGGGCTTTTCCGCCTCACCGCGACGAAACGTCTCAATCTAGTCCCCGCGTCCAGATTATTGGTTTTGACGCCAAGATTCTGGATTTTTTTCGATTAGCAGGGTTGGATAAGGCGAAATAGCCCGTAAATATCGTATCTTTCCCGCTCTCCGGGTGGCAGTGAAGTTGCTCTCTGGCATGACGCGCCCGCTACGGGCCAAACGGATTTTCTTTAGGAGGGTTTGATGGGCAGGCTGCACCGCATTTCGAGATGGATTCTGCTGGTCGGATTGATCTCCGCCCCGCTTCTCGCACAGACATCGACCACGGGAGCCCTGCTCGCCGTCATCAACGACGCCGACGGGAAGGGGCTTCCCGGAGTCACCGTCTCGATCACGAGCCCGTCCCTCCAGGGCGGCCGGTCGACGACGACGAACACCAACGGCGAAGCGCTCTTCCCCCAGCTTCCGCCGGGGACGTATCGCGTCGAGAGCGCCCTGTCAGGCTTCGACTCCCAGATTCGCGACACCGTCGTCGTTTCGTTGAGCAAGGTGACGAAGGTCATCCTCCCGATGACGCTCGCGCGAGTCTCCGAGGCGGTCACGGTCTCGGGTAACACCGTCGTCATCGATCCCACGCAGACGAACACGCAGGTCAACCTGAAGGAAGACTTCCTGAAGTACGCGTCCGTCGGACAGAACGGCCGCGACTATCAGACCGCTCTCGAGGTCATTCCCGGCGTCGCCGACCAGGATGGAGCCGGCGGCAACCCCTCCTTCTTCGGCGCCAACCTCGGTCAGAACTCGTACACGATTGACGGTCTCAATACGACCGACCCGGTTACGCACACGTTTTCCGCGAACTTCGGCTTCGACGCGATCCAGGAGATCGCGGTCCAGACCGGCGGTTTCGAGGCCGAGTACGGCCGCGCCGTCGGCGGCATCGTCAACGTGATCACCAAGTCCGGCGGCAACCAGTTCGCCGGCACCCTCGATGCCCGCTATTCGAGCGACAAGCTCACCGAGCAAGGCTCGCGCCGTGCGGACACCCCTCCGGGCGAAAACGGGCTCGCCAACGACAAGAAGAAGCGCGACTTCCGGACTCTTCAGCCCGAGGCTTCGATCGGCGGCCCGATCCTCAAGGACCGGGTGTGGTTCTTCGCCGACGCCCAGAGAATCCTGAACCAGAGCCGCGCCTTCGCGAGCCAGGGCTTCACGCCGGGCCGCCGGGACTTCACCGGCTGGAACCTCTTCGCCAAGGTCACGACGACGCCGGTCAGCAACCAGACGGTCCGGTTCCAGTACACCAACTCCTATGCCGACATCCCCAACGGGGAGGGCGGGAGCCAGTTCTTCCGCCCCGAGGCGGGGGCGACTCAGTACCAGAAGCTCGAGCTCTACAACCTCGGCTGGGATGCGGTTCTCACGGATAAGTGGACCGCGAACCTCCAAGCCGGCGTCAACGTCAACTACCTGGTCTCCCAGCCCATCAGCAAA
>JBBQNC010000343.1:0-3403 GCA_038329555.1 Thermoanaerobaculia bacterium
CATCTTGAGCGTTTCTTGAGCGGCCGCTCGACGCGGCCGTAAGGGAGCAGGCGCCGCGCGCAGCATCCCATGGCGAAATCGGGGCCTCTCGGCTCTCTGTTTCGGACCAGGAATCGCGCCCTGGAGCGCGAGATCGTCGCGCTCGAGCGCGCAATCGATCTTCCGAGCACCGTCCTCATCATCGGCGACAGCGGAACGGGGAAGGACCGTCTCGCGCGCGCGCTCCACGACGCGTCCGTCCGAGCCGATCGGCCCTTCGTTCGCATCGACGCGGCGAACCTCTCCGACGAGCTCTTCGAGAGCGAGCTCTTCGGTCACGAACGCGGAGCGTTCACGGGCGCCGTGTCCGCCAAGCGCGGCCTCCTCGAGGTCGCCGGCGACGGAACGGCTTACCTGGACGAAGTCTCCTCTCTCTCGCCGGCGGCGCAGGCGAAGTTCCTCCGCGTCCTGCAGGAAAAGACTTTCCGCAGGCTGGGCGGCGTCACCTCGCTCACGTTTCGGGCGCGGTTGGTCGTCTCCGCCCGCCGCGAGCTGTCGGGCTTGGTCGAGGAGGGAGCGTTCCGACCCGACCTCTTTTATCGGATCGACGTCGTCTCCGTACGCCTGCCACCGCTGTGCGACCGGAGCGAGGACATCCTGCCGCTCGCGCGCGGCTTCCTGAAGCGCGCCGCGCGGGCGTACCGTCGGCCCGCACGGCGGTTCACCCGCGCGGCCGAGGAGGCGCTCACGCGTCACACCTGGCCGGGAAACGTCCGCGAGCTCCTGCACGTCGTGGAGCGCGCCGCTCTCGCCGCCACCGGTCCCGACGTCGGCCCCGAAGATTTGCCGACCGGTTCCTTCGGGTCTCCCGAGACGATCCTCGCGGCGGCCGTCGAGCGCCGCTGGACCCTGAAGGAGCTCACGGAGGTCTACATCGAGGAGACGCTTCGTCGCGCCGGCGGCAACCAGACCCTGGCCGCCAAGCGCCTCGGAGTCTCCCGAAAGTCCCTCTGGGAGCGGGGCCGAAAAAAAGGGAAATAGGCCGGCCCGGCCGGCTTTCGCGCCCCGAGCCGACCCCGTCCCCCCGGGCGCGGATTCCCGGTATGACCGGCGGAATTCTCGGTTATTATCTCGCGTTCCCATCGCACCCGCCGTTCCTGAACGAGGCGGGAAGAAAGAGAAGGAAGCCATGCCGACGACTACCGCTCGACCGGTCAAGATGCCGAAGAGGGAGATGGAGAAGTACCGCCGGCTTCTGAGCGAAAAGAAGACGAGTCTCTCCGCGGAGCTCGCCAAGACGCGCAGCGCCGAAGAAGAGACGGGAGAAGAGGTCACGCAGGACATCGCCGACAAGGCGGTGTCTTCGTACACGCGCGAGTTTCTCTACTCTCTCTCCGACAACGATCGCAACACCCTGCTGATGATCGACCAGGCCCTCGCGCGCATCGACGACGGCTCCTTCGGAAACTGTCAGAACTGCGGCGTGCTGATGCCGGAAAAGCGGTTGAACGCCGTTCCCTGGGCGCCTCATTGCGTCGACTGCCAGGAGCTGGCGGAAAAGGGGCTGCTCGAGAACTGACGGCGTACACTCGCCGCGTGTCCAGACTCGAGTTCTCGCCGAAGACGATTCCGAAGTTCGAGGACGCGCCCCCCGTGATCCTGGTCACGGCGCAAGTCGATTTCTTCGTCGAGGAAAACGCGGCGGCAGTCGTCGATCGCCTCGCGGGGCCGGATACGGAAGTCCTGCGCTTCGAGGACGAGGCGCCCCCGGATTCCATCGCGGACGCGCTGCTCAATCGATCGCTGTTCTCGCCGCGCCGCGTCGTGCAGCTCGATGTCACCGGCATGCTCGGAACGGAGTCGCCGGGACAGCTCCTGGGCCAGTCCGTCGAAGCGTGGGCCAAGGGGTCGCCCGCGGGACGGCGGGAGGCGTTTCGGAGCGCCCGGGCGGTTCTCTCGGCGCTCGGCCTCAATCGAGCCGATCCCGTCGAGACGGCGGAAGCCGCGGCGAAGAAGACCCGCCGGAAGGAGGATGCCGCGGCCTTTGCCGAGGTCCTCCGGGAGCTGCCCGAGGAGAAAGGCGGCGGAGGAGGTCTGGCCGCCGCGATCCAGCTGCTTCTAAGGCGGGGGAACGAAGGCACGGTCGCGGTGCTCACCGCCACGGCTCCGCCGTCCGGGTCCGCGCTCGTCGCCGACATCGAGCGGGACGGAGATCACCTCTTCGCGCCGGCCGCCAGGGACTATGGTGACGCCCTCATCCGTCTCGCCCGGGCGCGCGCCAAGGAGCGCGAAGTCTCGATCGACCCGGATGCCATCCAGCGGCTGCTCGTCCAAACGGACCGGAGCCCCGCGATTTTCTCGGCGGAGCTCGACAAGCTTCTGGAGGGCGCGGGCGCCGGAGGGCGCATCACGGCCGCGGACGTGCGCGACAACGTGGAGGACGCGGCCTCGGAGGATCTGTACGCCTTCTACGACGCGCTCGGGCGGCGCGACGCGGCCGACGCCCTCTCCCGACTCGCGCGCCTCTTCTCCGACCGACCCGTTCGCATGGGGGAGCGCGAGATCGACATCGACGACTACTGGCCCGTCAAGTTTCTCGGGATGGTCTCCTCCGAAATCCGCCACATGCTTCTCATTCGCTCCGCGCTGTCCCGTCCCGGCGCTGCGCGGTTTCACGCCGGCATGCCCTATCCCGAGTTCCAGGCCCGGATCGTGCCGCGCCTGTCCGAGCCGCTCTCCCCCTTCGGACGGTCGCCGTTTGCCGCAGCCAACGGCCAGGTGAGCGGCTACATCTGGTTCAAGGCGGCCCAGCGCGCTTCCCGGTACGAGCTTCCCGAGCTGACCCGGTCGCTCGCTCGCGCGGCCGAGGTCGACGTCCAGTTGAAGAACTCGACCCCTCCTCTGGACGCCATCTCGGCCTGGATCGCGGAGCTGGTCGCGGGAGCGTGACCCCGGACGACAGCGGGAGGCGGATGCCGCTCGCGCGGCGACCGCCCGGCCTGGGGTGGGCAGAGTCTCTAAACTAATATACGCATCAAGTTGGCGGAACGTTTCACGCTCGATCTCGCGCCGCGCACTGCCCTCGTCACGGGGGGCTCCCGCGGAATCGGGCGGGCGGTCGCCGAAGAGCTCTGCCGGGCCGGCGCGAAGGTCGCCATCAACTACCGGTCCGACGAAAATTCCGCCAATTCCCTCGTGCGCGAGCTGCGCGCCGCGGGCGGCGAGGCGATGGCGCTGGCGGGCGACGTGGCGGATCCGGCCGAAGCGCGCCAGCTCGTTCGGGACGTGGCCGCCGCGTGGGATCGGCTCGACATCCTCGTGAATAACGCGGGGGTGTGGGAGGAGGATCGGGCGGGGGAGGGCGGCGTGGAGGTCTGGGACCGGGCGCTCGCCGTGAACCTGCGCGGCGCATTCCTCGTGACCG
>JBBQNC010000344.1:0-3403 GCA_038329555.1 Thermoanaerobaculia bacterium
GGCGCAGGGGGAGGTCGTCGCCCCGGCCAACTTCAACTCCCCCGAGCAGACCGTGATCGCCGGCCACGCCGCCGCGGTCGAGCGGGCCTCCGAGGGCTGCCGGAAGCGGGGGGCGAAAAAGGTCAAGCGCCTGGAGGTGTCCGCTCCCTTCCACTGCGCCTTGATGGCCCCGGCGCGCGATCGGATGCGCCCGCTCCTGGAGGCGGTCGGCATCCGCGACGCGCGGATTCCGATCGTCACCAACGTCGAGGCCACGACCGCCTGGCGCGCCGCCGGCCTGCGGGAAGCGCTCCTCCGTCAGATCGACTCGCCGGTCCGCTGGGTGGAGTCCGTCCGGCGTCTCGCTTCCGAGGGCGTCGATCGGGCTCTCGAGATCGGGTCGGGCTCAGTTCTCGCGGGTCTCGGCAAGCGGATCGAGCGGTCGATCCCCGTCGAGACGTACGCGGGCCCCTCCTGATGGAGGCGAGAAGGAAGGCGGCGGCCAGACTCCGCGCCGCGCTCCGTTTCACGCCGCTCGCCCTGGCGCTCCTCGTCTCGGCCTGCGCCACCGCGGGCCGCGGCGACTCCCGGAAGGCCCGCTTCGATGCCGCGGTGGCAGAGGCGTCCCGCCGCTGCGGCTGCCGCATCGGGGTGTCGGCCCGGCATCTCGAGAGCGGCCTCTCCTACGAGAACAAGGCCGACCAGGCGTTCGAGTCCGCGTCGGTGATCAAGATCGCGATCATGACGGAGGCCATGGCGCGCGCCCGGTCGGGCGACGTCGTTCTGTCCGACCGCTGGACGCTCACGGAGGAAAACAAGGCGAGCGAGTCCGGGATGCTCCAGATGCTCGACGCCGGCCTGAATCCGACCTGGAACGACCTCCTCACGCTGATGATCGGGCCGTCGGACAACACCGCGACGAATGCATGGATCGCGCGGCTCGGGATCGAGCGGATCAACGGCAGGATGGCGGAGATGGGGCTGCCGCACATCCGCCTGCTCGCGTCCATCCCGGCCTTGTCCCGGGCCGAAGACAACCCGTCGCCCTGGAAGGGATTCCGGCTCGGGACGATCACCCCGCGGGAGACCGCGGAGTGGCTGGCCCGTGTCGCGCGGGGCGAGGTCCTGGACGCCGACTCCTCCCGCCGGATCTTCGCCTACCTCGACAGGGACCCGACGCGCATGCGGATCGCGCGGCGGTTCCCCTCGGAGTACCTCTGGGCGGGCAAATCGGGGTCGATGCGAGGCGTGCGCAACGACGCCGGCATCCTGCGGACGCGCAAGGGCCGGTTCGTGCTCGCGATCCTGACGGACGAGGGCGAGGCGTCGAGCGTCTCGGCCGCCGACCACCCGTCCGTCCTCGCGATCGCCGACGTGGCGAAAACGATCGTCGACACCTGGATCCGGGAGCTGCCGGACGTCGCCGCCAGGCCGCAATGAGGGAGAATCCCCTCGATTCTCGGGACGTCGCAACGAGGGCTGCATGAAGCGATTCGAGGGCAGGACGGCGCTCGTGACCGGGGCGTCCCGGGGTATCGGGGAGGCCATCGCGCGACGGCTCGCGGACGAGGGGGCGTTCGTCGTCGCGGCCGCGCGGACCGCTGCCGACTTGGAGCGCGTGGTCGCGGACATCGCCGCCGCCGGGGGACGGGCGAGGGCGCTTCCGCTCGATCTTTCGGATCCCGCCTCGATCGAGGCCGCGGCGAAAGCGGTGCTCGCGGACGCCCCCGTCGACGTCCTGGTCAACAACGCGGGAGTCACGGACGACAATCTCATCCTGCGGATGTCGAAGGAGGCGTGGGACCGCGTCATCGGCACGAACCTGACCGGCGTCTTTCTCCTGACGCAGGCGATCGTCAAGTCGATGGTCCGCAAGCGGTACGGCCGGATCGTGAACGTCACCTCCGTCGTCGGAATGATGGGCAACGCGGGCCAGGCGAACTACGCCGCCTCCAAGGCGGGGCTGATCGGCCTCACGAAGTCGGTCGCGCGAGAGCTCGCCTCCCGCAACGTCACCTGTAACGCGGTCGCTCCGGGCTTCATCGCGACCGCCATGACGGACAAGATGACCGACGATGCACGCCAGACGCTGTCCGGTCAGATTCCGCTCGGCCGGCTGGGCGTCCCGGCCGACGTCGCGTCGGCGGTCGCCTACCTCGCCTCGGAGGACGCCGCGTACGTGACCGGGCACGTCCTGAACGTGTCCGGCGGCTTGCTGATGTGATCGCCTGCGGGAGCCACGCGTCCCGCCGCCGGGCGCCGAAGGCCGACTCGCTTCGCCGTTTGACCTTTGATCGGCAACCCCTGTAGCGTTGGCCGGGTTGCGCCCGGGGACCATCTCAGAAACAATACGACGGATTTTCGCAGGGAAGGGGAGGATCGAATGAGTGTCGAAGAGAAGGTCAAGAGCATCATCGTCGAGCAGCTCGGCGTCGACGCCAATGAGGTCACTCCCGAAGCGTCGTTCGTCGACGATCTCGGAGCGGACTCGCTCGACACGGTCGAGCTCGTGATGGCGTTCGAAGAAGCCTTCAACATCGAGATTCCCGACGAGGCCGCGGAAAAGATCCAGAAGGTCAAGGACGCTGTCGAGTACATTCAAAAGAACTCCTCGCAAGCCTGACAACGCATGCCCCGTTTTTCCTCTCCCCGCCGCGTGGCTGTGACGGGGGTGGGCCTCGTATCTCCGCTCGGCGTCGGCAACGCGGAGAACTGGGACGCCCTCGTTTCGGGAAAGAGCGGCCTCGGCCCGATCACCCGCTTCGACGCGTCGCGGCTCGCCTGCCGCATCGCCGGTGAGGTGAAGGACTTCGACCCTTCTCTCTACATCGAGAAGAAGGAGATCAAGAAGATGGACACCTTCATCCACTACGCGATGGGGGCGGCCCACTTCGCCATGGAGGACTCGGGGCTTCCCGTGACGGACGCGAACCGGGAGCGCATCGCGGTGGTGGTCGGCTCGGGGATCGGCGGTCTTCCCCTGATCGAGGAGACGCAGAGGCGGTTCGTTGAGAGCGACGGCAATCCGAAGGTCATCTCCCCCTTCTTCATCACGGGCCTGATCGTCAACGAGGCGGCGGGAAACATCTCGATCAAGTACGGGATGAAGGGCCCGAACCTCGCCACGGTCACGGCCTGCACGACCGGAGCCCACGCCGTCGGAGAGGCGTATCGGATGATCCAGTACGGCGAGGCCGACGCGGCGATCGCCGGGGGCACGGAGGCCGTCATCACGCCGCTCGCCGTCGGAGGCTTCTCGGTCATGCGGGCGCTTTCGACGCGCAACGACGAGCCGGCGCGCGCGTCGCGCCCCTGGGACCGCGAACGCGACGGCTTCGTCATCGGGGAGGGGGCCGGCCTCGTGATCCTCGAGGAAATGGGCGCGGCGCAGAAGCGCGGCGCCCGGATCTACGCCGAGCTGGTC
>JBBQNC010000345.1:0-3400 GCA_038329555.1 Thermoanaerobaculia bacterium
CGGATCCGCCGCGATTCCCGCCGACGCCGCGACCTGTGACGCCTGCCTCCAGGAGCTCTTCGATCCGGCGAACCGGCGGTTTCGATACCCGTTCGTGAACTGCACCGATTGTGGACCGCGATACACGATCGTCCGCGAGACTCCCTACGACCGTCGAAAGACGACCATGGACGCCTTCGCCCTCTGCGAACGGTGTCTCGCCGAGTACCAGAATCCATTGGATCGCCGCTTTCACGCCTAGCCGAACGCCTGCGCCGATTGCGGACCGAAGCTCGAGCTCACGCGGTCCGGAACTCCTGCGGTCCTGGATAGTGACGCGCTTTCGGCGGCAGTCGAAGTCCTCAGCGCCGGAGGAATCCTCGCCTTGAAGGGACTCGGAGGGTTTCACGTCGCGACGGACGCGCGGGATGGCCGTGCCGTCGCTCTTCTGCGCTCCCGCAAGCGGCGGCCCTCGAAACCGTTCGCTCTGATGGCGCGCAACATTCGAGTCGTGAGGGAGGTCGCCGAGCTCAGTCCCGAAGCCGAAAGGGCGATCGCCTCCGCGGCGCGTCCGATCGTTCTTCTCCCGCGTCGGGCTGGAGCCGCGATGTCAAGCGAGGTCGCTCCAGGGCTTTCCGAAATCGGCGTCATGCTGCCGTACACGCCCCTCCATCACCTGCTCCTCGAAGAAGGTCCGCCGCTTCTCGTCATGACGAGCGGGAATCTCTCGGAGGAACCGATCGCGAGGCGAAACGACGAAGCCGTCGAAAAGCTCCGTGGGATCGCCGACGCCTTTCTCCTGCACGATCGGGAGATCCACACTCGCGCGGACGATTCCGTCGTCCGGATCGTGGCCGGCGAGGCACAGCTCATCCGCCGGTCGCGCGGGTTCGTGCCGGATCCGATCCGTCTTCCGGTCCCGGCCGACTCGGAGGCGGTGCTGGCGGTCGGTGCGGGCCTCAAGAACACGGTTTGCCTGACGCGCGGAGACGAGGCATTCCTCTCTCCCCACGTCGGCGACCTCGAGAATCCCGAGGCGGTTCGGTTTTTCGGCGAGGTCGTCGAGAAATTGATGCGCCTTCTCGCGGTCGATCCGGTCGCGGTGGCCCACGACCTCCATCCCGATTACTTCTCGACCCGCTGGGCAATCGCGTCCGGATTGCCGCGAGAGCCCGTCCAGCATCATCACGCTCACGTCGCGGCGTGCCTCGCGGAGCACGGGCGAAGGGACGCGGTGATCGGCATCGCGTTCGACGGAACCGGCTGCGGCCCCTCCGGAGAGCTCTGGGGCGGCGAGATCCTGACGGCGGACCTCACGGAGTATCGCCGAGCCGGCCACCTGCGGCCGCTGCGCCTTCCGGGAGGCGAAGCGGCCATCCGGGAGCCCTGGCGATCCGCCGCGAGCGCGCTTCTTGACGCCGGAGAGCCCCTGGAGGCGCTCGATAATCTGGACCCGCACCGCCTCGACGGAGTCCGGCAGATGCTCGACCGAAATGTGCGGACCCCGGAGGCGACGGGCGCCGGCCGGTGGTTCGACGTTGTCGCCGCTCTCTGCGGCTTCGGCGGGGCGATCACCTACGAGGGTCAGGCGGCGGCGGAGCTCGAAGCGCTCGCCGGAGACGACCGGGCGGCCGCGTACCCGTTTGAATTGATCGCCACAGAGGGCGATTCCTCATTCCAGGTCGACCTCCGTCCGATGGTCCGGGAGATCTCAAGTGCGCGGCGCGAAGGAGCTCCGGTCTGCGAGATTTCCTCTCGGTTCCACGAAACGATGGCGCGCGTGATCCAGGAATCCGCCCGCTTCGTCCGCGCCCGCGCGGGTCTCCAGACCGCGGTCTTTTCGGGCGGCTGTTTTCAGAACCAGACGCTGACGAATCGGGCGGAGCGTCTTCTGGAGTCCGACGGCTTCGAAGTTCTCATTCACCGGCGCGTCCCGCCAAACGACGGCGGGGTCGCGCTCGGCCAGGCGGCCGTCGCCGCGTCCCGGCGCGCGCGCCGGCAAGGAAGGATCTGACCATGTGCCTCGGAATTCCGGGCGAGCTCCTCGAGATCCGCGACGTCAAGGGCTTGAAGTTCGGCAAGGTTCGCTTCGGCGGGATCACACGCGATGTCTGCCTCGAATACGCCGCCGATGCGGTGCCCGGGGACTACGTCGTCGTCCACGTCGGCTTCGCCATCTCGAAAATCGACAAGGACGAGGCCGCGAGGTCCTTCGCCGTGCTGGAGGACCTCGGACAGACGAGCGAGCTGACGGCGGACATGGCCGAGGAGCTTCTCCCCCGTTCGGGGCCGTGGCCCGGGGAAAGCTCGTGAAGTATCTCGATGAGTACCGCCAGGGCGGAGTTGCGGCCTCGATCACGAAGAAGATCGCGGAAACGGTGACGCGCCCCTGGGTGCTGATGGAGGTCTGCGGCGGCCAGACCCACTCCATCGTCCGCTACGGGATCGACCGGATGATTCCGCCGGCCGTCGAGCTCGTCCACGGGCCGGGATGCCCCGTGTGCGTGACCTCGCTCGAGATGATCGACAAGGCGCACGCGATCGCGAGCATGCCCGGAGTCATCTTCACTTCCTTCGGAGACATGCTGCGGGTGCCGGGATCGCGGGGAGATCTCCTCACCTTGAAGAGCCGCGGCGCGGATGTCCGAGTCGTCTATTCTCCCCTCGATGCCGTCAGGATCGCCTCGCTGAATCCGGACAAAGAGGTCGTCTTCTTCGGGATCGGTTTCGAGACGACAGCGCCGGCGAACGCGATGGCCGTTTACCGCGCTCACAAAGAAGGCGTCGGTAACTTCTCGATGTTGCTCTCTCACGTGCTGGTGCCCCCGGCGATGGCCGCGATCCTTCAGGCGCCCGGCAACCGCGTCCAGGGGTTTCTCGGACCCGGACACGTCTGCGCCATCATGGGTTACCGCGAGTACGAATCGCTCTCCGAGCGCTACGCCGTTCCGATCGTGATCACCGGCTTCGAGCCGATCGACCTGCTCGAGGGAATCCTGATGACCGTCCGGCAGCTCGAGTCGGGCCGCGCGGTCGTCGAGAACCAGTACGCGCGCGCCGTGTCTCGCGACGGCAACTCCGCCGCACGCGCGCTCGTCTTCGAGGTCTTCGAGGTCGGCGACCGCAAGTGGCGCGGCGTCGGATCGATTCCCAAGTCCGGCTACAAGATTCGTTACGAGTACCGGTTGCACGACGCCGAGAGGCGTTTCGACGTGGCGGAAATCGACACTCAGGAGTCCCCGCTGTGCATCAGCGGCCAGATCCTCCGTGGACTCCGCAAGCCCTCGGACTGCGAGGCGTTTGGAGTCCGCTGCACGCCGCTGACTCCGCTCGGGGCCACCATGGTCTCCGCGGAGGGATCCTGCGCGGCGTACTACCAGTATGGCCGCTACCTCGGTGCGGTGTCTTCACAGCCCGCCGG
>JBBQNC010000346.1:0-3391 GCA_038329555.1 Thermoanaerobaculia bacterium
CCGCGCGGGGGCGCATAATCCTGCGATGCTCGCCTGGAAGATCGATCACATCGGCGTCGCGGTCGTCTCGATCGACGACGCCCTCGACGTCTACCGCGCCCTCGGACTCGAGGAGAAGCACCGTGAGGAAGTGCCCGCGCAGAAGGTGAGAACGGCCTTCATGCCCGTGGGCGAAAGCCGCATCGAGCTTCTCGAGCCGACCACCGAGGACTCGCCCGTCGCGAAGTTCCTGTTGCGGCGGGGACCCGGCGTCCACCACGTCTGTTTTTCGGTTGACGACCTCGACGCCGCGCTCGAGGAGCTTTCGACGCGAGGGTTCCGCCTCCTGAACCGGACCGCGGTCGCGGGAGCGGACGGAAAGCGGATCGCGTTTCTGCATCCGGACGCCGGCCACGGCCTGTTGATCGAGCTCTCCGAAGCCGCCCGCGTGGAAGAGGTTGCGCGATGAAGCCCGGCGATTTCGTCCTCGTCCAGCTCGTCAACCCCCGCGAAAAGTTCTGGGGGCTCCTGCGGGAGCGCGACGCGACGGGCGTCGTCGTGCGCGGCTTGACGCTCGACGGGTTCGAGGGGTGGGTCCGCGAGATCGTGCACAAGGAAGCGCTGACGTTCTTTCCGGCGACCGTCTTCTTCCCCCTGCACCGCGTCGAGCGGATCTTCGCGGACGAGCCGGCCGGAGAGCTGCCCTCCTTCGCCGACCGCTTCCAGCGCGCCGTGGGAGAGGACGCGCGGTACCACCTGACTCCGATCCCCGACACGCTCGACGGAGACTAGGAGGGGGACTGGGCGTCCTCGCGCCGGCCCCTCGATCGAGCGCCGCTCCCGGGCCGGGCGCGGGACTTCTCGCGCTGGTGACCGAGGCCCGAAGCTGGACGACCGGGCGGTCCTGGCTCTGGCGGGCGCCGCTCGTCCTCTACTTCGCCTGGTCGGGCATCCGGCGGCTTTCCGATCCCCTCCGCGGCGACGCCCTCTCCGGCATCACGCTCGGCGTGCACGAGCTCGGTCACGTGGCGCTCTCCTGGGCGGGCGATTTCCCGGGGATCGCCGGCGGGAGCCTCGCTCAGGTCGCGGCCCCCGTCGCGGCCGCCGCCATCTTCCACCGGCAACGAGACTGGTTCGCCGTGACCGTCGCCGCCGCATGGCTCGCCTCCTCGCTTTTCGGACTCGCGGCCTACGTCGGCGACGCGCGGGCGCAGGAGCTCCCCCTCGTCGGCCTCACGTCGGACCCCGTGCACGACTGGAACTGGATTCTCGGGAGGCTCGGGATCCTCCCGTGGGACCACGCGCTCGCGGGGATCCTTCGGGTCGTTTCGTTCGCGACGTGGCTCGGCGCGGTCGTCGTCGGAGGCTGGCTCTGTCTCGAGATGGCGCGGTCGCGCCGTGCGGGGATCAGGCCCGGAAGTGGTCAGCCTCCCAGTTTTTGATCCGCTTCTTGATCTCGTCGCGGTTGACGATCTTGTTCGTCAGAACCTCCCGGACGAGGTCCGCCATCTCGGCGTCGCCCGCGAAGCGGAGAGCCACGAACTGGTCGCGGTTCAGCTCGTTGATACGGCCGCGGAGGTCGGCGGGAAGGACTCTCCCGAGCCGCTCCCGCATCTCGGCGCGAATGAGACGGTCCTGAACCGTCAAGGCGAAGATCCGCGAGAAGAAGAAGATGCAGAGGAGCGAGAACGCGACGGCGAAGGCGAGCCCCGTGTCCCACGAGGGAACCCGGACGAGGCGAACGAGCGCGTAGATGACGTTCACGACCAGGATCGCGAACACGATGAAGTGGTAGAGGGGTATGAAGCGCCGGTGGTTCTTGAAGTTCTGAGCGACCTTCTCGGGCATATTGCCGGCCGACCTCAGAGGTTGACGTTCTTGATGTAGAAGTCCGCGATCGGGATGTTGCCGTTCACGAGCAGACGCGCCTGGTCCGAGTTGAGCTCGAGAGTGCCGCCCGATTCCCCGCCCGAAGTGGTGAGCACGACGTCCACCGTCACGTTCGTCCCCCGGTTGCCCAGGTCGGCGAGGGCGCGGGCGGCGGCCGAGATCGTGTTGAAGACGGCCTCCTCGGTGTTCGTTGTGGCGAGGAAGCGGATTCTGCCCCGCGTGTTGGTCAGCCGATACTGGCTGATGCCCGCGCCGTCCAGGACCTTGCGGAACGCCTGGTCGACCTGCGTGTCGACCTGCTGCTGCTGGGCGGCGGCGGCCTCCGGGCCGGTGCGCGACGACGGCGCCTCGAGCTTCATCTTCTTGCGCCGGATGACGTCCTGCAGGCTCGCGGAGGAGTTCGGTGTGATGGTCGGGGCGTCGGGAAGCTTCTCGCTGCCGGGCTCGATGACGAGTACGTTGCCCGGATTGTCCTTGTTGTACTGGTCGGTCCCCGGGATGTCGACCTGGTCCAGGTCGACGCTCGTGACCGTGCCGTTCTGGAGCGTGATGATCGCTTTCTTCCCGCGGATCTCGTACTTCGTCCTGGCGAAGAGGATGGACCCGTCCTTCAGCTTCACGTTGTAGGCGAACAGGGGAGCGGAGGCGAGCGAGAGGACGAGAACAGCGAGCGAGGAAAGGGCGATCCGTTTCATTCGGGAACACCTTTCAGACGAGTTTGACACGGTTGATCCAGCCCATAATGATAGCACCCCGATGCTCATCGTCATGGACGCGGCGGCCAGCGCGGAGGATGTCCGGCGGGTCGTCGACACCGTCCAGGCGCTGGGCCTCCAGGCCCATCCGATCCCCGGGGCGCAGCGCACCGCGATCGGGATCACGGGCAACCGGGGGAGCGTCGAAGCCGGCGCGTTCGAAAATCTGCCGGGCGTCGCCGAGGTCATTCCGGTCTCCGCTCCCTACAAGCTCGTCTCCCGCGAGGCCAAGCGCGAGGACACGGTCGTCTCCGTCGGCGGCGTACCGGTCGGGGGCGCCAAGCTCGCGATCGTGGCCGGACCGTGCGCGGTCGAGTCGGAGGGGCAGGCGCTGGAGATCGCCCATCTGGTGCGCGCGGCCGGCGCGGATCTCTACCGCGGCGGAGCGTACAAGCCGCGCACGTCCCCCTATTCCTTCCAGGGGCTGGGGCTCGAGGGTTTGAAGATTCTGGCGAAGGTGCGCGAGGAGACGGGCCTTCCCATCATCACGGAGGTTCTCGACACCGACACGGTGGACGTCGTCGCGGAGTACGCCGACTGCCTGCAGATCGGCGCGCGCAACATGCAGAACTTTTCGCTCCTGAAGAAGGTGGGCCGGATCCGCAAGCCGGTCCTCTTGAAGAGGGGCATGTCGGCGACGATCGAGGAGCTCCTCCTTTCCGCGGAGTACCTCCTCGCCGAGGGGAACTACGAGGTCATCCTCTGCGAAAGGGGAGTCCGCACGTTCGCCGATCACACGCGAAACACGCTCGATCTTGCGGCGATCC
>JBBQNC010000347.1:0-3386 GCA_038329555.1 Thermoanaerobaculia bacterium
CGTCTGCCTCTCCGCCCCCCATCGGGCGGATCCGCCGGTCGCGCAGGACGGCTCCCGGATCGCCCGTTACGCGACGGGCGACGATTACCACGGCGGCCTCCGCTATCGGGCGGAGCGCGTCGCGCAGTCCGCCTTCCGGCGGATGGGAGGGGGCTTCTCGTGGCGCGTGTGCGTCGACTCGACTCCTCTCGCCGAACGCTCCTTCGCCGCGGCCGCGGGGCTCGGATGGATCGGTAAGAACGGCTGCCTGATCGATCCCGACCGGGGCTCCTTCCTGCTCCTCGCCGAAATTCTCACGGACCTCGATCTTCCGCGGGATGCCCCGATCGCGGAGCGCTGCGGCTCCTGCGTCCGGTGCCTCGATGCATGCCCGACGCAGGCCTTCGTCGAACCGGGCGTTCTCGATGCGTCGCGATGCCTCGCGTACTGGACGATCGAGCACCGCGGGCCGCTGACCGGGGAGATGAGCGCGTTCGTGGGCGACCGGGTCTTCGGCTGTGACGACTGCCAGGACGCGTGTCCCTGGAACGCGCCGATCCTGCCCCCCTCCCCCGCAACTTCCCCGCCGCCGACTCGCGTCGAGTGGCTCGAGATGGGAAAGGGAGAGTGGCGGCGGCGATTCGGCGCAACGGCGCTGAACCGGGCGGGACGTCGGGGTCTCCAGCGCAACGCCGCCGCGTCCGCCGGAAGCGTCGCGGACGCGGCGGCCTCTCCGGCGCTCGCGGCCGCCGTCTCCGTCCCGTCGGGCGGACTGTCGAGCGCCGCCCGCTGGGCTCTCGACCGGCTCGGAAAGGACTGAGCGCATGGACTACCACATACCGCTCTTCATCGCGCTCTTCATCCTCTCCCTGATCGTGTCCGCGTTCTTTGCCGGGGCGGAGACCGCCCTCGTCTCGCTCTCGCGCATCGACCTCCAGCGGCTGCGGGAAAAGGGAGACCGCCGCGCGGGACTCATCCGCGCGCTGAAGTCGAAGACGTCGGGCCTTCTCGCGACGATCCTGATCGGACAGAACCTGGCCTTGAGCTCGGCCTCCGCGCTCGCGACGGCCATCGCGACGGTGTGGGTCGGCGAGAAGTGGGGAGTTCCGGCCGCGATTCTGGTGTCGACCGTGACGCTCTTCGTGTTCGCGGAGATGGCGCCGAAGGCGATCGCCTCGGCGTCCCCGGTCACCGTAGCTCGGACGGTTGCGGTGCCGATGACGTGGATCATGAAGGTCTTCTCCCCTGTCGTGACTCTCGTCGTGAACCTCACGACCCGCACGCTGCGCGTCCTCGGGATCGCGGAGAAGTCTCCGACGCTCACCGAGGAGGAGATGAAGAGCGTGATCAACCTCGGTGCGGACGAGGGCCTCATCCACGGCGAGGAGAAGCGGCTCCTCCACAAGGTCCTGGAGTTCGGCGACAAGACCGTTCGGGACATCATGGTTCCGCGAACCCGCGTCGTGGCCGTGCCGGATACCGCCCCGTTCTCCGAGGTGCGGGCGGTGCTCCGCGAGCACAAGCTCTCGCGCCTTCCCGTCTATCGGGAGTCCCTGGACAACGTCATCGGAATCCTCCATGCGAAGGACCTCTTCGACGTCACGGACGAGGAAGAGGAGGCTTTCCGGCTGGAAAAGTACGTCGACCCACCGTTCCTGGTGCCCGAGTTCAAGCCCGCCGAGGACCTCTTTCGGGAGATGCGCCGCCGCAAGACGCACATGGCGGTCGTCGTCGACGAGTTCGGAGGCACCGCAGGCATCGCGACGATCGAGGACGCAATCGAGGAGCTCTTGGGGCCCATCCAGGACGAGTTCGACGAGGAAACGCCGGGCTTCGTGGCCACGGGAAAGCGCCAGTTCCTGTTGGACGGGACCTACCGCCTGGACGACCTCGAGGAGCAGTTCGGCATCTCGTTTCCGCGGGACGAAGCCGAGACGATCGCGGGGCTCCTCCTGATGAGGTTCGGCCGCATCCCCCGCAAGGGCGAGCGCTGGCGCGGGCGCCGGGCGGATTTCGTCATCGAGGAGGCGAGCCCGACGACGATCCAGAAGGTGCTCATGATCCTTCCGGAAAAGAAGGAGCCCGCCGCCGAGAAGAAGGAGCCGACCGCCGAAAAGACGGAAGCCTCGGTCGGCAGGGAGGAGACGGCTTCCGACGCGAAGACGGGGTAAGGTTCCGCGGCCGGCGCGATCCGCCTCGGCCATTTCATTCAAGGAGCTCGAGGGTGTCGACCCGAACCCGGACCGTGACTCTGATTCGAGGGGACGGCGTCGGCCCCGAGGTCGCCGCCGCGGTCGTCTCCATCCTGGAGAGCGCCGGGGCGCCTCTCGCGTTCGAAGAGGCCGTCGTCGGGGTGGAAGCAGAAAAGGCGGAGGGCGACCCGCTTCCTCCCCGGGTCCTCGACCAGATCCGCCGCAACGGCGTCGCCCTCAAGGGACCGGTCGGGACGCCGGTCGGGAAGGGCTTCGCCTCGATCAACGTCCGGCTGCGCAAGGGCCTGGACCTCTACGCGAACCTGAGGCCCGTCCGGAACGTGCCCACCGTGAAGAGCCGCTTCGAGAACGTCGACCTCATCGTCGTGCGGGAGAACACGGAAGACCTCTACAGCGGCCTCGAGCACGTGGTGGTTCCCGGAGTCGTCGAGTCGATCAAGGTCATCACGGAGTTCGCCTCGACGCGCATCGCCCGGTTCGCTTTCGACCATGCGCGGCGGAACGGGCGCAAGCGCGTGACGGCGATCCACAAGGCCAACATCATGAAGCTCTCCGACGGGCTCTTCCTCGACTGTTTCCGTCGTGTCTCGGAGGACTATCCGGACATCCAGGCGGACGACCGGATCGTCGACGCCGCGTGCATGCGGCTCGTCATGGTTCCCGAGACCTTCGACGTGCTCCTGCTCGAAAACCTCTACGGCGACATCGTGTCGGACCTGGCGGCGGGCCTGGTCGGCGGGCTGGGCGTCGTCCCCGGCGCCAACATCGGCCCGGACGTCTCCATCTTCGAGGCGGTCCATGGCACCGCGCCCGACATCGCGGGACAGGACCGCGCCAACCCGACGGCTCTGCTCATGAGCGCCATCCTGATGCTGCGGCACCTCGAGCTTCCCGAGCTGGCGGACCGCGTCGAGCGGGCCCTGCTCGGCACTCTCGCCGCGGGGATCCGCACGCCGGACATCGGCGGGACCGCCGGGACCCTGGAATTCGCGCGGGCGGTCGCCGAGAGGGTGCGCTGAGCCCCGGCAAGACGACCGGCATGAACGCCCCGTCCCCGCTCCGGCAACCCTCATCGCGTCCGATCACCGAGGACGAGGCGCTCTGGGCGGGCGCGCCCCCCGATCCCGCCGCGCTCTTCGGCCGGCGCGCCCCGATCGAGGTGGAGATCGGCTCCGGAAAGGCGCGCTTCCTGAT
>JBBQNC010000348.1:0-3360 GCA_038329555.1 Thermoanaerobaculia bacterium
CGAATGGCCGTCGAGCTTCTCGGAACCGATCTTCTTTCCCTTGCTGCGATACTCGTCGATCCGGCTGGCGTAGTCGGAGCCTCCCTGCTGGCGGGGGTTGAGCGCGGCGCCGAACTTCATCCCGGTTTTCTGCTCGTCGTTCCACTGCCAGGTCGTGTCGTTGACGTGGATGATGTTCATGTTCATGCCCATGACCGAGTTCTTCATCCGGACCTTGCCCTGCTTCATCCAGAACTCGCCGCTGATCGGTCCGACCGACTCCCGCTTCCCGCCCTCGACCTCGATCGCGGACTTCCAGTGCGCGGAGCCGATCGGCTGCGCCATCGCGAGCCCGGCCAGCAGGACGGCCCCGACGCCCGCGCCGATCGAACGGAGCGCCTTCTCCTTCATTTCGTGTCTCCTTTCGGTACGATCCCGGCGAAATTCTACCCGACCGCCTTCACACGAACCGGCAGAGGACCTCGTTCGACAGCAGGAATCCCCGCTCGGTCAAGAAGGTCCGCTCGCCGCGATCCTGGAGGATCCCGCTCTCACGCCAGGTGTTCCAGTCCTCGGCGAGCCGGCGGTCGCCGGCCTCCGCGATGAACGCCTCGATCTCCTCCCGGGCAACGCCCTCCGAGAGGCGAAGGCCGAGGACGATCCTCTCCTTCGCTCTCTCACTGGCGTCGACGGGGCGGTCGGTCGCGACGGGGCGCATCCTTCGACCGATCGCGTCGAAATAACCGGGAAGCGTCGAAACGTTCGCGCGGCGGCGCTCTGTCCAGAGCTCGTGCGCGGAAATGCCCAGACCCAGCGTCGGAACCCGCCGCCAGTATTTCCGGTTGTGGCGGGATTCCCGCCCGGGGAGGGCCCAGTTCGAGATCTCGTAGTGCGAAAACCCCGCGGCCGCGAGCGACCCGCCGAGCCCGAGCCAGAGGTCCGCCTGTGCGTCGTCCGCGAGATAGCGCTCGGGTCTTTCGCGCCGATCGGCCTCGATGATCTTCGATTTCTCGGTCTCGAGCAGATAAACGGATACGTGCTCGACGCCGGAGCGCGCGAGCTCCGCCGCGCTCGCGGCGAAGGACTCCGCCGTCTGCTCGGGCAGGCCCAGTATGAGGTCGCCGGACAGGGAGATCCCCGCGCGGCCGAGCACGGAGAGGGCCGCCCTCGCCCCCGCCGCGTCGTGGCGCCTTCCGACGGCCGAGAGCTCGACGTCGGACAGCGACTGGACTCCGAGCGAGACGCGGTTCACGCCCGCGGAACCCCACCGGCCGGCGAGCTCCTTCGTCACGTCGTCCGGGTTCGCCTCGAGGGTGACTTCCGCGCCGGGCAGGATCCGGAAGCGGGACCGGAAGGAGGCGAGGAGCCGCTCCAGGTCTTCCGGAGGAACGAGCGACGGAGTCCCGCCTCCCAGATAGATCGAATCGAAGGATGCGTCCGCCGCTTCGGCGGCCGCGAGAGAGGCCTCCGTGTCCAGGGCCGCGAGATAGGCGGCGCGGGACACCTGATCCGTCGTGACGACGAACGAACAGTAATCGCAACGCGACCGGCAGTACGGCAGGTGGACGTAGAGGCCGGAGGCCTCCGGGACAGCGCTCAACCGATGGCCTCCCGCAAAGCGTCTTCCGTCTCGCGGGCGAGGTCCCGTCCGAATGGGAACGCCCTGGCGAAGTTCCCCTCGCGAAGAATCGCGGAGAGGTCGCGTCCGCACGCGTCGATCCAGCGGACCGCGGCGTGAAGGAGCGAGGCGCGGTGTTCGTTGACGGCGTCGCGCGCCATTTCCTCGAGGCGTTGGGCCGCGAGCACGTTGGCCCGGGGCTCGTTCCGCGCCGCGGGGCGCGGAGGCAGGCTGGCGAGCCCCGCCCGGCAAGCCGCGGTCCTCGCCGAACGAAGGCTCTCGGCCAGTTCCTCTTCCCAGGGCGTGTGATACAGCCGGTCGAAGAGCGCTTCGGACTGCTCGGGCCCTCCGGCGGATCCGGCTCGAGCGTCGACCGCCCCACGGCGGAACTCCACGTCGTGCGAGGGCGCGATGGCGAGCGCGAACTCCGCCCCGGACCGCGCGGCCTCTTCGAGAAACGGGAGCACGAACCCGGGCTCCGCCGTCCAGCCGGGGATGACCGGCCAGAGCACGCCCGCCGGGATCCCGCGGTCGCGCGCCGCCGCGAAGCGCTTCGGGTCCAGGTCTCCGGCGGGGGACCACGAGTAGAGAGCCACGAGCTCCGGCGGAGGCGAGGCCGGCGCGCCGCCCGGACGATCGGGCAGCCCGGCCGGGGGGGGATCCAGGAGGTAGGCGCCCCGGCCGGACCCGACCGCGCCCTCCGCCGCGGCCCGGTAGGCCCCCTGGACCGGCTCCCCGCCTGAGCCCCCCTGGACGAGCGCCGGCCCCGGAGGCGCCTTCGCGAAGGCGGCCATCCAGGGGCCGGCCTTCGACGGCCCCGCGAGGAGGGTGCCGGACCGCTGGCGGGCCACGAACGCGCGGTCCAGGGGGTCGAACCGGTACGCGGGCGGCCCGGACTCGCCCGCGTAGGCGTACGCGCGAACGGCGACTCGTCGTCCCCCGAGGTCGAACTCCCCCGCCCGAAGGAGCGGAGCCGGCGCCTCTTCGAAGAGGATCATTTCGCGGAGATCGCGGAGCGCCGCCGCGCGGAGCTCGCGCCGACGGCCCGACGCCATCCCGCCGACCCGTAGCGCGCGAAGACGTCGACTTCGAAATTCAACCGCGTCCCCTCGCGCGCCGTTCCGAGGGTCGTCTGATCACGGGTCTCGGGGATGACCGCGACGGAGAAGTGGCGCGAGCCTCTCCCGGCGACGGTGAGGCTGACTCCGTCCAGGGCGACGGAACCCTTCTCGACGACGAACCCGGAGAGCCCGATCGGGACCGTGAAGCGGTACAGCCAGGAGTTGCCCTCCCTCCGGACGTCCCGGAGCACGGAGATCCCGTCGACGTGGCCGAGCACGAAGTGTCCCGAGATGCGATCGCCGTGGCGCAACGCCCGTTCCAGGTTGACGAGAGCGCCGACGGCGAGAGCGCCGAGGTTCGACCGGCGCAGGGTCTCGGCCGAAAGGTCGGCGGAGAGACGCCGGCCGCGGGAGAGCGACGTCAGGCAGACGCCGGAGACCGAGACGCTTTCCCCCCGCTCGAGTTGCGCCCAGGGCGCGGTGGGAGTCACCGTCAGACGCGCGCCCCCCTTGCGAGGCTCCAGAGCGTCGACCCGGCCGATCGCGCTCACGATTCCCGTGAACATGGATCAGGCTCCCGGCTTCACGAGATGCGCCCCGTCACGAGAAGATCCTCTCCGACGGGCTCCCACGCGACATCGGAAAGCCGCGGCGCATGGCGGAGCCGGAACCCTGCGCCGCCGACGCCTCCCGGTGCGGCCG
>JBBQNC010000349.1:0-3349 GCA_038329555.1 Thermoanaerobaculia bacterium
GCTGGGCGGCGGAGTCCGGGTACTGGCACGTCGGCTGGACGGGAGGCCGCGCCGGCCTGGACGGGCTCGACTGGATCTCCAACCCGCGGTCCCGCGGATACCGATCCTCGCAGAGGGTGGTGGAGGCGCTGGTCGAGCGCGCGGAGAACGGCGGAATCGTGCTCCTCCACCTGGGAAGCGACCGGGACGACCCGGTCGCGCCCAGGATTCCGGCGCTGCTCGACGGGCTGGCGGCGCGGGGATTCCGGTTCGCGCGCGCGTCCGAGTTTCTCGCCCGAGAGGGGCTGACCGAGGACCGGCTCACCGCGATCCGCTTCCCGCGCACGGACGCGCCGCTCGCGCGTTGAGCTTCCCTCTCGGCACCGACGGCTGGCGGGGAGTCATCGCCGAGGGGTGCACGTTCGCGGCGATCGAGCGTCTTTCGGCGGCGACGGCGGAGGTCTACCGATCGCTTCCGAAGGGTGACACGTCGAGGATCGTCGTCGGCCACGACACCCGTTTCTTCTCTCCCGAGTTCGCGCGCCGGGCCGCCGACACTCTCGCCGCGGCGGGCCTCGAGGTTCTGCTGACCGATCGCCCGATCCCGACGCCCGTGGTCTCGGACCACGTTCACCATCTGGGACTCGCCGGCGGCATCGCGATCACCGCGAGCCACAACCCCGGGGCGTACAACGGCTTCAAGATCAAGTCGCACTTCGGAGGAAGCGCCCCCCCGGAGCTGTACGACGCCGTCGCGCGAGCCGCGGAGGCCCCGCGGTCTCCTCCTTCGGCCAGGGCGGGGACCGTTCAAGTCGAGGATCTGCTGACTCCCTACCGAGAACGGTTGAGCGCCCTCGTCGATCTCCACGCGATGCGCGGAGCCGGGCTCGCGGTGCTCGCGGATTCTATGCACGGGGCGGCGGGGTCCCTCGTCCGGGACATCCTCTCCGGAGGAAAGACCCGCGTCGCCGCCTTCCGCGCCGAGCGGGATCCGCTCTTCGGCGGCGTCCATCCGGAGCCGATTGCGTCCAACCTCGCGGCGGCGGCGGACCGCGTCCGCGCGGAGAAGCTCGATCTGGCGGTCGCTCAGGACGGGGATGCGGACCGCCTGGGCGTCCTCGATGCGCGCGGCCGCTTCGTTTCGCCGCACCGTGTCCTCGCCCTCCTTCTCCTGCACGCCTACAGGCGGCGCGGGCTGACGGGAGGGATCGCGAAGACGTTCTCCACCTCCCTTCTCATCGACCGCATCGCGGCCTCCCTCGGCGTGCCGCTCCACGAGACCGCGATCGGGTTCAAGTACGTGGCGGATCTGATGAACCGGGGCGAGGCGGCGGCGGGCGGCGAGGAGAGCGGCGGCTATGCGTTCTCCTTTCACCTCCCCGAGCGCGACGGCCTCTTGAACGCCCTGCTCCTGATCGAGAGCCTCGCCCTCTCCGGCCGCGATCTCGAGGGCGCCCTGGCGGACCTGGCGGCGGAATTCGGCGAGTTCGCGTACGGGCGGCGCGACGTCACCCTTCCCGTTCACGTCATTTCGGCCTTCCTGACATCGGTGCGCGAGGAGCCGCCGGGGGAGATCGCCGGCGAGCCTGTCACCGCGGTCGGGGACAAAGACGGAGTCAAGTACGCATTCGGCAGCCGGGGCTGGCTGCTGCACCGGCTCTCCGGAACCGAGCCCATGATCCGTCTGTATTGCGAGCACGAGGACGAGGCCTCGGTGGACCGCATTCTCGAAGCCGCTCGCTCGCGCCTCCAGACGTTCGCGTCTCTGGCCGGGAGCCGGCCCTCGCCCTGAAGGGGGCCTCGACCGGTACACTGGATCGTCCGATTGCTGAGGCGCGCTTCCGGGCGCGCTCCGAGGTCTTTCGCATGTGCACCGCCGTCGTCCTCTTTCTTCTCCTTCCAGCCGCCGTCCCTCCCACACCCGGGCAGACGAGCTTCTGCGCGGCAAGCCCGCGGGACGCCTGCCCGGCATGATGAGCGCGCTCACCGGACTCCTCGGGGTGACCTGCTCGGCGTGCCACGTCCCCGGCAATTTCGCGAGCGACGAGCTGCCGGCGAAGAAGACGGCCCGTCGCCACTTCGAGATGCAGAGCGGGTTGAACCGCGATTTTTTCGAGGGCCGCAACGCGGTCACCTCTTTTACCTGCCATCGCGGCAGCCGGATCCCGGCCTCGCTCTGATCTCGCCGCGTCCGTTCTTAACCGCCCGGTGGCGTCATCTCGCGATGCTCAACTACGAGATCGACCCGGCGGCGCTCTCGGAGGATCTGCCCGCCGGCACCGAGCCCGATACGTGGCATGGCCGCGCGTTCGTCAGCATGGTGGGATTTCTCTTTCTCGAGACGCGGGTCCTCGGCCTTCCCCTTCTCTTTCACCAGAAGTTCGAGGAGGTGAACCTTCGCTTCTACGTGCGCCGGAAGGCCGGCGCCGAGTGGCGCCGCGGCGTCGTCTTCGTCCGGGAAATCGTGCCTTCGCCGGCCGTCGCGCTCGCGGCGCGCGTGATCTACGGGGAGCGTTACGTCGCGCTGCCGACGCGGCACCGCGTGCGGGAAGGCGAGGCCGGGGGATCGTGCCGCGCCACCTACGTCTGGAGATTCCAGGGGCGGGAGAACCGCCTCGAGGTCGCGGTCTCGGGACCGCCGCGGATTCCCGCCGCCGGCAGCGAGGAGGACTTCATCGCGAGCCAGGGGTGGGGATACACGCGGAGAGGACCTACCCGCACGCTCGAGTACCGGGTCGAGCATCCCCCCTGGACCGTCCGCAGCGCGTCGGAATCACTTCTGGATTGCGACGTGTCGCGCCTGTACGGGGATCGATACGCGGAAGCGCTCCGATCACCCCCCTCCTCGGCGTTCCTGGCGGAGGGATCGGGTGTCTCGGTCTTCCGAGGGACCCCGATCTCCCTCTGAGTTTCTCTTCGTCTCCCGATTCACGGTCTAGTTGACCGCGGAGTACCGCGGCCGTCTCGCTCCCGTTGGTCGCTCGGCTCCCGGCCCCGGTTCCCTCCTAGGACCTCCGGTCGGCCTCCGGGGCGCGGGCGAGGTCCGAGGCGCGGCGGCGGGGCCGCGGCGGCTCGGTCATGACGGTCCCCTGCCCCTCGAACCGGATCTTCGGGGCGCTGCCGATGTCGGGCATCATGACCTCTTCGAGGAAACGGTCTTCGAGGACGGAAGGCACCAGCTCGCCCGTCCAGGCGACGAGATCGCGGGACGAGACGTTCAGCGGAAACTCCGGCGTGACCTCGTGCGAAAGAAGCGGACCGCCGACGGAAAGGATCACGCTGCCCCGTCCGAAGATCTTCAGGATGTCGACGCGGCGGTTCATGCGGAAGTCGTGAATGGGCTCCAGCCGGAACGACAGGCCGTGATCCA
>JBBQNC010000350.1:0-3335 GCA_038329555.1 Thermoanaerobaculia bacterium
GCTCCCGGCCGCCGCGGCGATCCTGATCCGCCGCGAGATCTCATCCGACGGGCGCGGCCGCGGCTTCGTGGAGGACGAGCCGGCCTCCGTGAGGACCCTCGCGCGCCTGGGCGCGCGGCTCGTCGCCATCCACGGCCAGAACTCGGAGCAGGAGCTCGCGGAGGCCGATGCCGCGCTCGACCTTCTGGACGCTTTTGCCCGAGCGGGAGCGGAGCTCGACGCGACGATCGCCGCCGCGGACTCGTGGAAAGCGGCCGCGGAGGCGCTCGCCGCGCTCGAAGCCTCGCGGCGGGACCGGGCCGCGCGCCTCGATTCCCTCGACTATCAGATCCGGGAGATGGAAGCCGCCGCGCCGGATGGACGGGAGGAGGAGGATCTCGAGAGGGAGCGGACCCGCCTCGCCTACGCCGATCGGATCCGGACGGCCGGAGAGGCGGCCCTCTCCGCGCTCTCCGAGGACGAAGGGTCGGCGGCGGACCGGCTGGGAGAGGCGGCCCGGGCGTTCGCGGAGCTCGCCGCCATCGATCCATCCGAGGCTTCGCACTGGCAGGAGGCCGAGGAGCTGAAGCGGCGCGACACGGACCGCGCGGCGGCCGCCCGCGACGCCGCCGGCCAGATCTAGTGTGATCCGGCGCGACTCACGGCGATCGAGACGCGTCTCGACCGCCTGTCGAAGCTGAAGAAGAAGTATGGCTGCCCGGTCGCGGACATGTCGGCGCTTCTCGCGACCTGGAAGACGGAGCGTGCGGATCTCGGCAACTTCGAGGACGCCCACGAGCGCGCGGAAAAAGAGGAACGCCGGGCCCGGGACGCTTACGCCGCGGCCGCGGCGGTGCTCTCGAAGAAGCGCGCGGCGGCCGCGCCCCGGCTCTCGGCGGCCGTCGAAAAGGAGATCCGGGCGCTGGCCATGGAGAAGGCCCGTTTCCGCATCTCCCTCGCGGCGCACTCAGACGCCACGCCCCGTCGCGCCGGGTCCGAATGGGCGTCGCTGCTGTTCGCCCCCAACCCGGGAGAGCCGGAGAAGCCTGTCGAAAAGATCGCCTCGGGCGGCGAGCTCTCCCGGCTCCAGCTCGCCATCCAGTCGGTGGCGTCCGGCCGCGGCCGGCGCGGGCGCACGCTCGTGTTCGACGAGGTGGACGCGGGGATCGGCGGTCGAACGGCCGAAGTCGTCGGCAGGAAGCTCCGCGCGCTGGCCGCGCACGACCAGGTCCTCTGCGTCACGCACGTGCCGCAGATTGCCGCGCTCGCCGACCGGCACTTCCGGGCGGAGAAGGCCGAGGTCTCCGGGCGGACCGTAGCGTCGATCCACGAGCTCCAGGGGCGCGAACGCGTGTCCGAGATCGCGCGGATGCTGGCGGGTGAGACGGTTCCGGACACCGCGTTGAAGCACGCCGCGGCGCTTCTCGCGGGAGCGCGCGCGTGACCGGACCGGCGAGAGACCCGGCCGCGCCGGACCGCCACTCCCGCTCCCGGCTCTTCCCGGGAATCGGGGAAGAGGGTCTGCGCCGGATCCGCGCCGGGTCCGTCGCGATCGTGGGAGTCGGCGCGGTCGGCGCCGCCGCGGCCGAAATGCTGGCGCGGGCGGGAGTCGGGCGGCTGACGCTCGTCGATCGCGACGTCGTCGAGCCATCGAACCTCTCGCGGCAGTTTCTCTTCGACGCGCGCGACGCCGCCGAAGTCGCGCCGAAAGCCGTGGCGGCCGTCCGCCGGCTGTCGGCCATCGCGCCGGACGTGGAGGTTCGGGGCATCGTCGCGGACCTCGACCACCGCAACGCGGTCGAAGTGCTCGGCGGGGCCGCGCACGACCTCGTCCTCGACGCGTCGGACAATTTCGAGACGCGGCTCCTCGTTTCCGACGCCGCTCGATCGATCGGGCTCGCCTCCGTCTACGCGGCCTGCGTCGGCGAGGAGGGACTCGTCTCGATCTCGCGGCCGGGATCCCCGTGTCTCCGGTGCTATCTGGAGGAGCTGCCGCCGGCGGGCTCCGGCCCCACGTGTGACACGTCCGGCGTCGTGCCGACGCTGCCCGCCACGGTGGCGGGCATCGCCGCGACGGAGGCGCTGCGGTGGCTCTCGGGGTCCGAAGTCTCCCGGGGGGTCCTGACGATTCACGCCTGGAACGGAGCGTGGCGGACGCGGCGGCTCTTCGAGAGCGCGAGGCCTTCCGTGTCCTGCCCGGCGTGCGCCGAGGGGAAGTTTCCCGCGCTCGAGGGCGAAGGAGCCACCGAGGTCGTGAAGCTCTGCGGGCGGTCGGCCGTTCAGGTCGCTCCGGCCGGCCGGGAGCGGCCCGATCTCGAGGCCCTGGAACGCCGGCTCGCGGCGGTCGGCCGGGTGCGACGTTCGCAGCACCTCCTTGCCGCCGAGGTGGAGGGCGTGAGCCTCACGATTTTTTCGGACGGCCGATGCGTCGTACGCGGCACGGGCGATCCGCTTCGCGCCCGCACGCTCTACGAGCGTTACATCGGCCGCTGAACGGCCACGGGGGCCACGGTTCTGTCGCGGCGCCGGGGAATACACTCGGTCGCGACCGGAGGATGGGCACGGCGTGCGGCGCATCTCGATCGACGTTCTGAACAGCTCGCCGGAGGAGGTCTTCCGGCTGAGGGAGCTCCTCGGCAACGGCGGCGTGGCGGCCGTGCCGACCGAGACGTTCTACGCGCTCGCCGCGGACCCTTTCTCGGTCGCGGGCGTCAAGCGCGTGTTCCAGGCCAAGGCGCGCGACGACGGAAAGGCCCTTCCCGTCCTCTTTTCCTCGCGTGCGCAGCTTCAGCGCCTCGGTGTCCTCGCGCCCGACGAGACCCTCGATCACTACTTCGAGATCTGGCCGGCGCCCCTGACGGTCGTGTTCCTCCTCCGGGCGCCCATCGCGGCCTCTCGCGGGACTTCGAGCCTCGCTGTCCGGCTGCCGGCGTCCCGGAAGCTCCGTCTGCTTCTCGCGACCGCCGGCGCGTTGACGGGCACCAGCCTGAATCGCTCGGGAAGCCCTCCCCTCGACGACCCGGACGCGATCGAGTCGGTCTTCCGGAGGGAGATCGACGTCCTGATCGACGGAGGGCGCACGACGGGAGGCAAGCCGTCGACGATCGTCGACGCGACGAAGGAGCCTCCGGCGCTTCTCCGAGCCGGAGCGTTTCCGTGGCCGACGGGATAGACGAATCGAAGAGACGTCCGACCGGGCGCGCGGGACATCTGCTAGATTCCGCCTCTTCGTGGGACTCATCAAGGACCATGGCGGAAAGCGTCCCCGCCTGGGCGTGCGCGTCTACCTGGCGCAGACCGCTGCCGTCGTCGGGGACCTCGGCCATGGCGACCCCGGCTCCGGAGGGGAACACTCG
>JBBQNC010000351.1:0-3314 GCA_038329555.1 Thermoanaerobaculia bacterium
GCCGGCCGCTCGTCAGCGACACGCGCGCCCGCAGACGCGGAGGAGGGAGCCTTCGCGCCTCGTCCCGCAGGAGGTCGAAGGCGTCGGGAAGCGCGTCCCGCAGACGCACGGGACCCTCGTTCGCCCAGCGCCGCAACCGGCGGCGCCAGACGGCGGGGATGGCGTCCCGGACCCGGCGGCGGATCTGCGCGGCTGCCTCTATTTTGCGAGGCCCTTCGGAGGCGTGCAGGTGTTGTGGCAGCGGAGCAGCAGCTTTCCGTCGCGGCTAACGAGCCAAAAAAGCGAGTCTCCCGAGGCAACCAGAAATCCGTCTTCCGTGTCTGCCATGAGTGTCTTGATCTCCGCCTTCGATTCGAGACTGCACCGCCAGATCACCTTGCCATCGCTCTTGTCGAGCAGGACGACTTCCCCTTCGTCGTTGCCGGTGAGAACGCCAAGGGTAGTCTCCTGAACAAAGTTCGTCGACTTCGAGGGTTTTACCTCCCAGAGGATTCTTCCTGCCGCGAGGTCGAGCGCCGTCACGTTCCCGCGATCACCGTGGGATGGTTTGTCCCAATGGAAGTAACGAACTACGGCCCATCCGGGAGCGGCGACCCCAAGAGCCAACGCGAACAAGAGCAGCCGTTTCATGAAACCTCCTAAAGAGATTCTGCAGTTCGCTCCTTACCGGTAATGACGGCTGAGGAGTTATCGACTGACAGGGTGCTCGAGCGCACCCTCGCGCCGGTAGAGGAAGAGCGGGAGCCCGCAGGAGATGCCGACAAGGCAGACAGCGGCGACCGGAATCCAGAGATGCGTCATCTGAAGTCGCCGTCCCTCCGCGAGGATGAAGCCGCAGACTACGACGGCGGAGACGAGGACGTCGAGTGCGAACGAGGCGGCGATCCGATTGGCGAAGAGGTCCCGGACGAAGAGGGGAACGTCGATGCCGTGCGCCGCCAGCCAGGGGACGAACTGCGAGTACGGCAGGACGGAGCCGAGGATGCACAGAGCGAGATAGAAATATCGGCGTGTCATCGGTCCCTCCGGCGGCAAATCGTGCGAAGGAGTCTATGCGTCACGCCGGCCGCCGCGCCTGCTGCTCCCGAGCTCTTCTCCCTCGCCCCGGGCACGGGGAGAGGGCAGGGGTGAGGGGTCCGGCCCTGACCGTTACCGCAGCAGCCGAATACAATCGCCCCCTTCGCGGAGGTATTCGCCATTCGCTCAGCAGCGGGATCCTCGCAAGTCGACGCCCCCTGGAGATCCGCTATCTGGCAGCAGTTCGGCGCCGCGATCGACATGCGCGACAACGCCGTCGCCGCCTGCCCGGAGGAGCTCTGGAGCGACCGGTCGCAGACCCCCGAGTTCTGGTACGTCGCCTTCCACGCGCTCTTCTTCCTGGACTTCTACATGGCCGCCTCGCCGGACGGATTCGCTCCTCCGCCTCCGTTCACGCTCGCCGAGCTGGATCCGGAAGGCGCCCATCCCGAGCGGCCGTACACGAAGGAGGAGATCCGGGCCTATCTCCGTCACGGCCGCGAGAACTGCCGGAGATCGATCGAGGCGCTCTCGGACGACCACTCGAGAGAGCGCACCGGCTTTCTCGACGGCTCGCTCACCGCTCTCGAGCTGATGCTCTACAACATGCGCCACGTCCAGCACCACGCGGGGCAACTGAACCTCATCCTGCGGCAGAAGACGCAGTCCGCTCCCCGGTGGGTGCGCCGCGCGAAGGTGGAGACACCATGACGGAAGACGATTTCCGAAAGATCGCTCTCTCGCTTCCCGAGGCGACCGAAAGCGCCCACATGAGCCATCCCGACTTCCGCGTCCGCGGAAAGATCTTCGCCACCCTGATGCCCGAGAAAGGCTGGGCGATGGTGAAGCTGACGCCCGAAGACCGGGAAGCCTTCATGCAAATCGCACCAACAGTCTTCTCTCCGGTCAACGGCGCCTGGGGCCGCCAGGGCGCCACGCGCGTTCACCTGAAGAGCGCGACCAAAACGCTCGCCCGCGACAGCCTGACGGCGGCCTGGCGCTTTCGCGCCCCGAAGTCTCTCGCCGCCCCCCTCGACGGAGAGAGGTAGCGATCAGCGCGCCAGCAGGAGGGACTCCGGGCGAGGCGCGCGGATAGAATCACCGGCCTCTGGGGCCGTAGCTCAGGTGGATAGAGCAAAAGTTTCCTAAACTTTAGGTCGGCGGTTCGAGTCCGCCCGGCCCCACCAATGAATCGCGCACGCCGAGTCTAATCCCGGCGCCGCGCCCGCCGTGGATTCAGTTCATTGCCCCAGCCAGGTCCAGACGGCGGGCTGCTTCGTGCGGGCGCACGAACTCCCGGTTCGCGTCGATTTTCCGCGCGCCGTGGTGACTTCCGGGGTTCCGAAGCTGCTGGTCGAGCCGCCCTCGAAGGAGTCGCCGTGGTACGTCGTCTTACTCTTCACGATGTTCGGGCCGCACGCCATCGTGTAAGACACGGTGTCGCCTGTGACGTCGTACGCCTGCATCGTGCAGGCTCCCTTCAGGTAATTCTCGATGGCCGCGCGGCCCGTCTTCGCGTCCGCGCTCATCCACTTCGCCTCGGCCGCGGTGACGCAGTGGGTAAACGTCCGAGTCGCTCCATCGACCGTCACGGTCGCCTGGTACTCGCCCGGGATCAGGCGATCGGCCGCTCGCAGGGGCACCGGGGCGAGCGCCATCAGGCCGGAGAGGGAGGCGATGAGAGCGAGCTGTCTGTGAGAGTGAATGATCATCCGGGCATCATATGGGTGTGGAGAGTTGAGCGTTGAGCGTTCAGCGTTCAGACGCCCACGAGACGCTGCCTTCTCTGCCGCGAGCCGTTCCCGTTATTCGACTCCGGTCGTCGCCGGGTTGGGCGAGTCGGCGCGTCCGCCCGGCTGCTCACTCGTCCATCGCTTCCGGTTCGGGCGGCGGGTCGAGCTTCTCGAGCTTCAGAAAGACGATCGACGGCTGGAGGCCTCTCGATCGGGACGAGCATTGCGAGACGGTGCTCACGGCGCGGCGGAGCAGATCGGAGACGTCCAGGGCCGCCTTGAGGTTGGTGCTCCCGGGCCGCGAGTGGGCGGTCTCGTCGCGCAGGCAGTCCAGCGTGCTGAAGGATTCGGGGCCGAGAGGAACGACCGCCGTCCTGTAGCCCGGCGTCGTGACAACGATTTCCATCTCCGTCGTGCCGGGCGGCACGACGATGCTCCCCGGCGTGGTGATCTTCTGAAGCCCGGCGGTGGCGGTCGCGCCGGAGGGGTTCGTGATGACCGGGACTCTCTGCGCGGAGTCGGGGGACCGCACCGAGGCGCACCCGATGAAGAGGAGAGCCCCGA
>JBBQNC010000352.1:0-3307 GCA_038329555.1 Thermoanaerobaculia bacterium
GCCGGAAGATGTTCGCCTGCGAGACGTGTCAGCCGCTGCCTGAGAGCGGAAAGCGCCGGAAGGGCCAAAAGGGAAAGACCACCGGCGACAAGTAATAGCGAAAGGAGGAACTCGTCATGCCGATGAGATCCGCTCTCCCGCGATTTTCCTGGATTCTCGCCCTCGGCCTCGCACTTCTCCCGAAGGGAGCTTCGGCCGCCAACTGCGCGCAACAGTTCCTGGTCTGCATCGACCGCGCCGCCCAGATGAGGACGCCGGCGGAGCGCTCGGTCGCCGGTCTCCATTGCGAGGTCGACTTCGTCGCCTGCGCCCTGCGGTCTATCCGATTCTGAGCGCCCGCGTCGCGACAATCATGCGTCAAGGAGGTTTCGTCATGTTCGATCGACGTCGCATCGCCCGCATCGCCGCCGCTCTCGCCTTCTTCGGAACCGCACTCTCCGCCAGTCCCGCTCTCGCGCAACGCAACTGCACGGCTCAGCTCGTGACCTGTTTCGACCGCGCCGCGCAGCAGTCGACGGCCATCGGCCGGGCCGCCGCGGGGCTCGATTGCGCGCTCGAGTTCGCCGGCTGCGCCCGCAAGACGGTCGTCGGGGTCTGACGCGGAGACATGCTTCTTCTCTTCGCCTTCGCCGCCCTTCTGGGCGCCCACCGCCCGGAAGGGGGGCCTTTTTTCCGCTGCAGCGACTCGACAGGCTTTCCTCCCGGAACCGTGGCGGTCTTCGGAGGTCGGACTGTCGCGGACGGGATCGTCTGGATCCTGGACGCGTCGGAGCATCCCGCACTCCTGTCGATCGCGAGCCCGGGCACGAGCCCCGTCCGTCGGCCGCTTCAGTCTACGGAACCCCTTGACGCTTCCAACTCGGGAATCGCGCTCGGACGCGACGGGAGCCTCTGCGCACTCTCGGCGTCGGGCCGAAGCCTCCAATGCTTCGACGGCCGATCGGGCGAGCGCGTCTCTATTCGACCCCTGCCTTCGAAAGCGCAGGGAGTGTGGAGCATGGCCGGCACACTCGGCTGGGCTGCGTTCGAATCGCGGGCCGATCGCACGCTCGTGGCAATCGAAAAGAAGGACGGTTTCGCACCTTCCCCTTTCGTGCGATCACGGGGAGGATCCACGCCGGTGGAGATCCTCACTGCGAACCTGTTCACTTGCGGGCTCGGCACCCCGGACTGGACACCCTGCTGGTTCCTCGACTCTCCTGAGCTGCTCGACGTTCCGGCGAAAGGACCCGCGGCACGAATTGCGCTCCCTCCGACAGCGCGGCTTGCTCGGTCCTATCCAATTCGGGATGCCGCAAGGACAGATCGGGGCGTGTTCTGGTTTGTGTTGAACGACCCACCCTCGCGGCGGGAGGCGCTCGCCGGGGATGGCCTTCGCCTGCTGCGTCTCGAGCACGTTTCGGGTGGACGCGCCGACGTTCACCCACTCCCGCGTCCCGCGAGAGCCGTGCTCCGCGCGGACCCGGAAGCCGCGCTCGTCCTCTTTCGAGACGGCGGCGCAGCGACCTGTGGCGGGGCCGCCGAATGAGCCTCGCCCGAGCAGTCGCCTTCTTCTGGAGGGTCACTCCCGGCCGCATGTCATTGCAGGTTGTCCTTCTTCTGCTCCCGATCTTCGCCGCGGGCTCGGAGATCCATCTGCCCGGCACTTCCGAGGGAGCGCTTCTCACCCTGCTCCTGATCCAGATGCTGTCCGTTTCAACCGGCTTCACTTCGCACGCCTCGCGCGGTTACTACGATCCGCCGCTGGCCCTCTGCTCCCGCGGGCGCATCGCGGCGGCGCATTTTCTGGCGTCCGCGCTTCCCGGTATCGGCGCCTGGCTGGCGATCGGCGTCGTCCAGGTTCTCGCAGGCGACGGAGGCTCGGCGCTCGCCTTCCAGCCCGCGGGCGTCGCAGCTATCGCGCTCGTCTCGATCCTGCCGTGGGCTGTGAGCGTCCGATTCGGGCCCATGAGCGGCGGCGTCGCCTGGCTCGTCCTCTGGGTTGCGCTCTTCGTGACCGGCAAGGCGTTCCACCTGGTGGGAATGCTGAAGGGTTACGACGCGGAGAGTCCCATTCTCGTCCGAGCGGCCGCGGGCATCCTGTTTCCCCTCGCACTACCGGGCACTCCTTGGCGACCCTCGGAGGTCTTCATCTTCTTCGCCGCGGCGGCAGCAGGCGCAGCCGCGGCAGCGATCTACTTCCATCGCGCGAGCTTCCCGCTGCGGGAGACGGACGCGTGACAGCCGGCGAGCCGCTCGCCGCGCGCGGGATCCACAAAGCCTACGGGGCGCGCGAAGTGCTCCGAGGGGCGGACCTCACGCTGCCGGAGAGAACGGTGGTGGGGCTCATCGGTGAGAACGGCGCCGGGAAGACCACGCTTCTGCGGATCCTGTGCGGCTTCGTCCGCGCGGACCGCGGCGAGGTGCTGGACCACGGACGGCCGCTCGCTCCCTTCGAGCCGCGCACCGGACTCCGTCATTTCGGCGGCGGCCATACCCTGCCGCCCCGGGTCTCCGCAAGCGTCTGGGCCCGCCTCGTTTCGGAAGACGCCCTGGAGAGCCACGAAACGCGCCGCGTGCGGGACCTCTCTCGAGGCACGCGTCAACGCGTGGGACTCGAGGCGTGGCTCGCGCGCCCGAATGCCCGCGCGATCGTTCTCGACGAGCCGTGGGAGGGTCTCGATCCCGACGGCGCGAGGTGGTTGACGGCGCGTCTCCAGGAGTGCGCTGAGGCCGGCGCCGCCATTCTCGTCTCCTCGCACCGGCTTCACGAGCTCGCCTCCGTGTGTCACCGGTACGCCTTCCTCTCCGAGGGCCGCGTGCGGGTCGCCGGCCGCGATCAGCTGGGCGATCGGATCGGCGGAGACGAACTGATGCGCGAGTTCGATCGCATGCGCAGCGAGCCCTGATGGCCGCCGCGCGCATCCCCCTCCTGGTCGCCGCCGGTTTCGCGATCCTCTCCGGTCTCGGGAGCGCGAAGACCCCGCGCGAGGCCGCGTTCCCGTTCGAGGTCCGGGTGGCCCCGTCCGACGAGGAGGCGTTCGTTTCCCCGTCCGGCCACGCAACTGCCTCGGGCGTCCCGGTCGAGATCCGCTGGAAAGGAGCCTCCGAGCGGGAGCGCGCCGACGTCGACGTCCTCCAGGGGAAGCGCGACCTCTTCCCCCGCTGGCAATGGATCGGGCGCGTCCCCGCCGCCGATGGATCCGCGACGCTCCGGGCGCAGCCCGGGCTCGAGACGCTTCTCGTCTGGAGGGCGCCGGATGCCGGAAGAGGCCCCTACCGGATCTCGGAACCGTTCTTCTGGCCGGAGGCCGCGGGCTCCCGGGAC
>JBBQNC010000353.1:0-3288 GCA_038329555.1 Thermoanaerobaculia bacterium
CCAAATACGCGGCCGTCTCCCGGCAGGTGTTCGAAGTCTTCCGCGAGGTGACGCCGCTCGTCGAGGGACTCTCGCTCGACGAGGCGTACCTCGACGTCACGGAGAACGCCTGGGGAATCCCGCTCGGCGTGGACGTCGCACGGCGGATCAAGGTTCGGATCCACGAGGTTACGGGCTTGACGGCGTCGGCGGGTGTCGCGCCGAACAAGTTCCTCGCGAAGATCGCGTCGGGGTGGAAGAAGCCGGACGGGCTCACGGTCATCGCCCCGGAGCGCGTCGAGGCATTCCTCCAGAAGCTTCCCGTGGTCGCGCTGTGGGGCGTCGGGCCGGTCACCGCGAAGCGCCTCCGCGCCGCGGGCATCGAGCGCCTCGTGGACGTGCGGTCCGCCACAGAGGAAGTCCTCCGTTCCGCCGTCGGCAGCTCCGCCGACTGGCTCCGGCGGCTCTCCCACGGGGACGACGATCGCGCGGTCGAGCCCGACCGGGAGCGCAAGTCGATCGGGTGCGAGGAGACGTACGCGCGCGACCTGACCGACCTCGCCCGGGTGCGCGAGGAGGTGTCCACCCTCGCAGACTCCGCCTCTCGGGCCCTCGAGAAGAAGGGTCTCGCCGCGCGCACGGTCACTCTCAAGCTGCGCTACGACACGTTCCAGACAATCACGCGGAGCGAGACCCGCCGGCCGGCCACGAGCGCGGCGGGCGAGATCCGGGAGCGCGCCCTCGCCCTGGTCGAGAAGAGCGAGGCCGGAGCGCGGCGGGTGCGGCTGCTCGGCGTCTCGCTGCACGGCCTCGAGATTCCGGGCGCTCAGCAGGAGCCCGCGACCGACCGGCTTCCCCTCGGAGAGGATTCCGGGGCGATCGGCGATCGGATGCCGATGTCGATGCCGATCCCCTTGCCAGTCCCGCCGCGGAAGGACGGGGGCTAGCCGGGCTTCCGGCGTCTATCCGCCGGAGCGGGCGCGGAACGCGAGATACGCGAAGATCGCGATCAGGATCAGAAGCACGAACCGGCCGATCCCCATCAGGCGCGTTCTCGCCACGTGCCGCGTCCCACGGGGCTTCAACCCCGTCACAGCGGCGATGACGCCGACGAGAACCGCCAGACCGAGCCATGCGAGCCAGCTCACGGACAGGGCCTCTTCAAGATACGCGCCACCTCAGGACGCGCGCCAGCCCCGACGTTCCGGCACGCTCGCGTTCATCGGAAGCCCGCCCGCTGCCAGAGGAGAAGGGCAACGATCAGGAATCCGATCAGGACCACGGCGGCGCGCGCCCGTTCCTTCCCGATCCGCCTCGCGAAGCGGGCGCCGGCGTAACCCCCGACGATCCCGCCAACGATCATGATCGAAGCCGCGCGCCACTCGACAGCGCCGCGAAGGATGAAGTAGGCCGCGGCCACGCCGTTGATGCACATCGCGAGGAAATTCTTGATCCCGTTAGCCGCGTGGATGTCGGAGAGCCCCAGGAATCCGAGCACGGCGAGCATCAGGATCCCGATTCCCGCCCCGAAGTAGCCGCCGTACACGCCGACGAGGAACTGGAACAGGATCGCCAGCACGAGCCGTCGCCGCGGTGGATCGCCCGCGTCGGACGTCCCCGTCCATCGGGCCACCGCGTCGGACAGCATGAACAGGATGGTCGCGAAGAGGATCAGGAACGGGGCGAGGCGCGCAAACGCCCGGACGGGAGTGACGAGGAGGAGCGCGGCACCGAGCGCGCCTCCGAGAAGGCTCGGCAGAAAGAGGGTCTTCAGCCAGCCGCGATGCGCGGAGACTTCACGCCGGTAGCCGAAGAAGCTCGCGGCCGAGCCCGGCCAGAGCGCGACGGTGGAGGTCGCGTTGGCGGTGATCGCCGACTCGCCCAGAAACAGCAGCGTCGGATAGGTCAGGATCGTCCCGCCGCCCGCCATCGCGTTCATCGCACCGGCGGCGACCGAGGACGCGACGAGCGCGGTCACCTGGCCGGGTGTCATGGACGAATTCTACGGGCGGGCGGATGGGCGGATGGCACGGCGCCCGTCACGGAACGGACGCCGGCGGCGGGGTCGGCGACGACGGCGAAGGCTGCGAGGCGAGAAGGAGCGTGGCGGCGTGGGCGAGACCCGCCGCCATCGCATCCGGGCCCGCCCGGCGCAATGTTTCCGCGTTCGGAAAACCGCCCGCGAGGCCGACGGAAAAGACGCCGGCTGCGCGCGCCATCTCGACGTCCTCCGGGCTGTCGCCGACGTAGGCCGCCTCCCCGGGGAGAACGCCCAGCCGATCGAGCCCCAGAAGGAGAGCCTCGGGATCGGGCTTCTTCCTCGTGGCGTCCTCGCCGCAGATCACGCGGACGAACGCGTCCGCCAGGCCGAGCCGTCCGAGATCCGCGTGGACGCGCGAGCGGGTGCCGCTCGTCACCAGGCCGACCCGGACGCGAGCCGCGGCGAAGCGCGCCAGAACGTCCGCCACCCCCTCTCGGAGCCCGCACGCCTCGTCGCGGTAGATCTCCAGCCAGCGCGCGTCCGCCTCGCTCCAGCTGTCCCGCTCGAGTCCCACGCCCTCGTAGGTGCGGTACCAGTCGGGCGCGTACGTCCGCTCGAAGAGAGGCCTCGTGAAGTCGACGCCGTACCGCTCGAACAGCCGCCGGTAACAGCGGAAGCTCGTCTCGGCGGAGTCGAGAAGGGTGCCGTCCCAGTCGAACAGGACGGCGCGAAGCGGAACGGGGGGCGAGGTCAGCGCCGGTCGATCGGTACGAACTCCCGCTCCGGGGGCCCGACCCAGATCTGCCGGGGCCGCGCGATCTTCTGCTCGGGATCCGTCAGCATCTCCTGCCACTGCGCGAGCCAGCCCGAGACCCGCGGGATCGCGAAGAGCACCGTGAAGGCCGCGGTGGGAATTCCGATAGCCTGGTAGATCAGGCCCGAGTAGAAATCGACGTTCGGGTAGAGCTTGCGCTTGATGAAGTATTCGTCCTGCAGCGCGATGCGCTCGAGCTCCAGGGCGATGTCGAGCAGCGGGTTGCGTCCCGTCACCTCGAAGACTTCGTCGGCGACGCGCTTGATGATCGTGGCGCGGGGGTCGAAGTTCTTGTAGACGCGGTGCCCGAACCCCATCAACCGCTTTTCGCCCTTGGCCGCCTTCACTTCCTCGATGTAAGCGGGGATCCGCGACACCGTACCGATCTCCTCGAGCATTTTCAGGACTTCTTCGTTCGCCCCGCCGTGCAGCGGGCCGTAGAGCGCCGCCGCCGCGCCGGCCATGGCCGAGTACGGATCGACGTGCGAGCTGCCGATGCCGCGCATGGCGCTGG
>JBBQNC010000354.1:0-3268 GCA_038329555.1 Thermoanaerobaculia bacterium
TTCCAGGAGGGGATGACGCTCGCACGCTTCTGCGACGGCAAGCTCACCGACGTGCAGAAGTCGGTCGAGATCGTTCTCAAGGAATCGGTCGAGGAGTGGAAGACGGCGCCGTTCGCGGCGGACGTGGAGGACGAAGAGGACGGCGACGAGTCGGCCGGCGCGGATGACGACGGCCGCGACTGACGTCGGGCGCTACCTCGCGGAACGCCGGGAAGAGGTGGACCGCGAGCTCGCGCGCCTGGTGCCGCCCCACACGGCCTGGCCGGAGACGCTGCATCGCGCCATCCGGCACTCGCTCTTCGCGGGCGGCAAGCGGCTGCGCCCCATTCTCTGTCTCGCGGCGGGAGAGACGGCGGGCGCCCCTCCCGGCAGGCTCCTGGCGCCGGCGTGCGGCCTCGAGATGATCCACACGTACTCCCTGATCCACGACGATCTCCCCGCGCTCGACGACGACGATCTGAGGCGGGGCGTTCCGACGTGCCACGTCGTGTTCGGCGAGGCGACCGCGATCCTCGCCGGCGACTCGCTCCTGACGCACGGGCTGGGGACGCTCGCGCGGTACCCGGAGGGGGGCGAGTTCGCGGCGGCGAAGATCCGCGTGCTCGAGTCCGTGGTCGACGCGATCGGCACGCGCGGGATGATCGGCGGGCAGTCCGCCGACCTCGAAGCGGAGGCTCGGACGGACACCTCCGAAGACCTCGTCCTCTCCATCCACGAGAGCAAGACCGGACGCTTGATTCGAGCGGCCCTCGCCGTGGGCGGGATTCTCTCGGGCGCGACCCGCGACGTTCTCCGAGCGCTCGACGCCTACGGCCGGGCCGTGGGCCTCGCCTTTCAGATCAAGGACGACCTGCTCGACGTCGAGGCCGACTCGGGGACCCTCGGCAAGGCGGCGGGAAAGGACGCCGCCGCGGGCAAGGCGACTTTTCCCGTCGTCTGGGGCGTCGAGCGGTCCCGGGCGAAGCTCCGCGAGCAGGTCGAGCAGGCCATCGAGGCCGTCCGCCTGCTGCCGGACCGGGGAGGGCGGCTTCCGGAGCTCGCGCGCTACGTGGAGGAGAGGGCGAAGTAGCCGCACGCGACGACGCGACGGACGACCCTCTCCGACCCTGATGCGATGCCGGTGATGCGCGGATTCGTCCAGACGGCCGTCGGCTCCTACGAGGATCGCGAGATTCCCCGCCCGCGGCCGGCCGCCGGGGAAGTCCTCGTGCGCGTCCGGACGGCTCTGACCTGCGGCACGGACCTGAAGCTGCTCGCCCGGGGCCACCCGCGCATCGCGCTGCCGGTGACCATGGGCCACGAGCTCTGCGGTGACGTGGTCGAAGCGGGCGCGGGAGTCGACGTGGGCTGGATCGGCGCGCGAGTCGTCCCGGGGATCTCGGGCCCGTGCCGGGAGTGCGAAGCGTGCCGGCGTGGCGAGGAGAATCTCTGCACCCGTGCCCACGCGGATCGGACGTGGGGCGCCTTCGCCGAGCTCGTGCGCATTCCGGCCGCGGTGGTCGAGCGCAACCTCCATCGCGTCCCGCGGCGGCTCTCCGACGCCTCGGCGGCATTCGTCGACCCGCTCGCCTCGGTCCTGCACGGCTGGAACCGGCTCGGTCCCGTGGCGAAGGGAGACCGGCTGCTCGTGTACGGCGCAGGCGCGCTCGCGTTCCTGTGGGCGGCCACCGCGCGGGCGCGCGGCGTCGGGTGCGTTGTCGCGGGTCGGCGGCCCGAGCGCGCGGCGCTCGCGAGCGCCTTTGGAGCGGACTTCTTCCGCCTGCCGGGGCATCGCGCCGGCGCTTCACGCTCTTCAGGGGCCGACGGCAAGGATCTCCCGACCGATTTTGCCGCCGCGGTCGACGCGACGGGGGACCCGGCGGTCTGGGCCCGGCTGCCCGGTCACGTGCGCCCGGCCGGACGCGTGCTCCTCTTCGGCGGCTGCGCGCCCGGCGCGACGGCGGCGTTCGACGCCGCTCGCCTCCATTACGGAGAGATCTCCCTGATCGGCTCCTTCCACTCGACGCCGGCCGAGGCCGCCGAAGCGCTCCGGCTGCTCGCCTCCGGCGCCGTCGACCCCGCGCTCCTGATCGCCGAGACCGGCTCGCTTTCGGACCTCCCGCGATTCCTCGAGGCGCAGGCGCGCGGGGAAGGCGTCCGGTACGCGGTGCGGCCCCTCGCGTCCGCGGACGCCTCGTGAGGGCCGTTCGCGGCGGGCCGGGCGGCGGGGTCGAGGTCGTGGACCTCCCGGCGCCGGCCGCGGGGCCGGGAGAAGCCGTGATGCGTCTCGGCGCGGCCGGCATCTGCGGCTCGGACCTGCTCGACTGGTACGTGAGCCGGAAGGCGGGGACGGTGCTCGGCCACGAGGTCGCCGGCGAGATCGTCGAGGTCGGGCGGGGGGTCGAGGAGTTCGTCCCCGGAGACCGGGTCGTCCCCCACCACCACGCCCCGTGCCTCGCGTGCGAGACGTGCCGCCTCGGACGGTTCGTCCACTGTCTCGAGTGGCGCTCCTCGCGGCTCGATCCGGGGGGGATGGCGGAGCTCGTCCGGATCCCGGCCGGAAACCTCGCGCGCGACACGCGAAGGGTCCCGCCTGGGGTATCGGACGAGTCGGCCGCCTGGACGGAGCCGCTCGCGACGGTCGTCAAGGCCTTCGATCGCGGAAGATTCGCGGCGGGGCATTCCGCGCTCGTCGTCGGCCTGGGCTCGGCGGGGCAGCTCGCCGTTCGACTCGGCGCCCTCCGGGGAGCGTCCCGGATCGTGGGCGCGGACCGGGTTTCCTCGCGGATCGCTCTCGCGCTCTCTTCCGGAGCGGACGACGCGATCGACGTCCGGACGGTCGGGCTCGGCGACGGCGCCCGGCGCGCCTCCGCCGGCCGCGGCTTCGACTTCGTCTTCGTCGGGCCGGGGAAGGCCGCCGTGATCGAAGAGGCCGCCGGGGCCGTCGCTCCGGGCGGAGTGCTCCTGCTCTTCACCATGGCGTCGCCGGAGGAAGAGTTGCGCCTCTCCCCGCACGACCTGTACTTCCGCGAGGTGACGCTCGTTCCCTCGTACTCGTGCGGTCCAAAAGATACGGCGGAAGCACTCTCCCTGATCGCGTCGGGGAGCGTCGCGGTCGACGACCTCGTCACGCACCGGTATCCGATTTCCCGCGCCGTCGAGGCGTTTGCCCGGGCGCGGGAGCCCGAGGGCTCCCTGAAGGTGATGATCGAAAACGACGAGACGCGGCGAGGATGACCGCGAAGAGCAAGTCGCGCCGGGATAGGCTTCGCGTCGGGCGGGGGGTCGC
>JBBQNC010000355.1:0-3223 GCA_038329555.1 Thermoanaerobaculia bacterium
GGAATCGGGATCTGCCATCAGGTCAACCTGGAGTACCTGGCGCGCGGAGTCCTCGAGAGAGACGGCGTCTTCTTCCCGGACACCCTCGTGGGAACCGATTCCCACACGACGATGATCAACGGCCTCGGCATCGTCGGCTCGGGCGTCGGGGGAATCGAGGCGGAAGCGGGCATGCTCGGGCAGCCCGTCTATTTCCTGGCGCCGGACGTCGTCGGGGTCCACATGACCGGGCGGCTCTCGGACGGCGTCACCGCCACCGACCTGGCCCTTCACTGCACGCAAATGCTGCGCGCCGCGCGCGTCGTCGGGAAGTTCGTCGAATTCCACGGCGAGGGCGCCGCGACGCTGCCGCTGCCCGACCGCGCGACGATCGCCAACATGGCGCCGGAGTACGGGGCGACCATGGGCTACTTCCCCGTCGACGAGGAGTCGTGCCTCTACCTGCTCGGCACGGGGCGGCAGCCGGAGCACGTCGACGCGTTCCGCGCCTATTACCAGGCGCAGAACCTCTTCGGGATGCCGAAGGGGGGCGAGTGCGACTACACCTCGCTCCTGGAGCTCGACCTGTCGACCGTGCACCCGAGCGTCTCCGGGCCGAAGCGTCCGCAGGATCGCATCGACCTGCCCGAGCTCAAGGAGCGGTTCCGCCATCTCCTCCAGGCGCCGGTCACCGAGAACGGCTACGGCAAGAAGAGCGAGGAGCTCGCGCAGCGCTTCCGCGTGCAGATCGGCTTCGAGGGAGCGACGCCGGAGGTTCCCCTCACGGGGGGCGGCCAGCAGGACACGACGGGAACGATCCCGCTCCATGCGGCCGTCAAGGACACGAATCCCTGGACCGAGACCGAGATGGTCAACAACCGCCCGAGCCCCGACCGCATCGACGACGTCCCCGAGGAGCATCTCGCTCCCGCGGTCGTGACCCTCGGGCACGGCGACGTGCTGATCGCCGCGATCACGTCCTGCACGAACACCTCGAACCCGAGCGTGATGATGGCCGCGGGGCTGCTCGCGAAGAAGGCCGTCGCGCGAGGGCTCACCGTGTCGCCGCGGGTCAAGACCTCTCTCGCCCCGGGATCGCGCGTCGTCACGGAGTATCTCGGCCGCACGGGCCTGATGGCGCCGCTCGAGCAGCTGGGCTTCCATCTCGTGGGTTACGGGTGCACCACCTGCATCGGCAACTCGGGCCCTCTCGATCCGCTGATCGAGGAGGCGGTCACGTCTCACGATCTGATCGCCGCGAGCGTCCTCTCCGGCAACCGCAACTTCGAGGCGCGCGTCCAGCAGAACATCAAGGCGAACTTTCTGATGAGCCCGCCGCTCGTCGTCGCGTTCGCCCTCGCGGGCCGCGTGGACATCGACCTCTCGCAGGAGCCCCTCGGGCGGGGGCGCGACGGCGGCGACGTCTACCTCCGTGACCTGTGGCCCTCGCTCGAGGAGGTCCAGGAGGCGATCCGGGGCTCGGTCGATCCGGACACGTACCGGCGCCTCTACTCGGATTTCGTCGACGCCAACCCGCTCTGGAACGAGATCCCGACGACGGCCGGCACCGTCTACAAGTGGAACCCGAACTCGACGTACGTCCAGGAGCCGCCCTTCTTCGACCGCTTCGGCATGTCGCCCGATTCGGTCTGCGACATCCACGGAGCGCGGGCGCTGGGGATTTTCGGCGACTCGGTGACGACCGACCACATCAGCCCCGCCGGCGCCATCAAGAAGACTTCGCCCGCCGGCCTCTACCTCCAAGAAAAGGGCGTCCCTCCCGAGGACTTCAACCGCTACGGCGCGCGCCGCGGCAACGACCGGGTCATGACGCGCGGAACCTTCGCCAACGTGCGGATCAAGAACCTGATGGTCCCGGGGACCGAGGGCGGCGTGACCGTCTACCAGCCGCACGGCGAGCGGATGTCGATCTACGACGCCGCCGTCCGCTACCAGGCCGGCAAGATTCCGCTCGTCATCTTCGGGGGGCAGGAGTACGGCTCCGGCAGCTCCCGCGACTGGGCGGCCAAGGGAACGCGGCTCCTCGGGGTGCGGGCGGTCATCGCGCAGAGCTTCGAGCGGATCCACCGCTCGAATCTGGTGTTCATGGGCGTGCTCCCCTGCCAGTTCATCGAGGGCGCGAGCGCGCGGACGCTCGGCATCACGGGCACGGAGACGTTCGACATCCTGGGCCTCGAGAAGGGGATCCACCCGCGGCTCACTCTCGACCTGAAGATCCGGCGGGTGGACGGCAGCGAGGAGATCGTTTCCATCCTCGCCCGGATCGACACGCCGATCGAGGCGGACTACTACCGCCACGGCGGGATCCTCCCCTACGTCCTGCGCCAGCTGCTCGGCGGGGCGGAAGCCGGCGACGCTCCCCGCTGAGTCCGCACCGCCCCCGGGAACGGGCACGGTAGAATTTCCGGGCCCATGACCTCGATGGCGCCTCCCACGCAGCCCTCCTCGGCGCAGCGATTTCTCGACGCCTGCTTCGGCCGGCCGGTCGACCGTCCCCCGGTCTGGATGATGCGCCAGGCGGGCCGGTACCTCCCCGAGTACCGCGACGTGCGCCGGCGCGTCTCCTTCTGGGAGCTCTGCCGGACGGTCGACCTCGCCGCGGAGGTCTCGCTGCAGCCGTTTCGGCGCTTCCATCCGGACGGGGTGATCTTCTTCTCCGACATCCTGGTCCCGGTCGCGGCGATGGGAGTCTCCGTCGAGTTCGGCGACGGCGGGCCACTCCTGCCCCGCCCGATCCGCACCGCCGCGGACGTGAGCCGGCTCCGCGCCTACGACCCGGCGGCGGAGATCCCCTTCACCGGAAAGATCCTCGCGGCGCTCCGGGCCGCCGTCGGAGATCAGGCGGCCGTCCTCGGTTTCTGCGGAGCGCCCTGGACCCTCGCTTCGTATCTCGTCGAGGGCGGCGGCTCGAAGTCGTTCGCCGCCATCAAGGAGATGATGGCGAGAGAGCCCGAGACCCTGCGGCGCCTCCTCGATCTGCTCGCGGACGTCTCCGGCGACGTGCTCTCGTATCAGATCGCCTCGGGAGCCCAGGCGGTGCAGCTCTTCGACACGTGGGCCGGCGAGCTCACGGTCGAGGATTACCGGCGGTGGGCCCTCCCCGCGATCGAGCGCGCGATCGCGAGGATCGAGCGCCGCGGGGCGCCCGTGATCGTCTACGCCAACGGCTCCGGTCACCTTCTCGAGGCCATGGCCGGATCGGGCGCGGACGTCGTCTCGATCG
>JBBQNC010000356.1:0-3197 GCA_038329555.1 Thermoanaerobaculia bacterium
CCCTACGAGATCCTCGCGCCGATCGGCGCGGGCGGGATGGGTGAGGTGTACAAGGCGCGGGATTCGCGGCTCGACCGGATCGTCGCCGTCAAGGTTCTTCCGGACCGCCTCTCGGCGTCGGAGGAGGGACGCCGGCGCTTCGAGCGGGAAGCGAAGACGATCTCGCAGCTCTCGCATCCGCACATCTGCGCGCTCTACGACGTGGGGCGCGAGGGCGAGACCGAGTACCTCGTCATGGAGTACCTGGAGGGCGAGACGCTCTCCGACCGGCTCGCGAAGGGCTCGCTTCCCCTGGAGCAGACGCTGCGATACGGCGTGCAGATCTCGGACGCCCTCGACAAGGCGCACCGGCAGGGCATCGTCCACCGCGACCTGAAGCCCGGCAACGTGATGCTGACGAAGTCGGGCGTCAAGCTGCTCGACTTCGGCCTCGCGAAGGCGATCGCCCCGGAGACGTCCGCCGGCATGACCGCGATTCCGACCCAAGCGCAGCTGACGCAGGAAGGGGCGATCGTCGGGACGTTCCAGTACATGGCGCCGGAGCAGCTCGAGGGACGAGAGGCCGACGCAAGAACGGACATCTTCGCGCTCGGCGCGGTCCTCTACGAGATGGCGACCGGCCGGAAGGCGTTTTCCGGCGCGACCCAGGCGTCGCTCATCTCGGCGATCCTGCGCGACGATCCCCAGCCGATCTCGCTCGTGCAGCCGACGTCTCCGCCGGCCTTCGATCGCGTCGTCAGGACCTGCCTCGCGAAGGATCCGGAGGACCGATGGCAGAGCGCACACGACGTCGCGAGCGAGCTCAAGTGGATCTCCGAGGGCTCGCAGGCAGGCGCTCCGTCGGCGGGGGCGCCCCGACGAAGGAACCGGGAGCGTCTGGCCTGGGCCGTGGCGGCGCTCGGAGTGGCGCTCGCGCTTCTCGCGCCGATTCTCTGGCGCCGGCCGGCGGCCCCGAAGGAGTTGATCCGCTTCACGATGGCACCCCCGCCGGGGCAGAGATTCGTCGACACGGTCAGCCTGGCGCCCGACGGAAAGCGCATCCTCTTCGTCCTGCAGGATCCGAGCGGATTGAGCTCGATCTGGGTGCGGCCGTTCGACGGGCTCGTGCCGAGGAAGCTCGCTGGGACGGAAGACGGTCGCAGCCCCTTCTGGTCGCCCGACGGCCGCGAGATCGCATTCTTTTCGGGATCGAAACTGCGGCGCATCGGCGCCGAGGGCGGCCCGCCGCAGACCATCTGCGAGAGCGGCAGCGGGTTCACGGGGGCGTGGAACGGGCAGGGCACGATCCTCTTCACGACGGAGTTCGGAACCGCCATCGTCGGGGTCTCCGCCGCGGGAGGCACGCCGCACCCGGTCACGGCGGTGGATGCGGCGCAGGGCGAAGTCGCGCATTTCTATCCCGCCTTTCTCCCCGACGGGCGGCATTTCGTCTACGTGGCGCGCAACCTCGATCCGGAGAAGACGTCGATCATGCTCGGCTCGCTCGACGCGAAGGACGTCCGCCGACTCTGCCGGGCCGACTCCGCGGCCATCTACTCCGATCTCGGCTATCTGCTGTTTGCCCGCGACAACGCCCTGGTGGCGTGGAGGTTCGACCCGAATGGGCTGAAGCCGGTCGGAGAACCCGCTCCCGTCTTCGAAAGCGTTCAGTACGGAACCGAGTCCAACCGGCTCGTCGCTTCGGCGGCCGGGGACCGTCTCGCCTACCAGCTCCGGTCGCTACGAAACAGACTGGTCTGGGTGGATCGGAAAGGCCGCGAGCTCGGCACGCTCGGGGCCGTGGGAGCCTACGAGGACGTCCGCATCTCGCCGGATGGCCGGCGCGTCGCCGTGGCGATTCGCGATTCGACGCAGGGCCAGAATATCGACGTCTGGGTGCTCGATGCCGCCCGGGGAACCGGCACGCATGTGACCGCCGAGCGCACCGACGAGTTCAACCCGGCGTGGTTTCCAGACGGCGACCGGCTCGTGTACGTGTCCGACCGCTTCGGTTTCTACGACCTCTTCGAGCGGCCGGCGAGCGGGGGAACCGAGAGGATTCTCCTCCGCACGAAGCTGGACAAGATTCTGCCGATCGTGTCGCCCGACGGACGCAACCTGATCTACGTCGTCACGGAGGGCGCCAAGTTCTCTCTCTTTCTCGCCCCGCTTTCCGGCCAGGGCGACGCCCGGCGAATTGGCGACGTCTCCCGATTCTCCGCCGAGCACGCAGAGATTTCCCCGGGGGGACGATGGATCACCTTCGAGTCGAGCGAGTCGGGACAGCGAGAGGTCTATGTCCAGGGGTTGTCCGGTGGCCCGAAGCGTCAGATTTCCGTCGGCGGAGGGCAGACGGCGATCTGGCGCCGAGACGGGCAGGAGCTCTACTACTGTGCGAAGGACGGCATGCTGATGTCGGTCGCGGTCCGTTCGGGAGGCGACCTTCCCGAATTCGGAGAGCCTCAACCTCTCTTTCCGTTGCGGTACGTCGTGTCCGGGGCTCAGCTTTTCCGGCGGCCCTACGACATCGCCCCGGACGGCCAGCGCTTCCTCGTGATTCGACGCGCTTTCGACGGGGAGGCGGACGACGTGGTCGTCGTCATGAACTGGACCGCCGCGCTCCCCGGGGCGAGATAGGTGCTCGCAGCCGGAGCGCGGCTGGGCCAGTACGAGATCGTGGCGCCCCTGGGCGCCGGCGGGATGGGAGAGGTCTGGCGCGCCCGCGACACGCGGCTCGGCCGCGAGGTGGCGATCAAGGTGCTGCCCGAGTCTCTCGCCTCGGATCCGGACCGGCTCGCCCGGTTCGAACAGGAAGCGCGCGCGGCCTCGGCTCTCAACCACCCGAACATCGTCACGATCTACGAGGTCGGAAAGGCGGGATCCGTCCCCTGGATCGCGATGGAGCTCGTCTCGGGAGCGACGCTCCGCGAGCTGTTCGCCGCCGGTCCGGTGCCGCCCCGGCGGCTTCTCACCCTCGCCGCGCAGATCGCCGACGCGCTCGCGAAGGCGCACCAGGCCGGGATCGTCCACCGCGACCTGAAGCCCGAGAACCTGATGGTGACGCGGCACGGCTTCGTGAAGATCCTCGACTTCGGCCTGGCGAAGCTCGTCGGCGCGTCCGACTCCGGGTCGACGCAGGCGGGGACCCTCGGACAGGCACAGGCCACCACGCCGGGGGTCGTTCTGGGAACCGTCGGCTACATGTCTCCCGAGCAGGC
>JBBQNC010000357.1:0-3194 GCA_038329555.1 Thermoanaerobaculia bacterium
GGGGCGATGAAGCACGACCCGCGCGCCGGATTCGGCGAGGAGACCCAGCTCGAAGCGGTCAAGGTCCTGCGGGTGAGGTGATGTGTCAGTTGTAAGTCGTAGAACCGAAAACCGGAAACTGAGAGCTGAAAACTGAAAACTGAGAACCCGATGCGTAATCTCCTTTCTGCCGCGGCGGTGCTGCTCCTGATCGCGACGAGCGTCTCCGCGGCCGAGTCTCCGCGCCTGCCCCCGCTGCGGGAGCAAGACGCGCTGCGGCAGTCCTGGCTCGCGGCGCGGCTCGAGCGCGTGCTGCCGGACGCGATGCGCCGCAACGGGATCTCCATGTGGATCGTCGTCTGCCGCGAGTACAACGAGGATCCCGTCTTCCGCTCGCTCGTCTCGCCGTCCGTGATGGCGGCGCGTCGACGGACGATTCTCGTCTTCTTCGATCGGGGAGGCGCGCAGGGAGTCGAACGGCTCGCCCTCGGCGGAGGATCGAACGGCGGGCTCTATACCGTCTACCGCGATCCGCAAGTCGAAGGCCGCGAGCTCTGGGGCGAGGGGCAGTGGGCACTCCTTCGGAAGCTGGTCGACGAGCGCCGGCCGGCGACGATCGCCTTCGACGTGTCGGCGACGCACGCGTTTTCCGACGGGCTCTCGGCCGGCGAGCGGGAGGCCCTGGAGAAGACGCTCGGGCCCTGGACGGCGAAGCTCGTTCGCGCGGAGAACCTGCCTCTCGAGTACCTCTCGATCCGGGTGCCGGAAATGCTGCCCACGTATCGCACCCTGATGCGCGCGTCCCACGCCCTCATCGCCCGGGCGTTCTCCAGCGAGGTGATCGTCCCCGGACGGACGACGACGGCGGACGTCCAGTGGTGGCTGCGCCAGCGCGTCAACGACCTCGGGATGGGCGAGTGGTTTCCGCCGACGGTGACCGTCCAGCGCCGGGGAGTCGCGACGGGGAGCGTCGTCGCCGAGCGCGACGACGTCGTGATCGAGCGCGGCGACCACCTGCACGTGGACTTCGGGGTCTTCGCCTGCGGCCTCGCCACCGACACCCAGCACGTCGGCTACGTCCTGCGCGAGGGAGAGGCCGACGCTCCCGAGGGCCTCCGCAAGGCTCTCGCCGACTCGAACCGCATCCAGGACTTGCTGCTGGCGCGCATGAAGCCGGGACGGACCGGCAACGAGGTCCTCGCGGACGCCCTCGGAGCGATGAAGGAGGCGGGGCTCGAGGGCTCGATCTACACGCATCCGATCGGCGATCACGGCCACGGAGCGGGACCGCTCGTCGGCCTCTGGGACCGTCAGCAGGGCGTCCCGGGCCGCGGCGACGTCCGGATCCTTCCGTCGACCTGGTTCTCCATCGAGCTCCAGGGGATGACACCGGTCCCGGAATGGGGCGGCCAGCCGCTGCGCTCCGCGCAGGAGGAGGACGCCGTCATCGACGAGAACGGAAAGATCTCCTGGGTCCTCGAGCGGCAGACGAAGTACCACCTGGTGCGCTAGGACGCGGCGCGCTCGCGCACGCCGCCGGGTCTCACCCCCTCATTTCGGTTCGTCCTTCTGTTTCGAGAGCCGGTATCCGGCCTTCACCGCGTCCGCCTCGCTCATGTACTTCCCCCGCTTGGTGCGGCCGTACCAGCGGTCGCCCTCCCGGTGAAAGATCCTCGTGTCGAGGTTCACCCAGACCATGCCGCGCGCGGGCGGCGCCTGGTACTCGGCGGTCGGTTCGGCCGTCGCGGGACCGGCACGGCGCGCGGCGGGGGGGGCGGATCCCGCAGCCTGCCCGGCGTCGGGGCTGGATCCCTCGTTCGAAGGGCTCGTTGAGCTCGAAGACGAGGTCGAGCGGCGCGCCGCGGGTGCCGACCCGACCGTGACCAGAGAGGCGATCTTCGCGATCGTTGCCTGGGACACGCCGGCCTTGGAGAGGTCGCCGACGGACGTGTAGGGCCTTCCGGCGATGATCCTCTTCGCCGTCGCCTCGCCGACTCCGGGAAGCGCCTCCAGATCCTTCTGCGAGGCGGAGTTCAGATCGACGCGTCCGGCCGATGCCGAGCCCGAGCTTCCGGTACCCCGCGAGGAGCCCGCGGCCGCCGCGGACGAGGAGGATGCCCGGGTCTCGGACGCCGACACGGTGACGAGCGGTGAGATTTTCTCGATCGTCGACGCGGAGACGCCCGCCCGGGACAGGTCCGAGACAGAGCGGTAGGGGCGGCCGGCGGCGATCTTCTTCGCGGTGGCCGCGCCCACACCCGGAAGGGCCTCGAGGTCCTTCTCGCTCGCGGAGTTGAGATCGACCGGCGCTGCGGACGATGTTTTCGCTGCGGGCGCTGGTTTCGCCGCGGGCGCTGTCTTCGCCGCGCTCGAAGCCGCAGGCGCGGCCGGCGCCGCCTTGTCGGCCCGGGTCGGAGCGGCGTTGCCGGGACCTTCGGAGCGCGAGGAGCGCCCCGCCTTCACGAGGCCCGAAAGCTTGTCGATCTGCGCGGCCGAGAGCCCCGCGCGAGACAGATCCGCGACGGACGAGTAGGGCCTGCCTGTGATGATCTTCCGGGCCGTCGCTTCGCCGACGCCGGGAAGAGCCTCGAGATCCTGCTGGGAAGCGGTGTTGATGTCCACCTTGGCCTTCGCCGCTTCGGCCCTCCCGGCGGAAAGCGCTGCGACGAGGAAGACGGGCAGTAGCGTGGCGAGAAACCTTCGCGTGTGTCGCATGGGTTGCCTCCTAAAAGCGCTCACGCTAACCGCAGGAGGGTGAACGCAACATGAAGAAGGAGGGCGGGAGGGCCGGGGAATCGGGTAATCGGGGTGATCTGGTGACCGGTGATCGGGTGATCGGGTGATCCATCGGACCATCGGGGGATTTGGGGAATCGGACGAAGGATTCCCCGGCTAATCGCCGCTCGCCGCTTACGAGCCCGCGGACGGACCTCGGCGGATGCGGATCGAGCCGGACGACGTGCGGATGCTCACCCTCGGTCCGCCGCCGTTGACGGTCCCGGTCGCGTGCTGGGAACCCTCCTTGCGCGTCACGGCGATCTCCGGGAAATCGGCGCGGATCGCGCTGTCGTCGGAGTCGACGTCGGTGGCGGTCAAGTCGAACTCGCCCCGGAAATTGCCCGGGAGAGTCAGCGTCACGTCTCCGCCCGAGTTGCGCACGGCAATGCCTCCGCGCGCTTCGCGGCCGATGATAGCGATCCGGATCTCGCCGCCGC
>JBBQNC010000358.1:0-3182 GCA_038329555.1 Thermoanaerobaculia bacterium
CGCCTTGCTCGAAGCGGCTCCTGGCGTGCCGGAAACGGCAGTCAGAGATCCGGGCTTCTGGCGAAGCTGCGCGGCCGCAATGAGCAGGCTTCCCAGGGCCAGAAGAACGATCGCGCCGGCCTTGGTCATGGCCGAGAACCGCTTTTTGGTCATTCGACCGGTTTCTTCTTCCACGTGCCGTTCTCTTCGAACCAGATGCAGCGCTCCTTCCCGTTGACCTTGTGGACACTAACGTCGGTGTTCTTCAGGTCGTCTTTCGAGCAGTCTGTATCTTCGGAAGATCGTAGGCGAGCGACTCTGGGAGGCCGCAGGCCTTGCCGACGGCAAGCACGACACCGGCGCCCTCTCTCCGCCCTCACCGCGGCTCGCAGCCTGTGTAGAGCGTCGTTTCCGGAAAGAAGGCGTACCAGCCGAACCAGTAGGCGCGGTGCCCCGGCACTCTCGGTAGGGAGACCGCGCCTCCGCCATCTCCGCCCAGCGGGACCAGAGCTTCTTCTCCGACCTCCCAGGAACTTCCGGTGGCGAGGTCGATCAGGGTTCCCGCGGGTCCTTCGGAAAAGCTGCGGCCGCCGGGCCGGTACGCTCGTACGGCCCCGGTCGCGGCGTCCGCGGCGAGGACGAGATCCGCACCAGGAATCGCGTCGTTGACGACACGCTCGCGAAGGAGAATCTCGAGGGGATACGCCCGCGCAACCTTGCCTTGACGGATTGCGAATACGACCGCCTTGGGCGCGAGCGTCGTGTCGCGCTTCCAGACCGGGAACATCGTCTCGGGGCTGGCGAAGTACTTCCCGTAGGCGGCTCCCGCCGTGTTGTCGCGTGAGAATCCGGTCTTCTCCGCAAGGACGGTCGTGCCGGGATGGCGCGATTTCCAGTCGCTCCAGGTCGTCACCGTGATCGGAAGGACGGGCAGCGCGATCCCGCGGCCTACGAGGATCCCGGAGACGGGCTCCCCGGTCAGGTTGCTCCACAGAGAGAGCGTCGCCTCGTCGTACATCAGCTTGTTGGACCTGTAGAGGAGTCCCGACGACCCGAAGACGTGCGCGCCGCCGCCGGGGCGAGTCGTGGCATAGGCGACCGCGGCGCCGCAGAGGGTGCAGTACGAGATCGAGAAGGGCTCGCCCGCGAGACGGTCGTTCACCATCTCGTGCCAGTCCAGGATTCGCTGCGGATAGGCGCGAGAGACGCCGCGAAGCGCGACTCCAAAGACGATCTCGCTGTCGCCGAGGTATCTCGCGTCCGCCGCGGGAATTGCCGGCGGATCCTTGAGCGCCGGTATTCCGTCCTTTTTCACTCCGCCCCAGAGGATTTCCTCGGGCCGGATCGAGATCGGCAGCGCCGGATCGAGAAACCGTGCGAACGCGGGGTCGATCCGCGAGAAGAGCGCGGCCTTCCACGAGCGGTACCACGCGGCGGGGTGGACGTCTTCGTGGCCTCCAAGCCATTCGAACCAGTACCTGTAATGGGCGCCGAGGCGCTCCCCGGAGAGCGCTTCGAGACAGTCCACGACCTCGGTCCGTCCCTCGGACTGCGCGAAGAAGAGCGCGTCGACGAGCGCCGGAATCATCGATCGATCGCCGGAGCGGATGATCCCGGAGCGTGCGGTGCCTCGAGCCCCGCGGTCCGGAGAGAGGAGGCGGACGAGAAGGGTCCGCGCGTGGGCCTCGTCCAGCGTCCCCGAGGGTCCTGCGGCCGAGACCACCGCGGCGCCGAAGAAACAAAGAACTCCGACGGCCGGCGCGATCTTGCGGCGGCCCCTCCCCCGGCTCCTACAGGACCCCTCGGCGCCCAACGAGATCATCCGGCCCCGACTGGAACGGCCGCGCCCGCCGCTCCGGCGAGCCCTCCTGCCGTCTTTCCCGTGACGGGGTCGAAGACCCGATCGATACCCTCTTCGCCGCCGATTCTCACCGGCCGGCGGATGAAATCCTCGCGCCTCGCGTTGTGCTCGCACATCGAGACCGGGCCCTCCTCCGTCATCACCATGAACGAGCAGTTCCTGAGACGCTCGGGATCGAGCGCGGCGGCGTCCATGAAGTTGTGTACGAAGAAAGTCATCTTGCCGATCCTCTGTCGGCGCCAGAGACCCCGACGCACCGACCAGAGCTTCCGCGCGAGAAACCATCCGCCTCTAAGGATCCAGTAGGGATTCGCCAGTGCGGCCCGAATCACCCTTCCGGACGTGTGACGCACGTCCCGGCGATCGAACGGAACGTGCCGGAATTCCTGGAGGAAGCGCTCGTAGAGAGCCCGATCCGTCAGCAAATCCGCCGCCTGCCCGCCCACGCTCGCAAGCATGCTCGCCCGGTTGCAGCGGGGGTGACCGACGAGCGCCGTGTCCCACGCCAGCGCGGGCAGCCCGACGCCGCGTCTGATCCGTTCCGCGACGGCTTCCGGCGTCACGTCCGGCCCTCGTTCGGTCCATTCGCCACGGCCGGTGACCGCGTGAACCTGAAACGAGGCCATGCCCACGACGTCCGAATGGTCGAGGAAAAATCGGACGAGACACGGAATCTCCTCGAGGTTGCCGGCGTGGACCGTCGTATTGAAGATGACGGCGACGCGAAGGCCGCGGACCCGCTCGATGTACTCTTTCCGAACCGCATTCAACGCGGCCTCGTCGGAATACCCCTTGAGCCGCTGCGTCGTATCGACGTGAAACGCCACGTCGAAGAGCCCCGCCGCCGCGAGCTCGACGAGCAGCGGTCGCGTCGCCCGGATCCCATTGGTGAGGAGAGAGGGTCGCAGTCCCAGTTCGGAGATGCGTCGAACGATCGCCACGAGCTCGTCCTGCCGCCGGAGGGTGGGGTCGCCGCCGGTGACCTGGACTCCGACACCGGGGCCGTAGAGCTCTCGGATCCGCTCGATCCGCCGGAAGAGCACCTCGAGCGGAATGTCTTTCAAGGACTGCGAGCTTTCCGAGAGGTAGCAGAGCGTGCAATCGAGGTTGCATCGCTGCGTGATCTCGAGCGCGACGCATCCGATCGTGGACCGGCGGCCGAGGACCTGGTTAGAGGTACGAAACGGCGGATCGAGCCTCTCCCAGGTCACTCTGAGCATCCGGTTCCGCTCGTCTAAATCCGGGTAGGCGGGCAACTTGTGGTGCAGAAGCGTCATGACATCTCCACGCTCTAATGGCGCTGAAACTCCGCATAGGGACATCCCGTCCAGGGGAGAGGGGC
>JBBQNC010000359.1:0-3174 GCA_038329555.1 Thermoanaerobaculia bacterium
CAGGGGGCGACCTACGCTCCGAATCTTCGCGCGACGCTCGAGTCGTTGGTACGCGCCCGAGCGATCGTGCGCGGATCCGAAGAGCCCGGGCGTGGCGGAATCTTCACGCTGTCGGGCGAGCAGCTCGATGCGCAGGACCGCGATCTCCTGAGGGCCGCGGCGCGGGTCGTCATCCTGTCGCGCCACGGGACGCTCTCCGAGCAGGTCGTGCGGCTCCTGAGGACGGCGCCGACGCCCTCTCCGCCCCGCGCCACCCCCGTGCGCCCCGCCCGCATCCCGGATACGCGCGCCGTCCCCGACCTGGCGTTCTTCAACGGCCTCGGCGGTTTTTCCGCGGACGGCCGCGAAAACGTTCTGGCGCGACAGCCGGGCGCCTCGACGCCCGCGCCGTGGATCAACGTCGTCGCCAACCCCGGATTCGGGTTTCTCGTGTCGGAGTCCGGATCCGGGTACACGTGGGCGGGCAACAGCCGGACGAACCAGCTGACGCCCTGGTCGAACGACCCGGTCTCGGACCCGGCCGGGGAAGCGATCTTCATCCGTGACGAGGAGTCCGGCGAGATCTGGAGCCCGACCGCGCATCCTGTCCGCGACGGACGGTCCTCGCTCGTACGGCACGGGCTGGGATACAGCCGCTTCGAGCGCGAGGTCGCGGGGATCGCGCACGCGCTCACGCAGTTCGTCCCGCGGGCCGATCCGGTGAAGATCTCGAGGCTGTCGCTCGAGAACCGCTCCGGGGCAGCCCGCACGCTGTCCGTCACCGCCTATGCGCGCTGGACTCTCGGGTCGACGGGCAGCGTGGGAAATCCGTTCGTGATCACGAGCCGGGACGGCGAAACGGGGGCGCTCCTGGCCCGGAGCGCCTGGAACGAGGAGTTCGCGGAGGGCGTCGCGTTTCTCGACGTCGGCGCGATGCCCCGGTCGTGGACGGCGGACCGCACGGAGTTTCTCGGACGCAACGGGACCCTCGCCGCGCCGGCGGGCCTGGCGCGCGGCTCGACACTCTCGGGCCGCACCGGCGCCGGACTCGACCCGTGCGCCGCGCTGCAGAGGGTCGTCCGCCTCGCGCCCGGGGAGAAGAAGGACGTCGTCGTGCTGCTCGGCCAGGGCGCCGACACCGCGGACGCGCGCCGGCTGGTCGCGGCGTGGCGGGCGAAGGACCTGGACGCCGCTCTAAGGGAAGTGAAAGGGGACTGGGAGGAGACCCTCGGCGCGGTGCGCGTGCGGACGCCCGATCCGGCCATGGATCTCCTCTTGAATGGCTGGCTGCTCTACCAGACGCTCTCGTGCCGCGTCTGGGGGCGGTCCGCCTTCTACCAGGCCGGCGGCGCGTTCGGGTTTCGAGATCAGATCCAGGACGTGATGGCGCTCACCGCGTCGCGCCCTGGCCTCGCCCGGGAGCACCTCCTGCGCGCCGCATCGCGGCAGTTCGAGGAGGGAGACGTCCAGCACTGGTGGCATCCGCCGTCCGGGAAGGGCGTCCGCACCCGGATGACGGACGACCTCGTGTGGCTTCCCTACGCGGTGTTCCACTACCTCGAGGTCACCGGCGACAGCGGCATCCTGGACGAGGTCGCGGGATTTCTCCAGGGGCCGCCGCTCGAGCCCGAGGAGGCGGAGCGGTACTTCGAGGCGAAGATCTCCCCGAAGTCCGCGACCCTCTTCGAGCACTGCGCGCTCGCCCTCGACCGAAGTCTCACGTCGGGTCCGCACGGCCTGCCCCTCATGGGAACGGGCGACTGGAATGACGGCATGAACCGCGTCGGGCGCGAAGGCCGCGGAGAGAGCATCTGGCTGGGCTGGTTCTTTCTGGCGAACTTCCGGGATTTCGCCGCCGTCGCGGAGCGGCGAGGCGAGACGGAGCGGGCGGCCCGATGGCGCGGCCGCGTCGCGTCCCTCCGGGTCGCCCTCGAAAAGGATGGATGGGACGGCGACTGGTACCGGCGGGCGTATTACGACGACGGGACGCCGCTCGGCTCCGCCTCGAGCGAGGAATGCCGCATCGACTCGATCGCGCAGTCGTGGGGGATCCTCTCGGAGGGGGCGCCGCCCGAACGCGGAAAGAGGGCGATGGCGTCCGTCGAAGAGCATCTCGTCCGTCCGAAGGACGGGCTCGTCCTCCTCTTCACGCCGCCCTTCGACCGGACACCGCGTGATCCCGGCTACATCAAGGGGTATCTCCCGGGAGTCCGGGAGAACGGCGGCCAGTATACGCACGGCGCGCTCTGGTCGGTGATCGCCTTCGCGATGCAGGGGGATGGGGACCGTGCAGCCGGCCTTTTCTCGCTTCTGAATCCCATTCACCACGGGTCGGACGCCGCGGCCGTCGAGCGCTACAAGGTCGAGCCGTACGTCGTGGCGGCGGACGTCTACGCCGAGCCCCCGCACGTGGGCCGCGGCGGCTGGACCTGGTACACGGGCTCGGCCGGCTGGATGTATCGCGCCGGCATCGAATGGATCCTCGGCCTGAAGGTCCGTCCCGGCGCCCTGCGCCTCGATCCGTGCGTCCCCCGGACCTGGAAGGGCTTCGATCTGACCTATCGGCACGGCTCGTCGCGCTACGAGATCGCCGTGCGGAATCCCCGCGGCGTGTCGAGAGGGGTCGCCGCCGTGACCCTGGACGGGAAACCCGTTCAAGGCGGAGACGTCCCGCTCGCGGACGACGGCGCCTCGCACCGGGTCGACGTGGAGATGGGCTAGAGCGGTCCGCGAGACGCGGGGCTAGAGGTCGACGGACGTCCCGGCGAACATCCGGCGCGCCCGATCCAGGTCCTCCGGCGTGTCGACCTCGATGGCGGGGAGGTCGCCGATGTCGACGGGATGTATCGCCTCCCCGCCCGAGATGAGCTCGACGAAGGTCGACTCGTACCATTCGCCGATCAGTCCCTCGCGCACGAGCCGGCGCTCCAGCACCGAGAACATGCGCCGCGTGAACTGCGCCGAGAAGTGGGCGATCCCGATCGACTCTCCGGCGGAGCTCTCGGGCGCGAGGTGCTTGCCGATGTCCGCGACGCGCCCGTCGGGGGCGATCGTCACCTTGACCTCTTCCGGGCCGAGCGGGCCGCGGGTGCGCAGAGCGAGCCGGTTCGGGGGTCCGTCCCGCACGAGGAGACCGACGACGCCTCGATCGAAGACGACGTCCGCGTCGACCAGCAGGATCGGTTCCGGCACCGG
>JBBQNC010000360.1:0-3152 GCA_038329555.1 Thermoanaerobaculia bacterium
CCACCCGCGACAGCGGGGGGAGAGGAAGGGTGAGGGGGGCGAGCGCAACGCAGGCTCAATCCACAAAGCGACCACCCCTCACCCCAACCCTCCCCGCGCAGGGAGAGGGAGAAGCACCGCTTCCCCGCCCTCACCCCGCCCTCGAATCCCGCCGTTCTACACTGTCCGCGCGTGATCGCGGTCCAGAACGTCTCGAAGAGCTATGGCCGCGGCGGCCGGAGGGCGAAGGCTCTCGACGGCGTCTCTCTTGAAGTGGCGCGCGGAGAAACACTCGGGCTGATCGGCCCGAACGGCGCCGGCAAGACGACCCTCCTGTCGTGCCTGCTCGGGCTGCTGCGGCCGGACGAGGGCGCGATCCGCATCGACGGCCGGGAACCGGACGACCTCGCCATCCGCGCGCGCAGCGGCTACATGCCGGAACGGCTCGGGTTCGACCACGAGCTTTCCGGACGCGCCTTCCTCGCGCACCACTGGAGGCTCTCGGGGGGAGATCCCCGACGGACCGAGCAGGAGGTCTCGGCCGCGGCGGAACGGGTCGGCCTCGAGCCCGCCGCGCTGACGCGGCGGCTGCGGACGTATTCCCGGGGAATGCTCCAGCGGGTCGGGGTGGCGCAGGCGCTCTTCGGCGAGCCGGAGCTCCTTTTCTTGGACGAGCCGGCGTCGGGGACGGACCCCGTCGGCGTCGCGGTCGTCCGCGACCGCATCCTCGAGGCCAGGGCGCGCGGCGCGACGATCGTTCTGAATTCCCATCAGCTGGCGGAGGTCGAGCGGGTGTGCGACCGTGTCGTGTTTCTGGAGCGCGGGCGCCTGGCGGGATCCGAGACGCTCCGGGGGGAAAATGCGGCGCCTCGCGCGACGGTGATCCGGACCGACTCGCCCCGGGCGGCCGAGGCGGCGGCTCGACTCGCGTCCGAGGGCTTCCAGGTCCGGTCGGAGCCGGACGGCACGATCCACGTGGCCGCCGCCCGGGATGAAGACATCGCGCGCGCGGTCCGGTCGCTCGTGGCGGCCGACTTTCCCGTTTACGAAGCGCGCGCGTCAGCGGACCTGGAGAGTTTCTTCCGGGGTAGCCGATGACGGAAATGATCCGGCGGTACATGGCCCAGAAGCTCGGCTCGGTCGGCGTCTGTCTCGCGCTCCTCCTCCTCGCGATTCTCTCCGCCATGATGCTCCAGGGAGGTCGCCCCGGGCTGACCGTCTTCGTCGTGTTCCTTCTCGCGGGGGGTCTCGTCTCCCGCGACGCGGCGAGCGGAGCCCTCCAGATGATCCTGTCCCGACCCATCCTTCGGGCGGAGTACCTGCTCGGACGCTATTTCGGCGTGATGATCGCGCTCGCCGGATATCTGGCCTTCACCTTCCTGCTCGCCGTCGGACTCGACCGCCTGGCCCACTTGGCGGGCTGGAGCGCCCAGTCGAGCTTCTCCGCGGGCACGGCGCTCGCCCGCTGCCTGGAGGAGCTCCCCAAAGGAGCGCTCTACGCCGCGGTTCTGCTGTTCTTTTCGACCTTCCTGCGCGGATTCGGCGACGTCCTGGCGTTCGTCATGGGATCGGTCATCTTGACCCTCGTTCCGCAGATCGCGATGGGGCTTCAGAAGCCGGGGCTCGTCCGCTTCTTTCAGGCGGCCAACGCCAACCTTTCGCCGGAGCCCGAGTGGAGCCAGATTCTGCACGGGGCCCTGCTGCAGCCCGCCGCGGGACGGTACGCCCTGGCCCTCGCGGGCTACCTTCTGCTCGCCACCCTCATCTTCAACCGCCGGGAGTTTTCGTATGGCACCGACTAGCGAAGCTTCGCCTCGGCGAACGGGGCCTCAGACGCGAGTGCCCCTCCTGCTCCTGCTCCTCGCGGCCGCCGCGCTCGTGTACCGCCTCGGCACCGGCATCGCGGATCGGGGGACCGGCGAAGCGGGCCACGGCCTCGTCACCTGGCGTCCGATGACCTCCGCGCCGGGCGCCGCCTCCGCCGCGGCGATGCCGGTTCTCTACGACTTCACGGCCGCCTGGTGTCCGCCGTGCCGCCGCCTCGACGCGGAGGGCTGGAACGACGTCGCGATTGCGCGGCGGGTGAACATCGAGTTCGTGCCGGTGCGAATCATGGACCGTCAGCGGGAGGATGGGAAAAACAGCGCGGCCATCGACGCGCTCCAGCGAAAGTACCGGATCACGTCCTTTCCCACTCTCGTCGCGGCGGACGCTTCGGGCCGCGAGCTCGCGAGGATGGAGGGGTACGCGGGCAAGGCACGGCTGCAGGAGTTTCTGAACGAGGCCCGGAAAAAGACCCGTTAGGCGGCCGCTCTCAGTTCTCGGTTTTTCTTTTCTCCGCGGGCGACGAGCGCGCCGGCTCCTCTCCGGCCGGAGGCGCGAGCTCGGCGAGGAACCGCCCGGTCACGCTTTCGCCCACGCGGCGGACCTCTTCCGGGGAACCTTCCGCCACGATCCGGCCTCCGTCCCGCCCGCCGCCGGGTCCGAGGTCGATCAGCCAGTCGGAGGCGGCGAGAAACTGAGAGTTGTGCTCGACCGCGATCACCGAGTGCCCGAGAGAGATCAGGCGGCGCAGCGTCTTCAAGAGCCGGTCGACGTCCTGCGAGTGCAGCCCCGTGGTGGGCTCGTCGAAGAGGAACAGAGTGCCGCGGGTGGTCGCCGGCCGGATCTCGAGAAACGAGGCGAGCTTCAGCCGCTGCGCCTCTCCGCCGGACAGAGTCGCCGTCGGCTGGCCGAGCTTCACGTATCCGAGACCGACCTCCACGAGCGGCGCGAGGCGCTTCCCGATGCGCGGCTCCTCGGAAAAGAACCGCCCGGCGTCGGAGACCGTCATGTCGAGCACGTCGCCGATGCTCTTCCCCCGGTAGCGCACCGCGAGCACCCGGCTCTGGAACCTCCGGCCGTCGCATGCCTCGCAGCGGACCGTCACGTCGGCCAGGAACTGCATGTCGATCGTCTGCCAGCCCGTCCCCCGGCAGGCCTCGCATCGCCCGCCCGCGGAGTTGAACGAAAAGTCGCGCGCCGTGATCCCCCGGGAGACCGCGCGGCCGCTCTTCGCGAAGAGCTGGCGGATGTCGTCCCACGCCTTCACGTACGTCACCGGATTCGAGCGGGCCGAGCGTCCGAGCGGGCTCTGGTCGACGAACTGGATGTCGGCGACCGACTCGATCCCC
>JBBQNC010000361.1:0-3150 GCA_038329555.1 Thermoanaerobaculia bacterium
GATCCCGCGATTCGTCCGCGGCACGATGCCGTAATGGATGACCTCCTCGTCCGAATACGAGCGCCTCTCGGTGGCCGCCTTGATCGGGTCGACGTCGCCGATCAGGTCCGCGATCGTGACGTCCGGTGTCGCGAGCTTCTCGCGGTACCGTTCGGCGCGGGGAAGCCAGCCGAGGGGCGTGTCGTTCCCCTTTTCGGCGACGATCCGGCGGCCGAACTTCGTGATCGGCTGGAAGGGATCCTCGTTCAGCTCGCTCCCCTCGATCACGGGAATCTCCGGGTCGAGAAGGCGGACGAGCATCCGCAGGAGACGCGTCTTCGCCTGCCCGCGAAGGCCGAGGAGAAGCAGGTCGTGCTTGGAGAGGACGGCGTTGTGCAGAGCCGGCAACACGGTCCTCTCGTAGCCGTGGATCCCTTCGAAGGGGTTTTCCCCCCGCGAGAGCGCCTTGCGAAGATTCTCGCGCAGCTCTTCCTTGACGCCTCGCGATCGATAGCCGCTGTCCCGGAGAGCTCCGAGAGTGGCCGGTTTACTGGACTGCAACGTGGACACGTTGGGACCTTTCCCGCTCGGCTAACTGCCGGCGTTGCGCGATGTTCAGCCTGGCCGCATGTCGGGGACGGACTCGCCCGGCCGGAAGAAGCCCTCGGCCGCGGCTCCCGACCGGCCCGATGGCGCCGCCCGACGAGCGAGATCCTCCATCGTTCGCTTCTGAAACCCGACGATCGTCTCCCGAATTCTCCCCTCGCCGTCCACCAGAACGAGTGTCGGAACGCTCGTCAGGCCCAGGGCCTCCGACCCCTTCCAGGGCGGCGGGTCGTAGAGCGTCCGGACGCCGACCCCGAGACGCTCGTTGAACGGCTCCGTCTCGGCCGGCGGATCCTGCGAAACGGCGACGACCGCGAGATTCCCGCCCTCGGCCACGGAGCGCAGCCGCTCGAGATAGGGCCAGGTGAGCTCGCACGTGGGGCACGTCGTCTTGAAGAACCCGTACAGGGTCTCGCCCTTCGGCAACGGCGCGCGGTGCCCGTCCGCGCTCACCAGGTCGAGGTCGGGGAAGAGATCTCCGGGTCCGAGGGAGGCCACCGAGCGATTATAGACTCGCGATCCGCCGGAGATTTCTCGACACGATGACCAGCGACAAGCGTCTTTCCCGCCGAGCGCTCTTCAAGGCCGCCGGCGCTGCGAGTGTCGCGGCCGCGGCATCCTCGCTGCCGTTGCCCGGATGCGCCGCTCCGGGCGGCGAGCCCGCTTCGTCCGCAGCCCGCCGGCGGCTGACGATCCTGCAGTGGAGCCACTTCGTGCCGCGTTACGACCGCTGGTTCGACGAAACGTTCACGCGGGAGTGGGGCGCGCGCCACGGGACCGAAGTCGTCGTCGATCACATGGCCGCCTCGGAGATCAACGCGCGGGGCGCGGGGGAGGCGGCGGCCGGACAGGGGCACGATCTCTTTCTGTTCGTCTCTCCGCCCGCCGCGTACGAGGACCAGGTTCTCGATCTCTCCGACGTCGTGTCCGCCGTGGAAGCGAGGCACGGTCCGGCCGTGGCGCTCGCGCGGCGCTCGAACAGGAACCCGCGTACCGGGAAATGGTTCGCCTTCTCGGATTCGTACGTCCCCGATCCCGGCAACTACCGCATCGACCTGTGGGCCGAGGCGGGCTTCCCGAACGGCCCCGACTCCTGGGAGGACCTCCGCGCGGGAGGCCGCCGGATCAAGGAGCGGACCGGGTGCCCCGTGGGGATCGGGCTTTCCCAGGAGGTCGACTCGAACATGACCCTCCGCGCCCTCCTGTGGTCCTTCGGCGGGTCCGAGCAGGACGAGCAGGGGCGCGTGATCCTCGACTCCCCGGCGACCGTGGAGGCCCTGAAGTTCATGCAGGCCCTCTATCTGGAAGCGATGACCCCGGAAGTCTTCACCTGGGATCCTTCCTCGAACAACCGGCTGATTCTCTCCGGCCGCGGGTCGTTCATCCAGAACGCCATATCGGTGACGCGGGCGGCGGAAAAGGAGAATCCCGAGCTGGCGAGGAAGATCGGGATCTCGCGAGCGCTCGCCGGGCCTGTCCGCCGCCTCGCCTCCGCGCACTTGATGAACTGCTGGGTGATCTGGAAGACCGGGCGAAATCCCGATGGCGCCAGGAAGTTCCTCGTCGACCTGGTCGACGCGTCCGCCTCCGTCTTCCGCGAAAGCGAGCTCTACAACCTGCCCTGCTTTCCGAAGACGGTTCCGGACGCGGCGCGGATCCTGGCGGAAGACCCGAAGGGGGAGCCGCGCGGCAAGTACGCCGTTCTCGGTGGCGCTCTCGACTGGACGGCCAACGTGGGATACCCGGGATTCTCCTCCGCCGCAGCGGACCAGGTCTTCAACACGTTCCTGATCCCCATCATGTTCGCGCGCGCGGCCCGGGGCGACGTCTCCCCGCAGCAGGCGGCGCGGGACGCCGACCGGGAGGCGCGAAGGATCTTCGAGCGACGGATCAAGGAAAAAAGATGAGTCACGCTGGATTCTCCGATCACTTCTCCGGCCATGCGTCTGATTACGCGCGTTACCGGCCCGACTATCCGAGCTCGCTGTTCGCCTATCTCGCGGCGCTCGTGCCCTCTCGGCGGCGGGCGTGGGACTGCGCCACCGGAAGCGGCCAGGCCGCCGTCGCCCTGGCCGGCCTCTTCGAGGAGGTCGTCGCCACGGACGCGAGCGCCCGGCAGATCGAGGCGGCCGCGCCTCATGCGCGGATCCGCTATGCGGTGGCGCCGGCCGAGGCTTCGGGCCTGCCCGACGCGTCGGTCGACCTCGTCACGGTCGCCCAGGCGCTCCACTGGTTCGATCGCGGGGGGTTCTGGCAGGAGGCGCGGCGCGTCCTTGTACCCGGCGGTACGGTCGCGGTCTGGGCCTACGACCTCCTGCACGTCTCTCCGAACGTCGACGCCGCCGTCCTGCGTCTCTACCGGGACGTCGTCGGCCCCTACTGGCCTCCCGAGCGCTCTCTCGTCGAGACCGGCTACGGGACGCTCGAGTTTCCCTTCGAGGAGATCGACGCTCCGCCCTTCGCCATGGAGAAGTCCTGGACCCTTCCCGAGCTCGTCGGTTACGTGCGGACCTGGTCGGCGACGCGCCGGTTCGTCGAATCGACCGGGGAAGACGCCGTCCTCCG
>JBBQNC010000362.1:0-3139 GCA_038329555.1 Thermoanaerobaculia bacterium
CGCGTCGAGGCGGTGCTCGATCTCACCCCGCGGGAGAAGGCTCAGCGGCTCGCGATCCACGCCGAGGCGCTCTCGCCCAAAGGACGTCGGATCGCCGTCTACGACGCGACGCTCCCCGTGCCCGCCCGAGCCGCGCAGGCGCCGATCTCGTTCACCGCGCCCGTCGGAGCCGACTGGGAGGACGGGATCTGGCTCGTGAATTTCGCGGTGGCGAACGCCCCGGCCGGCGGGGGGCAGTTCTGGCTGGCAGGCGATCCGGACCGCTTCGATTTCCGCGGAGAGCTGGCGCGGCGGACGGCGGCCGCGACGTCCGCGCCCGTCGCTGGCCGGCCCGCCGCCGCCGCGGCTCCCGCTCCCCGGGGCGCCCCGAAACCGGTGCCCACCCGCCGGAAGTAGGGATGGAGGTGGCCGCTGCGGTGCCGATCCGCGTCGGCACGGCCGGGTGGTCGTACGAGGACTGGAAGGGGATCGTCTATCCCCTGCGGCCGCAGCGGGGGTTCGATCCGCTCGGCCTCATGGCGTCGCTCTTCGACACGAACGAGATCAACTCGACCTTCTACCGGATTCCGACGGAGCGGAGCACCCGCGACTGGGGCCGCCGGGTCGCGCACAACCCGCGCTTTGCCTTCACGGCCAAGCTCTACCGCGGCTTCACCCACGAGCGCACGGCGGGCTCCGCGGAGGAGAAGGAGTTCGTGGCGGCGATGGCGCCGCTCGCGGAGGAAGGGCGGCTCTCGGCGGTCCTCATGCAGTTTCCCGTTTCGTTCCGGAACGGCGCGGAAAACCGGGAGGCGCTCGACGCCCTGCTCCGCCGGTTCGCGGCGCTTCCCCTCGCCGCGGAGTTCCGCCACGCGTCCTGGGACGCCGAAGACGCGCGAGCGATCCTCGACGCGCGGCGGGCGGTGTTCGTCAACATCGACCAGCCGTGGATCGGCGACAACCTCCGCGCCACGGACCACGTCGCGCCGGCGCGCGCGTACTACCGGCTCCACGGGCGCAACGCGGCGAAGTGGTTCGGGCCAAACACCTCGAACGAGGAGCGGTACGACTACCTCTACTCGGAGGATCAGCTCGCGAAAGTCGCGGCGCGCCTCGACGCCGCGCGCGAAACCGCGTCCGCGTCAGCGGGTCGAACGCGGGAAGCCGTGGGGACTTCCGGCGTCACCGCGATTCTGAACAATCACTTCCGCGGGCAGGCCGTCGCCAACGCCATCCAGCTGCAGCATCTTCTGACCGGAGAGATCGTCGCCGCTCCCGACTCGCTTCGCGAGACCTACGCGCCGCTCGCCGCGATCACCGAAGCGGCCGCGCCGGCGGCGGGCCAGAAACCGCTCTTTCGCTGAAGAGAGCCCGCGCGAGACGCGCGCGCCAGCGCGCGTCAGATTCGATCGGCCGATTCGTCGCGCTCCACGAAATCCCGCACGTCCCGGAACGGCGTCTCCCGGTCGGTGAAATCGGGGCGGTAATACTTGCTCGCCCCGTCGAGCTCCTGCTGGTAGCCGTTCTCGAACCCGTGGCTCTCGAGAGCCCCGAGCGCCTCGTCCCATTCGCCCGCCGTGATCGAACGCGAGAGCGCCGAGTACTTCTCGTTCTGAGCGGCGCGGTGGATCGGGTAGTACTGCGCCATGAGAGAGACCGCAACACGGGGCGAGAGCGTCTCGGCGATCCAACCGAGCGAGTCGGCAATCCCTCCGACTCCGTTGGGCAGCACGAGCAGCCGGACGAGGAGTCCGGATTTCAGGAGCCCGTCCTCGCCGAACGCGAGCCGGGAACCCTTCTGGCGGTACATCTCCGCGAGCGCCTCGCGGGATCGGCGCGGGTAGTCGGGGACCTTCGAGTAGAGGGAGCCCGCGGCGCCGTCGGCGTACTTCAGGTCGGGAAGGTAGACGTCGACGATTCCTTCGAGCAGCCTCAGGACCTCGACCGAGTCGTAGGCATTGGTGTTGTAGACGATCGGGAGCGAGAGTCCCCGCCGGGCCGCGAGGAGAACCGCCTTCGCCATCTGGGGCGCATAGTGCGTCGGCGACACGAACCCGATGTTGTGGCAGCCGCGGTCCTGCAGCTCGAGCAGCATCTCCGCCAGCCGCTCGACGGAGACTTCGTTCTTCCGCTGCCCCGCGAAATCCTGGGAGATCTGCCAGTTCTGGCAATAGACGCAGCGCAGGTTGCAGTTTCCGAAGAAGACGTTGCCGGCGCCGCGCGTCCCCGCGAGGCAGGGCTCCTCGCCGAAGTGCGCCGTGTACGAAGACACCACGGGATCGCGGCCGGAGGCGCAGGAGGCGAGGACGCCCGCGAGCCGGTCGTTGCCGCAGTCACGGGGACAGACGGTGCAGGCGCGCAGGAGCGCGTAGAGCGCCTCGACGCGCGTCTCGAGCTCCCCCGCGTCGAGCAGAGCGAGGTATCCGGGGCGGTCCATCTCGAAAGGATACGGCATCCGCGAACGCCCCCGCGACGCCGCGCCGAACCGCCTAACCGCCTAACCGCAGCCCGGAGACAATGGCCCCGTGCCCTTCCTCTGGAAGATCCTCCGCGGCCCTCTCCGGCCTCGGGCGTTCAACCTGTTCCCCGCCTACCGCGGGACGGGCGGCCGCGTCACGTACGTCTCCCCCGACTTCCGGGAGATTCGCGTGAAGCTGCCGCTCACTGGCGCACGCGGAACTACGTCGGAACCATCTTCGGCGGCAGCCTCTACGCCGCCGTCGATCCGTTCTTCATGATCATGCTCATCCAGGTCCTCGGTCCGAAGTACGTGGTCTGGGACAGGGCGGCAACGATCCGCTTCCTGAAACCCGGACGCAGCACGCTCTTTGGGATGTTCGAGATGCCGGAAAGCGAGACCGACGCGATTCGAGACCTGCTGCGCACCGAGCACTCGATCGACCGCACGTACACGGTCGAGCTCGCCGACGCCGGGGGCGTCGTCCACGCGGCCGTCGAGAAGACGATCTACATCCGCCTAAAGTAGCGCCCGGGCCGGAGGACGGCAGCGCGACGCGCTAAAGCGCCCGCAGCGCCGTGAGCGCGGGAGTCAGCGACTGGCGGGACTTCCAGAAGTCTTTCCAGGGATCGCCCGCCGCCGCGAGCCGCTCGTCGAAGTTCCCGATGTGGAACTTGCCCGGCGCGAGCTTCGGATCGACCT
>JBBQNC010000363.1:0-3137 GCA_038329555.1 Thermoanaerobaculia bacterium
CTGGCAATTCTGGGACGCGTTGAACTCCGGGGTCGGCGGCGCACCGCCGAAAATATTGATCGGACCGTAGTTCGCCGCGCTGACGTTGGTGATCACGGTTGTCATTGGTGGGCTCGTCGTACCGACGACCACGATTCCGAATTCGTGGCTCAGCGGGGCGGCCGTGATCGGGCCAACTCCGACACCCGTAAGACTGACCGCGAAATTCTCGCCATCGGCCTGGTTCGCCGTCTCGCTAATGGTGAATGTGGAGGCGTCGTTGAAGACGCCCGGTGCAGTCGGCGAGAAGGTGTAATTGATGGTGCATGTCCCGCCGGGGGGCAGCGTCACGCCCTGGCAATTCTGCGACGCATTGAACTCCGGGGTCGGCGGCGCACCGCCGAAAATGTTGATAGGACCGAAGGGGTCCGCGCCCGAGTTGGTCAACGTTATTGGCATCGGCGGACTGGTGCTGCCGACGGCGATCGGGCCGAAGTTGACGCTGGTGGCGTCGATCGTCATTTGAGTGTCGACGGCCTCTGCCGCCGGAACGCCGACACCCATGGCGAGAACCCCGCAGACTAATGCAGCGAGGGCATCCGACCGAAGCGCTGGCGCACGGATCACTGCTGCTAGTCTAGCAATCCGTCGACGTGCGGCGCAACCAAACGTCAGTTCTCGGGCTACGGCAGGGTTTGGTGGAGATCTCTTCCTGAGAAATCCAGGCTCCACACGCATTTCGGGGTTGATGGAGAGCGACGTGCGACAGGACCAAAGGATCCGAAGCCTCGCACCCCGACTCGCACCCCGGCGCGTACCCTACTGTCACGTATGCCGCTGTTCTCGTTTTCGAATCCCGGCATCCCGACCAAATTTCTTGAGGAAAATTGAGTCGGGGGCCCGTTGGGGGGCCTGTTCTCTCGTTCACGCGCGCCTCTTTTTCAGCACGACGAGGCGACCACCGCTCGACTTCTCCTTCCGAGAGGCGACGCGATCTAGGCTAGCCGCCGGCTTTGCGGCGGCTGGCGACGGACTCCTTGACGGCCTGCACTTCAGGGTGCTGGAACCCGAGCAGCTCGGCCATGCGGCGAGCGAGATGTCCCTCGACTTCCGCGAGGCTCCCGTCCGAATAGACGACGCCCCAGATGGCCTCGACGAGCTTCAGCCGGTCCTCGCGCGAGAGGCTCTCCGCGAGCAGGCGGGTGAAGTGATACAGGTCGACGCTCTCGCGCCGCTGCTCCTCCGCGAGACGGAAGACGTCGGCGACTCGTCTTCGCCGACGCCCATCTCGACGCGGATGTGCCGGGCGATCCGCTCCCGCTCTTCGGGTCGAAACTCGTCGTCCGCGTGCGCGACCTCCAGGAGCAGGGCGCATGCGGATACCACGACGGGATCGCTGCGACGCTCGCTCGAGACCGGCGCGGAGCGTCCGGAAAAAAAGGCTCGGAGCGCTTCGATGGGCATGCCGTCGAGTGTAACGAATCGGGCCGCCGAGGAGGCTGGCCCGAGGCCGACGCAATACGCCACGGGGCCCCCTCCGGATTCGCGCTGCGGGGCAGTCTGTCGCCTTTCCCGGACGGTCGCCAGCGCCGCCGGCCGGAAACTTTTCCCGTGGACGAGCGTACGGTTAGGCAGGAGACACTGATGACCCGCCGCGAGCTCGAAACCCTGCTGCTGACCCTCGAATCGACACCCGTCCTCCTCGCCCGCGCGGCCGAAGGGCTCTGCCCGCTGAGTAGCCGCACGCGGCCCGCCGGCTCCGGGTTCTCATTCGTCGAGAACGTCTGGCACCTCGCGGACCTCGAGCGCGAGGCCTACGGAGTGCGGATCCGGCGCATTCTGTCCGAGGACGCTCCGGAGCTCTCGAACTTCGACGGCGACCGGATCGCCCGGGAGCGCACGTATCAGGAGCGCGACGTGACGGCCGGAATCGAGGCCTTCGCGGCCGCTCGCCGCTCGAACGTCGAGGCTCTCCGGCGCATCACCGGAAGTGAGTGGAACCGGCGCGGTGTGCAGGATGGACACGGCCCGATCACCCTCGCCGACGTCCCGCGCATGATGACGGAGCACGACCGTTCGCACACGGAGGACGTCGCCCAGCTCCTCGAGGAGATCTCGGCGCCGGAAGGCTCCCTGCCATCCCCGGCTCCGCACCGGGCCTCCCTCTTCGCCTGAGGGAGTCGCCTCCGGCGAGCTCTTCGCTTGAGGGAATCGCCACCACGAGACCTAAGAGGCGTTCTTCTTTCTCCACTCGTTGGCGAATGCCACGATGCCCGGCAGGATTGACGCGAAGATTACGATCAGGATCACGATCTCGATGTTCTTGCGGACCCACTCGAACTGGCCGAGGAAGTACCCGATGAGCGTCATCGAGACGACCCAGAGGAACCCGCCGAACACGTTGAACGAAACGAAGCGCCGATAGTTCATGCCGGCCATCCCGGCGACCACGGGCGCGAAGGTTCGGACGATGGGCATGAATCGCGCGAGGATGATCGTCTTGCCGCCGTGCTTCTCGTAGAAGTCGTGGGCCCGGCGCAGGTGCGCGGGGTTGAACAGGAGCGACTTCGGCCGCGTGAACAGCGCCGGTCCGGTCCGGCGGCCGATCCAGTAGCCGACGGTGTCCCCGACGATCGCGGCCGCGACCAGGACCGCGTTCAACGTCCAGATGTTGAGATCGCCGCGCGCGGCGAAGACACCCGCCGTCACGAGCAGCGAGTCTCCGGGCAGGAAGAACCCGACGAGAAGACCGGTCTCCGCGAAGACGATCAACGTCATCGCCGTGAGCCCGCCGACGCGCACCAGCGTCTCGACGTCCGTCAGCTGGTGGAAGAGGTGCTTCAGCGTTTCCATGGGCGGCGCATCTTAATACGTCGCCTGCGCTGCGCTCCGGCTCCCGCGACGTGAGGCTCCTCCCTTCGCGACGCTCGGGAGACTCCTCCCGTCGCGAGCGGATGGTGGAGTTCGCCTCAAAGGATGCCTACCCCCTTATCGGCGGGAGAGGGTTGGGGTGAGGGGCGTCGCTGTGTTGCTGGCGCATCACCGCGCCCCCCCGGAGGGTGGAGTTGACCCGGTTTCGTGGACACCTTAAGACTTGGGAGAAAGGAGTTCGCGATGGGAGTTGGACGAGCGCCGTATCCGGAGGAGTTTCGGCGACG
>JBBQNC010000364.1:0-3126 GCA_038329555.1 Thermoanaerobaculia bacterium
CTCCACGCCGCGAAGCCTGGTAGCCGGTCAGATCTGTCCGCCCGAGCCGGCCGGCCCAGAACGGCCCCAGGCAGCAATGGGCGGAGCCCGTGACCGGGTCCTCGTGATTCCGAAGGCCGGAGCGAAATAGCGGGAGACGAAGTCGTACTCGCGGCGGGCGCTCGGGGCCGTGACGATCACGCCCCGAGCGGGCCGCCCGTCTCGACGATCCGCCGGAATTCGGGGGCGAGAGCCCGCACGTCTGCCTCCGTCGGAAGCTCGAACAGGAAGTCGAAACGGTTGCGCCCGGCAAATCGCGGCGACGCGATGCCGAGCGCCTCGAGCAGACCGGCCGGAGGGTCGCAGGGCGAGGCCACCTCGGCCGGAAAGTCGAGCTGGATCTCGTTGGCGCCGGCCGCGTCGCGCCGCCGTGCGGTGAGCCGTCCGCTGCGCGTGTCGAACGAGAGGGCCGCTCCGGGCTCCGCGTATCCCGCCTGCCACAGCACGTGGGCGGAGGCGAGCGTCGCGTGCCCGCAGAGATCCACCTCGAGAGCCGGAGTGAACCACCGCAGGCGCCAGGCCTCGCCGTCGCGCCTCAGGAACGCCGTCTCCGAAAGATTCAGTTCGCGGGCGACGTCCTGAAGCCAGGAGTCCGGTCGCTCGTCGGGCAGGACGCACACCGCCGCGGGGTTGCCCGCGAAGGGACGCTCCGTGAAGGCGTCAACCTGGAAAAGCGGCACGCTCATGGACGACTCCGTTGTATCGGAGCCGGGCGGGCTTTCCAAGAGCCACATCGAACGAAGGTGGATCGGGCGCAATGTCGCGGCGGGCGTTCCGCCTGCTACGCTCCGCGCCGACATGTCCGCCGAGCCCCCTCCTCGATTCGATCCGAGACGGCGCCGCGCCGTCACGCTCGCCCTCATTCTCGTCAGCGCGCTGGCGTCGTTCGAGTCGACCGTGGTCTCGACCGCGATGCCGACGATCATCGGGGATCTCGGGGGCCTGCCCCTCTACGCCTGGGTCTTCTCCGTCTACCTGCTGACGTCGACCGTCGGGATGCCGGTCTACGGGCGCCTCGCCGACATCCACGGCCGGCGCCGCCTGTTGCTCGTGGGCATCGGCGTGTTCGTAGCGGGGGCGATCGCCTGCGCGTTCGCGCGCACTATGCCCCAGTTGATCGGCGCGCGGGCCATTCAGGGGCTGGGGGCGGCGGGCATGCTCCCGGTGACGCTCGCCGTCGCGGCCGACATCTACTCGATCGAGCAGCGCACGAAGGTCCAGGGTCTCTTCTCCGCCGTGTGGGGCTTCTCGAGCCTGATCGGCCCGCTTCTCGGAGCGTTTCTCACCGTGCACTTCGGCTGGCGTTCCATCTTCTGGATCAACATCCCGCTCGGGCTGATCGCCTTCTTCCTGGTGTGGACGCGGCTCGTCGAGTCCCGGGCGCGACTCTCCGATCCGGTCGACGTCGTCGGGAGCGCGGCGCTCGCGGTCGGCGTCTCGCTCGTGCTTCTGGGAGTGCTGCACACTCCCGCGGGCAGCCCGGGAGGCACGACCGCGATGACGCGCCTGGCGCTTCTGGCCGCCGGGATCGCGGCGCTGGCGTTCTTCGCCTGGGTCCAGACGCGGCGGGAGCATCCGCTCGTTCCCCCCGAGCTCTTCCGCCGCTGGGACACCGCCTCCCCGTATCTCGCGGGGATCGTCATGGGGACGGCGATCTACGGCGTCGACACGTTCGTGCCGCTGTTCGTGCAGGGCGCCCGCGGCGGAACGGCCGGTGCGGCGGGCGCCGTCGTGACGCCCCTGATCTTCATGTGGGCGCTTTCCTCCGCGGTGGCGGCGAAGATCATCCTTCGGACCGGCTTCCGCAGGACGGCGCGTCTCGGAGCGGTCCTCGTTCTCATCGGCCTCGCGGGACTCTGCGCGGGCGCGTGGCTGAACGCCGGGGTCGCATGGATCAGCGCGGCGTGCGCGTTCGTCGGCGGAGGCCTCGGCCCCTGTGCGATCGCGCAGGTCCTCGCGATCCAGCACGTCGCCCCCGAGCGCCAGCGGGGGGTCGCGACCAGCCTCATTCCCTTCTTCCGGACCGTCGGCGGGTCGATCGGAGTCGGCGCGCTCGGCGGCGTCTTCGCGGCCGGTCTCTCCCTGCGACTCGGAAGCGGGATGGAGACGGCGAGCCGTCTTCTCGCCGGCGCGCCCGCGGGAGGCGCGGGTGCGCCGGGGGGCCCGTCGATCGCACCCGCCCTCTTTCGCCAGGCGATCGAGCGCTCGCTCCTTCCGGTCTTCCTCGTTCTCCTCGGGCTCGCGGCGATCAACCTCTTCCTGGCGTCGGGCTTTCCCGAGGTCACCGCCGTGACGGGGGAGGCGCCGAAGCCGTCGGAAGGCCTCGTCTAGGCGTTTCCGACGAGAGGTGCGGGCGAGGGGCGCCCCGGGTGGCACGGCGCATGCTCGAACCGCCCCCCAAGGAGGCTCCATGACGCGAACACGCGGGATCTCTCTCCTAACGGCCGTTCTCCTCGCCTCGTCCTTCGGCTGCCGCCGCGCCGAAACCCCGAAAGTCGAATCGAAGACAGAGACGACGAGCACGAACGCGGATGGCGGAAAGACGACGACCACGACGGAGACGAAGCAGGTCGGCTCGACGGTGGCGGTGACGACGGAAACGAACGCGAGAGGGGTCGACGGCGGCAAGACCGAGAGCGAGACCATCATCGGCACCGTGACGGATTTCGGGCCGGGCAAGCGCATCGTCGTGCTGACGGGAGACGGCAAGAAGCACTCCTACGATCTCGACGACAAGAAGACGGGCTCGTTGATCGACCCGCGGGTGGCGGTCGGGACCAAGGTCCGTCTCGATGCGACGAAAGACAGCGACGGGCGACGATCCCTACGGGTGGTTCCAGCCGCCGAACGGTGATCTCGACGCTCGAAGAGGCCCGCTTTGGTGCGGCGAAGATCGGGCGGAATCTGAGATCCGGAGGGCGTCCGCAAGGCGTATTCTTCGGTTCTTCGGCTGTCTCGTGGACCGGCCTCGCCCATTTCGAGAGGGGGCTCCGTGACCAGACACACTGACGACGAACCGGGGCCCGGAGTTCCAAAGGGGGAGGAGGCGCCCGAAAGGCCGTCATTTTCCGGAAAGACGGAGGTGGG
>JBBQNC010000365.1:0-3110 GCA_038329555.1 Thermoanaerobaculia bacterium
ACCCCTACGTCGGACCGCGAAAGATCGTGGTGGCGATGGGCGAGATGATCCAGATGAACCAGGCGGCCGGTTGAGCCAGACGAGCCAGGAAGGCTTTCGGCTCTCTCCTCAGCAGCGCCACGCCTGGTCGCTGGCGCAGGAGAATGCCGCCTCTCTCGCGAGATGGTCCGCGCTGCTCATCGACGGGCCGCTCGAGGCGGAGAGGCTCCGGCGGGCCGCGTCCCGTCTCGCCGCCGCTCACGAGATCCTGCGGACGACGTTCCCCCGCCGGCAGGGGATCCGGGTCCCGTTCCAGGTCGTGCTGGATCGCGCGGAACCGGGATGGCGCGCCGTCGAGCTTTCAGAAGCCGTTCGGTCCGACCCGCTCGCCGCGGCGGCCGAGCTCGTGCGACAGGAAGAAGAGTCTCCGTTCGACCTCGAGAAGGGGCCGGTCTTCCGTCTCTCGCTCGCGCGACTGTCCCCGACGCGGCACGTCCTTCTCGTGGGTGCGGCCGCGCTCTCCGCCGATCGCCGCACGCTGCACCTCGTCGCGGAGGGGCTCGCCGCCCTTTACGACGGCGGGGGCGAGCCCGACGAACCGGCCATTCAGTATGCGGACTTCTCGCAGTGGCAGAACGAGCTGCTGGAGACGGACGACGACGCCACCCGAGCCGCTCGCGAGCATTGGGCGGGGATCCCCTTCATCGCGGGAACCGCTCCCTTTGGGGGCCTCACGGGAGCCGTCGGCTCCGGCCCGGCCTCTTTGGTGCTCGAGCCGGCCCTTCTCGCGAAGATCGAGCGCTTCTGCGCCGGCGAGAGCGTCGAGCCCCGCGACTTCTTCCTGGCTTCCTGGCAGACGATCCTCGCCCGGGCGACCGGGGAGGCCGAGATCGTGACCGAAGAGCTCCACCCGGGGCGAAAGCTGGAGGACCTGCGCGAGGCGCTCGGGCCTTTCGCGAAGGCGCTCCCGACGCTCGGCCGGTTCGACGGAAACGCTCCCTTCGCCGAAGCCGTGAAGAGCGTGGCCGAGTCCAGAAGGGTTAACGACGAGTGGGAGGAGTATTACGGGCGGCCCGAAGATCTCGAGGCCGCCTCGGAAGCGCGTGCCCGCCGCACCGGCTTCGAGTGGATGGAGACCCCCCCTCCGGCCGCGGGACCCGTCACCTTTTCGGTCCTTCGGGACTCCGCTCCGACCGGCGGATGGCCGCTCTGGCTCGCGTGCGTCCGGGAGGGGGACTCGCTCCGTCTGATCTGCGGAGCGGTCGCGACGCCGGCCGCCCGGGCGGCGGCGGCGCGTCTCGTCAACCATCTCGACCTCCTCGTCCGGGGGGCGGCCGGGAACCCGGTCGCCCGGGCCGGCGAGCTGCCTCTCCTGGGCGACGAAGAAAGGCGAAAGCTCCTCATCCAATGGAACCGGACCGCCGCGCCGTTCTCCCGCTCGCGCACCATTCACGAGCTCTTCGAAGAACAGGCCCGCCGCACGCCGGATGCGCCGGCCGTGGTCTGCGGAAGCGCGCGGCTCTCCTACTCGGAGTTGAACTCCCGCGCGGACACCCTCGCCGGAACGCTCTCCGCGCGGGGAGTTCGCCCCGGAATTCGCGTCGGGCTCGCTCTCGACCGGTCGGTCGAGGTCTTCGTCGCGATGATGGCGATCCTGAAGGCGGGAGGCGCCTACGTCCCGTTGAACCCCGACCATCCGGACGCCCGGCTCGCGATTCAGCTCGCCCAGTGCGAGGCGCCCGTGGTCGTCACGTCTTCCGCGTGGGTCGAGAAGTTCTCGGGATTTGCCGGCGGAAAGATTCTGATGGACGGCCCGGCGGCGGCGCAGCCCGCGGACGCTTCCGTTCACCCCGGCGCCGGGGCGGATGCCTTCGCTCACGCCCGCCCGGACGATACGGTCTACGTGATGTACACGTCGGGCTCGACCGGCGTGCCCAAGGGAGTGGCGGTCCGGCACCAGAGCCTCGTCAACTACGCCGAGTTCGTCATCCGTCTTCTCGGGGCCGACCGGCCCCTGGCCTTCGCGACCGTCTCGACCATCAGCGCGGACCTGGGAAACACCGCGATTTTCCCGAGCCTCCTATCGGGCGGAACTCTTCACGTCATCGACTACCAGACCGCCATGGAAGGCGACCGGCTGGCCGCGTACGTCGCCGGCAACTCCATCGACGTCCTGAAGGTGGTCCCGTCGCACCTCGCCGCGCTTCTCGCGGCCGGCGGCGCCGGTGTTCTGCCGCGCGGGACCCTGGTGCTCGGAGGGGAGGCGCTCTCCTGGGATCTCGTCGATCGCATCCGCGCCGCGGGCGGGACCTGCCGGATCGTCAACCACTATGGTCCCACGGAAGCGACCGTCGGCTGCCTGACCTACGACATCACCGCGTCCGCGCTGCCGTCTTCCCGGACCGTGCCCGTCGGGAGGCCCATCGCCAATGCCGAGGTGTTCGTGCTGGATCCGGCGATGAGTCCCGTCCCCGTGGGCGTCGCGGGAGAGCTCTACGTAGGCGGCACGGGAATCGCCGCGGAGTACGTCAACCAGCCCGCGGAGACCGCCCAGAAGTTCGTCGCGAACCCCTTCGGCGGATCGGACGAGGGCCGCCTGTATCGGACGGGCGATCGCGTCCGCTATCACCCCTCGGGGGACATCGAGTTCCTCGGGCGAGTCGACGATCAGGTCAAGATCCGCGGGTTCCGGATCGAGCCGGGAGAAGCCCAGGCCGCGCTCGCCGGGCATCCCGCCGTCTCCGAGACCTTCGTGGCGGTCCGCGAAGACTCGCCCGGGGAACCTCGCCTCGTCGCCTACGTGGTCGCGAAACGCGGAGGCGCCGCGCCGGCGGACGAATTGCGGACCTGGCTCAAGGCCCGCCTGCCGGACTACATGATCCCGTCGGCGTTCGTCTCCATGAATTCCCTGCCGCTGACGCCCAACGGCAAGGTGGACCGGAGCGCCCTTCCCGCCCCGGAGCAGGCGGGAAGCGGCCGCGAATACGTCGCGCCGGCGACGCCCGCCGAGGAGACCGTCGCGCGGATCTGGTCCGAGGTCCTGCGGATCGAACGGGTCGGATCGAACGACAACTTCTTCGAGCTCGGCGGCCATTCGCTTCTCGTGACTCAGGTCGTCTCGCGGATGCGCA
>JBBQNC010000366.1:0-3095 GCA_038329555.1 Thermoanaerobaculia bacterium
AGTCTCGACCTCGATCGTCCCCAGCCGGTGTGACGCGATCTTGATGATCTCGTCCGCGCGCCCCGCGAACCACACGTAACCGTCCGCGTCGACGTGCGCCGAGTCCCCCGTGTAGTAGACGCCGGGGATCTTCTCCCAGTAGTCCTGGCCGTAGCGGTCCGGCTCGCCCCAGAGCGTGGGCGTCAGTCCCGGGAACGACCGCCGGATGACCATGATGCCCTTCTCCCCCGCGGCGCACGGCTCGCCGTCCGGCCCGACGACGGCGGACTCGATGCCGGGAAGCGGGATCGTCGCCGACCCCGGCTTGATCGGCAGCAGCGAGATGCCGTACGGGTTGCCGAACACCGGGCCGGACGTCTCCGTCTGCCACATGTGGTCGATGACGGGCACGCGCCCGCGAAGCACGCGGTTCTGAAGCCAGTCCCACGCGGGGGCGTTCAGCACCTCGCCCGCGCAGAAGACCCGCTCGAGCGACGAGAGGTCGGATCCGCACGCCGCCTCCTCCCCGTATCGCATGAGCAGGCGCACGGCGGTCGGAGACGTGAAGACTCCCGTCACGCCGAGCTCTTCGACGATCTTCCAGAGCGTGTCCGGTTTCGGGTGGTCGATCGACCCCTCGTAAGCGAGCGTCGTGCACCCGGCGAGCAGCGGCGCGTACACGATGTAGCTGTGACCGACGATCCATCCGATGTCGGACGTGGACCACCAGACCTCTCCCGCGCGCAGGGCGAAGCAGAGCCGCCCCATGGTCGCGACGTGGACCTGGTACCCGCCGTGCGTGTGCACGGCGAGCTTCGGCTTGGCCGTCGTCCCGGACGTGGCGAGGATGAACGCGGGCTCGTTGGACTCCATCGGCGTGTGCGCGTCGCTCCCTCCGGCGCCCCTCGAGAGGAACTCGTCCCACGAGAGTTCGCGTCCCGGCCGCATCGGAGCGCCGGGCGCCGCTCGGTCGAGGACCACGACGTGCTCGACGGCGTGGGGCTCGCCTTCGAGGGAAGCGTCGACGATCTCCTTCAGGCGGACGTCCTTGCCCTTGCGGTACGTCACGTCGCAGGTGAACACGAGACGCGATCCGCTCGCCCGGATCCGGTCGCCCAGCGCTCGTTGCCCGAATCCCGCGAAGATCACGACGTGGATCGCCCCGATCCGCACGGCTGCGAGCATCAGGAGGATGGCTTCCGGCATCGTCGGCATGTAGATCGTGATCCGATCTCCCCGGGCGACGCCCATTCCGCGCAGCGCGGCCGCGACGCGTCGGACCTCGTGGAGGAGCTCGCCGTAGGTGTAGGTGCGCCTTTCTCCCCGCTCGTTCAAGGCGACGAGGGCGGCCTGGCCCCCGCGGCCGCGCTCGACGTGGTGGTCGAGCGCGTTCCAGCAGAGGTTGGTGGAGCCCCCCTCGAACCATCGAAACGTCGGCGGATCCCAGGAGAACGTCTTCTGCCAGGTCTCGAACCAGGGGAGCTCACTGGCCGCCTTCGCCCAGAAGGCCTCTGGATCGTCGCGGCCATCCTCGATCCAGCGCCTCACGATCGGGTTGATCAGCTCCACCATCGAGGCACCTCCTGGCGCGCCGCGGCCGTCGAACGAACTCTACAGCCGCGAGCGCCGCGACGAACCGCGGCCCGGGAATGGAGTCCGCGGCCCCGTTCGACCGGCCGGGGTCACAGAATCGACAGGACGACTCCGCCGCGACGCGCACCCCGCCGGACCGCCTCCCCGCCCGCCGAAGAATCGGCCGGGCCGATCGCGGTCTAATTGGCACCGGAGGGGAGAATATCGATGAAAGCCATTCGCGTGACGGCGCCGGGCGGAGCGGAGGTCCTGCGGCTCGAGGACGTTCCGACTCCCGCGCCGCAGGAGGGCGAGGCCCTCGTCCGGATCGAGGCCGCGGGCGTCAATTTCATCGACGTCTACTACCGGACCGGCCAGTACAAGGCCGCCTTCCCGTTGACCCTCGGAATGGAGGGCGCCGGCACCGTGGAGGCCGTCGGCCCCGGCGTCGAAGGCGTCCGCCGGGGCGACCGCGTCGGCTCGGTCAACTTCGCCGGCTCTTACGCGGAGTACGCGACCGCGAAAGCCGACCGGCTCGTCCCCGTGCCCGAGGGCGTGTCGACGCGCCAGGCGGCCGCCGCGCTGCTTCAGGGCATGACGGCTCACTACCTCACGCGCTCGACCTACCCGCTGCGCGCGGGGGACACCTGCCTCGTCCACGCGGCGGCGGGCGGCGTCGGCCTCCTGCTCTGCCAGATCGCGCGCAAGGCGGGCGCGCGCGTCATCGGGACGGCGGGCGGGCCCGAGAAGACCGCACTCGGCCGGAGCGCGGGAGCGCACGAGACGATCGACTACCGGAAAGACAGCTTCGTCGACGAAGTGCGGCGGATCACGGAGGGGCGAGGCGTCCAGGTGGTCTACGACTCCGTCGGCAAGGACACGTTCTCGGGAAGCCTCGACTGCCTCGCCGTCCGGGGCACTCTCGCGCTTTTCGGGCAATCGAGCGGCAAGGTGGACCCGGTGGACCCCCAGGTGCTGAATCAGAAGGGCTCGCTGTATCTCACGCGCCCGACGCTCGCGCACTACGTCGCGCGCCGCGAGGAGCTCCTCGAGCGGTCCGGGGACATTATCGGGTGGATCTCGAAGGGGGAGCTCGAGGTCCGGATCTTCCGGGAGGTCCCCCTCGCGGAAGCCGCCGAGGCCCACCGGCTGCTCGAGGGACGGAAGACGAGCGGAAAGCTCCTGCTGATTCCCTAGGGGCCGGCGCCCCGGCGTCGCGCTCCCCCGATCTACAATCGCCCGATGCCATCCATCGACCGCGTCCGCGTTCTTTCGCGGGACGCGACCGGTGCCACCGAGCGGGAAGACTCGCTCGCCGTCGAGGAGCCGCTCGAGATCCGCCTTCGCTCACCCGCTGCGGATAGACCGGAGTCCTTCGTCACGACCATGCGGACCCCCGGCGACGACGAGGACCTGGCAGCGGGGCTGCTCTTCGCCGAAGGCGTGCTCGCGGATCGGATGGACCTTCTCGCGGTCGATCGCCCCTCCGATCCCCGGATCGACCCCGAGCTCCGGGAGAACGTGGTCGTCGCCACCGTCTCGCC
>JBBQNC010000367.1:0-3070 GCA_038329555.1 Thermoanaerobaculia bacterium
CGTCGCCGGAGAGGACGGAAGCATCGATTTCCTGGACGAATCTCTTCGCCGCGTGTCCCGAGTGTCCGTGGGAGGTTACGCGAGAAATCCGGCTCGGAATGGACATACGACCGAGATCGTCGCCGTCGGCCGGCTTCGGTCGCCACGGGAAAACGACGTCATCGTGCTCGATTCCCGTAACCGCGTCCTTCGGCTCACCGGGGTCCTGCACGCCACCCCGGCGTCGCCGCCGTCGGCGCAAGTCCTCGAGGACAACGGCGTCGCCCAGGAGCTTCTCCTCGTTGCGAACGCCGGTGGAACCGACCGCATCGCGATTCGCGGATATCGATCGGGAAGGCCGATGCTCTCTCTGTGCGACGCAACGGGGCATCCGGTCTGGGTACACCTGTTCCCAGCCGACGCGCGGCTGCCGGTCGGCGTCAATGCGGGACATTTTCGCGAAAGCGGATCGGAGGATCTCGTCGTCTCCGTCGGAGCAGGCAGCTCGGCGCGTAGCAGGACCTGCGCTCTGGATGGGACCGGAGGCCGGCTCCTTTGGTGCTCCTCGATCGGAAGTTTCTGGGACGGCGCGCTTGCGGTGCGTGATCTCGACGGCGACGGCCGCGACGACATCGTCTTCAATTTCAATAATCTGAAAGCCAGCGTCCTCAGTGGACGGGACGGCAGCGTGCTCGCTCAGCCCGGTCTGATGCCGGATTACCGGAATCTGGGGGCCGTCGACTACAACGGAGCTCCGATGCTCATGGGCCCCGGGTCGAACGGGAACCAGGAGATCCTCGACGCCCAGGACAACGCCCATCTGTCCCTCTTCTCCTTTCGCATGACACCCGGCGGCCGGTCGGGCGTCGTTTCCCGCGTTTGGGACGCGGAACAGACCAATATCGACGACCAGCGATATTCGATGGCCACGGCTGTTCCGATCGGACGAGAGGGATACGACCGCGCGATCGGAGTGGGGGGTCAGACCGGCGTGCTCGAATCCCGTCGAAATCGAAACGGCGTTCTCCTCTGGCGGCGGAGCCTCGGGGCGGGGTCGGATTCCAAAGACCACCGGAACGCCTTGAGCAGCGTCCTCGGTTTCGACGCCAACGGCGACGGTCGCGCCGACATCGTCGTGGGTGGCAGCGACGGCTGGCTCTATGCGTTCGATGCCGCCACGGGCGGGCCGGTCTGGAGCATCGACCTCGGGGCGCCGGTCGGCGATCCGATCGCCGCGGACATCGACGAAGACGGGGTCGCAGAGATCCTGGTTCCTGTGGCCGACGGATTCCTGTACGCCATCGGGCCGAAAGCGGGGCGCTAGAGTCCCGGAAGACGTCCAAAGGTCCGTTCGAGCGCCCACAGGAGGCCGACCGCCGCAATCGCGACCGAGGCCGGAACCACGATCCTCCGCCGGTACCACGGCGCGTTGCGGAACGGTCCGAGGACGGCGAGGGCCGCGAGGATCACGGTGAGCTGACCGAGCTCCACCCCGACGTTGAAGGAGAGCAGCGCGGGCAGAAACTGCGCGCGCGGGAGACCGAGCTCCGACAGCACCCCTGCGAACCCCATGCCGTGGACGAGCCCGAACGCGAAGACGAGCGCGACCCGCCACGGGCTGAGCCGGGTCGTCAGGATGTTCTCGACGGCCACGTACACGATGGACAGCGCGATGAGCGGCTCGACGATCGCCGGCCGCAGGGAGACGACCCCGTAGATGGTGAGCGCGAGGGTGATCGTGTGCGCGATCGTGAAGGCCGTGACCTGAAGGAGAATCGGTTTCAGCCGCCGGGAGAGAAGAAAGATCCCGAGGACGAACAGGATGTGGTCCACGCCCCGGGGAAGGATGTGCGTGTACCCGAGCTTCAGATATTGACGCACCACCTTCATGCGGGTCGGCGGGACGACGACGGCCTTCAGAGGCACGGGGGCGCTCGTCTCGCCGCCTTCGAGCCAGATCCGCTGCGGCGTCGCCTCGCCCTCGGTGCGGAGGGTCAGGAGATACGAGCCGAGGCGCGCCCGGCTCTTCCAGGCGAACGTGCGGGCGCCTCCCGGGATCCTGCCCGACAGGCGAAGGACGAGCTCCGCCGCCGCCGGACCGGGATCGACCCATTCGACCCGATCCGGATCGACCTCCCTTCCGTCGAAGATCGGCTGCGACGCGTCCGCGACCTCCGTCAGGATCCCGCGGGTGCGAGGGTCGAGATCCGGGAGGAGACCCTCGATGGGGGCCCGGCGGGCCGGAGGCCTCGCGGTCGACCCGAAGCCCGGGGGGACGTGCTCGCGGTCGATCAGGACCTCGGCCTGATACTCGCCGCCCTTCGTGAAGGTGACGTTCGTGCGGATCGTGCCGAGCTCGTGCGCGGATGCGGACCCCGCGGTCAGCAGGATGACCGCAGCCCACCGCCGTCCGCTCGACCCCGGACTCATTCGCACGTACGCGTTACGAACGGGCGGTCCCGAGCGGATTCAGCCCTTCGGAGGCCCGTCCCCGCGCCAGAACCTCTCGTAGAGCGCCACCTCGGCGGCGCTGCCGATCGCGAACGGGGTCCGGGCGTGGAGCGAGTCGGGGACGACGTCGAGGATGGCGTCCGAGCCCGTGGTCGCGCTTCCTCCGGCCTTCTCGGCGATGAACGCGAGAGGGTGGCACTCGTAGAGCACGCGCAGCTTCCCCTGCGCCTTGCCGCCGGGCGAGCGGTCCGGCGGGTAGAGGTAGATGCCCCCTTCGAGCAGGATCCGGTGAAAGTCGGCGACGAGCGATCCCGAGTAGCGCGTCGAGTAGGGGCGCCCGCTCTCCGGGTCCTGCTCGCGGAGGTACTCGACGAACGCCCGGACGTTCGGAGACCAGCCGTTCGACCGGCCCTCGTTGGCGGCGTACCCGCGCCCGCGAGCCGGCATCCGAACCGCGCGCTGCGTCAGCAGGAATTCGCCGATCGACGGCTCCAGGGTGAAGAGATTCACCGTCCGGCCGAGGGTATAGACGAGGAGCACCGCCGGGCCGAACAGGATGTAGCCGGCGGCCACCTGTTCCCGCCCCGTGCGGAGGAGATCGTCCTCCCCACCAGCGTGCCGCCGCCGGATCGAGAAAATC
>JBBQNC010000368.1:0-3056 GCA_038329555.1 Thermoanaerobaculia bacterium
CGACGTCTTTTCGGCCGGCTTCGTCGAGAGGTTTCGCAAGTTCGCGCGCGCCTTCGCGCAGGTGGCGGCGGGAGAGACGGACCAGACGCTGTTCGTCGCGCCGGTCAACGAGATCTCCTTTCTCTCTTACGCGGGAGGAGATGCCGCCTTCTTCAACCCGTTCGCCCGGCAGCGCGGCGACGAGTTGAAGGGGCAGCTCGTCCGCGCCGTCCTCGCGGCCACCGCGGAGGTCCGCGCCGTGGTCCCGCGAGCGCGCTTCGTCTCTCCCGAGCCGATCATCGACATCATCGCGGATCCGACTCGCCCGCAGGACCGGCTGGTGGCGGAGAACTATCGCCAGTCGCAGTTCCAGGCCTGGGACATGATCGCCGGCCGCCACCGTCCGGAGCTCGGGGGCAGCGAGGACGCTCTCGACATCCTCGGAATGAACTATTACATCCAGAACCAGTGGATCCACAACGGGCCCGTGCTGGTTCCCTCCCATCCCCAGCACCTGCCTCTTCGCTACATGATGCGCGAGGTGTGGCTGCGGTATCAGCGCCCGCTGTTCATGGCTGAGACGGGAATCGAAGGGGACGCGCGCCCGGAGTGGCTGCACTACATCGGCCGGGAAGTGCGGGCGGCCATCCGCCTCGGGGCGCCGGTCGGAGGCATCTGCCTCTATCCGATCCTGAACCACCCCGGCTGGGAGGATGACCGCCACTGCTTGAACGGGCTCTGGGACTACCCCGACGATCGGGGACGCCGGGAGATCTATGCGCCGCTCGCCGCCGAGCTCGCGCGCCAGCAGCGTCTCTTCTCCGGGGAAGAGGCGCCCGACGCGTCCGAGCGGATCGTTCCCCAGAGCGACGCGGAGAGCATGGACAGCGAGGAGCTCGCGGTCCTGGATTCCGCGGCCGTCGACATGAACGAGGCGACGGCGAAGAGTAGAGAGGGATAGGGACATCGGTCATCAGTTTTCGGTTCATGCGTTGAGCGTTCAGCGTTGAAAGACCTTCGATGCCCGATCCAGTTGACCGCGGAGTACCGCGGCCGTCTCGCTCCCGCTGGTCGCTCGGCTCCCGATTCCCGGCCCGTTCCCGTCACTCCGGTTCCCTGCTTCGGGCCAGCTCCACCGCCCGGGCGTAGACCTCGCGCGCCGGCCGGCCGGATCGCGCTAGCTCCCGGGCGATCGAGCGCTTGTCCTTCCCCGCGGCGAGCGCGTCGAGAATCGCGGCATCGAGATCTTCTTCGGCCGCGTCCGCCGGCGCCCCGGAGGCTCCTTCTACGACGACCGTGATCTCTCCGCGTCCCGCGCCGCGAGCCTGGAATGCGGCGGCGATCTCGGTCAGAGTGCCGCGCACGACTTCCTCGTGGATCTTGGTGAGCTCGCGCGCGACGCACGCGCGGCGCGGCCCGAGGACGGCGGCCGCGTCCTCGAGCGACGCGGCGATCCTGTGCGGAGACTCGAACCACACGAGGGTGTCGGAGGAGGACCGGCGCGCCTCGAGGGCGCGCCGCCGTTCCCCCGAGCGGGACGGGAGGAACCCGAGGAAGGTGTGCGGCACCGTCTTCAGGCCCGAGACCGCGAGCGCCGCCGAGACGGCGGACGGCCCGGGGACGACGTAGACCGGGAATCCGGCCGCAGCGGCCGCGGCGACCAGCCCCTGTCCCGGATCCGAAACGGCGGGCATTCCGGCGTCCGAGACGAGCGCGACGGTCTCGCCCGCCTGGAGCCTCCGAAGAAGCTCGGGCGCTCGGGCGCTCTCGCGCGGGGCAGGGCACGAGATCCGCGGGGCGCGGACCCCGAACCGCGCGGCGATCTTGGCCGTCACCCGCGTGTCCTCGCAGAAGATCGCGTCCGCCCGGGAGAGCGTCGCCAGAGCGCGCGGAGAGAGGTCCTCGAGGTTGCCGATCGGGGTGCCCACGATCCAGAGGCTCCCTCGACGCGGCTGGCCCCCCACGCGGGGAAAATACCATGCGGTCTCGAGCCGTTATGATCGCAGCATGCGCACTCTCGGACGGGCCATTGCTCTGGCGGCCGTGTTCTTCGCGGCGGGCGGCGCTTCCGGGAATGTCGTCGATCGGATCGCTGCGACGCTCGCCGACGTGGCGATCCCCGAGAGCGACGTGCGCAAGGCGATGGCCGTTTCCGCGATCGCCCCGGAACCCGGCGAGGACGCGGCGGCGCATCGGGGGCGGGTGCTGGACGCCCTCATCGATCAGCGGCTCCAGTATCGGGAGGCGCTTCGATTCGGGCCCGCGGTGCCGGACGCGGCGGAGCTCGATGCCGCGATGAAGAAGCTGCGCGAGCGGCTTCAGAGCGAGGGCCGCGACCCGGAGGCGGAGTTCAGGGCCGCCGGCATGACGATCGAGGACGTTCGCGCGTCCCTCGCGCGGCAGCTCGTGGTGCAGAACTACCTTCAGGAGCGTTTTCGTCCCATCGCCCTCGCGGACGAGGAGCGAGCGCGCGAGGAGTACGACACCCGCTACACCGCGGAGCGGCGCGCCGCCGGCGCTCCGGCCGAGCCCTTCGAATCGGTCGCCGAGGAGATGCGCCGGCGCTCGCAGCAGCGCGTGTTCAACGAGGAGGCTGAGCGATGGATGCGGGAGATCCGCCAGAAGGCGCGGATCTCCATCTACACGCTCGCGCTTCCGATCGGCGAGGGGCGCACCCCGATTCCCCTTCCCACGCCGCCGCGCCCGCTCTCGGCCGCTCCCGTCAGCGCCGCCCCGTCGACCCGCATCCCCCAGTAGGACATCCGGCCGGCGAAGTGGCGGTCCGGCGCCGCGCCGGTCAGGCTCGGGGGGCCGTCTTCTCGTCCTCGAGCATCCCGCGCAGCTGCTGGCGGAGCTCCGGCGTGTCCCGGTGGCCGTGGCTCGCGACGGCGTGCTGAACGGCGACCTCGACGACTTCGTCTTCCGGCCCCGCGATCGTGACCGTGCACCCCTTCTCGCTCGGAAACCGGCGGCAATCGGCGACTTTTCTCGAATCCATGAGGTCCTCCTTTTTCATCCGGGCGGCCAGCGCATCTGCCGCCCTCCGAGAACGTGGAAGTGGAGATGGAAGACGGCCT
>JBBQNC010000369.1:0-3045 GCA_038329555.1 Thermoanaerobaculia bacterium
CCGTCCCCATCGTCCGCGACGGCGACGTCCCCTTCCCAGCGGTAGAAGCCGCGTCCCGCCTTCTTGCCCGTGCGGTTTTCCGCCACGAGCCGGCGCAGGAGGCGGGGCGGCTCGAAGCGGGCCGGGTCGAGCGCCGACGCGAGCGCCTCGGCGATCGAAAGCCTCACGTCGAGCCCGACGAGGTCGCTCGTCTTCAAGGGACCCATCCGGTGCCCGTAACCGAGCTCCATCGCCCGGTCGATGTCCGAGGCGCTGGCCACCCCCTCTTCGACCATCCGCATCGCCTCGAGCCCGAGAGCGACTCCCAGCCGCGACGTGGCGAATCCCGGGACGTCGCGCACGCGGACGGTCTGCTTCCCGAGAGCCGCCGCGAAGGCCTCCGCCGCCGCGACCGTCGCCGCCGACGTCTCGGGCGCGTGGACGATCTCGACCAGCGGCATGACGGCCACGGGGTTGAAGAAGTGGATTCCGACGACGCGGGCGGGGTTCGCCGTGGCGCGCGCGATCGCGCCGATCGACAGCGAAGACGTGTTCGAACCGAGGATCCGCGCCTCGCCGCAGGCCCGGTCGAGCGCGCGGAAAACATCGATCTTGAGAGCCAGCGACTCGGGAATCGCTTCGATGGCGATCGACGGGGCGGCGGCCTCCTCGAGTGCGTCGATCGTCGCCAGAAGTTCGAGTGCCGCGGCGGCCTTCTCCCCGTCGAGCTTGCCGCCTCCAACGGCGCGCTTCCACGAGGCCTCGATCGCCGGGAGCACCCGCTTCCGGGCATCCGGGTTCGCTTCGAACACGCGCGTCGGGAACCCGGCCAGCGCGCAGACGCCGGCGATGCCGCGCCCCATGGTCCCGCCACCGACGACGAGGATCGAGTCCGCCATGGGCGGCGATTATAGAGAGGCCGTCGAACGCGCCGGCCGGGTCAGGGGAGGATGCGCGCGGCGTTGTCCCAGAGGATCCGGCGCTTCGCGTCCTCGGAGATCGGCAGAGCGAGAAACTCCTCGACGTTCTTCTTCATCGACAGGACTCCGGGGCTCGGCCAGTCCGTGCCCCAGAGGCACTTGTCGGCGATCTCTTCCAGGCGCGGAAGGTACTCGAGCAGCTTCTTCGGCGGGATCCCGGACAGGTCCAGGTGGACGTTCGCGTGGCGCCGGGCGAGAAAGACGGCCGCGGGCATGTAGAGGGGCCGGCCAGCGTGCGCGAGGATCAGCGTCAGCTTCGGAAAATCGACCGCCACGTCGTCGGCCGGCATCGGATCGGCGAAGACGTTCCGCGCTCCCGGGAACACCGACGTTCCCGTGTGGATCATGACGGGCCGTCCGTAGCGTTCGGCGGTCGCGTAGATGCGGCCGAGCGCCTCGTCCCCGTGGCGGTAGCCGTTCGCCGCGAGGCGCTGGTGCGGCGGATGCACCTTGAGCATGCGGATGCCGAGCTCGTCGAAGAGCTGCGCCGCGCGCGCGCCGCTGTCGGGATGCTCGCGCGGGTCGACCGACCCGACGGCGACGAGCCGGTCCTCGTGCCCCCGGACGTACCCGGAGACCCACTCGTTGACCGCCCCGGTGAAACCGATGACGTCGGGGGCGGCGTAGTTGACGAGCGCGGCGCGCTCGATTCCCTGCTCGTCCAGAATGCGCAGGAGCTCGTCCGGCTCGTCCAGGGCCCGATTGACGCGCTCGACGTCCGGCCGACCGCGCGTCATGAGCGCCCGGGGCCCGGGGCTCATCTGCCGCCAGGGCTGGACGTGGATGTGGACGTCGAAGACGCGCAAGCAGCGGGATCCTACCGGAGCCGCGGGGATTCCGATTGAAGATCGCCCCCCAAAGCCGCAGAATGTATGTGGATTCTCCAACGAAAGAAGACCTCATGACGCGCGCTTGCACAATTCCGCCGCGCCGGGCCTCACGGCTGGCCGCCGGCGCCTTTCTCCTTCTGGCGTGCGCCGGAGCGGCCGCCGCCGCCGCCCCGGCGCCCGCGCCGCGCCGCTCTCCCACGGCGATGCCGACCCCGGTCCCGACTCCCGTTCCGCCGCCGCGGATCGAGAACACGCGCAAGGGAGTCCTGCCGCGAGATCGGGTCACGAGGTTTCCGAGCCGGGACGTCTCCTTCTCGCGGCTATTGCGGGTCGAGGAGGTCGATCTGGATCGGGACGGCGTCTCGGAAGTCCTCGTCGACGCGATCGGGACCGTGCAGAAGCTCCCCGAGGGCGCGCCCGCGGTCGGGTTCGTCTCCCGCTACCGGCTGCCGTTCGAGAGCCCTCTCCTGGTGATCATGAAGAGGAACGGCGACGAATGGAACCCGCTCTGGATCGCTCACGTGCCCCTGCGGTGCGGCCAGAGCGACGACCTCTCGACCTGCGACCAGCTCCTGCGGTTCCACAGCATCCGTTTCCGCTTCGACGACCGGCCGCAGGTCGTGTTCCAGATGCTCCACGCGGGGGACTCCGGGCTGAACGAGACTTACGCCTACCGCCTGGTGAAGGGGACGCTCGAGCCCACCTTTTCCGTCTCGCTGCCGAGGGCATCCGTGAGCGTGTCGATCGATCCGAACGGAATCGAGCGCCGGCTCGCCGTCGACACGTTCGTCAACCGCGAGCTGCCGACCCGATATCGGAGCTTCACCCTCCGGACGGGATTCGTCTTCGGGGAGAACCGGTTCCGCATCGCGTCGGACACTCCCGAGGAGCCTTTCAGCGCCGACCGCTCGAACACGGAGCTCGCCTACTGGGGCCTCGTCCATCAGACGAGTTTCGGGACCGACGTCGAGAAGCTGCGCGAGCGCCAGAGGAGCATCGACGCATGGCTGCTCGATCCCGTCGAGGTCATCCGCAGGCGGTACCCGGATGCGACGCGGGTCCGCGTGGGCGCGCGGATGCCGGGGGTCTGCGTGGTCTTCTTCGAGCGGCCGAACAACTGCCACGCCCACGCCCTGCTCTTTCAGCCCGCCCGTGAGTGGGAGGGAGACAAGACCTTCTGGGAGATCGGAGCGATGCGCGGCCAGAAGGATCCCTTCGAGTGCCTGGAGGAGCCGCCGCTCGAGGTCAACCGCTAG
>JBBQNC010000370.1:0-3003 GCA_038329555.1 Thermoanaerobaculia bacterium
ATCTTCGGCACCGGGTTCCCGCCGTTTCGGGGCGGTCTGCTGCGATACGCCGACGAGATCGGGGTCGGGAGAATCGCCGAGATGCTCCGCGAGCTCGCCGCCCGCCACGGATCCCGATTCACCCCCGCGAGGTACCTGGACGAGCTCGCCCGGACCCACGGCCGCTTCTACCCCGAGAAGGCCGCGGGAGCCGCGGCGTGAGCCATCCCGCACCGGTTCCCGCGGACCCGGTCTTGACCTCGCCCGTCAAGACGCTGCTCTCCGGGCACGTCCCGGAGGACCTCGTCTTCCCGTACCCGCAGATCCCGGCGGAAGAGAAGGAGACGGTCTCCGCGTTCCTCGGTTCGTTCCGTGATTTTGCGAAGGACCACGTCGACCCCGCGCGCTTCGACCGGGAGCACGGGATCGACGCGAAGGTCGTCCGCGGTCTCGCGGATCTGGGCGCCTTCGGAATGATCATCCCCGAGGCCTACGGCGGGTACGGCTTCTCCTCGAGCGCCTATTGCCGGGTGACGGAGGAGATCGGCCGGACGGACGCCTCGCTCGGCATTTTGATCGGCGGGCACCAGTCGATCGGCCTGAAGGGGCTCATTCTCTTCGGAACCGAGGAACAGAAGAAACGCTGGCTGCCGAAGCTCGCCGCGGGTGAGATGATCGCCGCCTTCGCGCTGACCGAGCCGGAGGCGGGCTCCGACGCGGCCTCGATACGGACGACCGCCGAGTACGACGCGGGCACGGACACGTTCGTGTTGAACGGCAGCAAGCACTGGATCTCCAACGGCGGCTTCGCGGAATTCTTCACCGTGTTCGCGAAGGACGTGAAGCTGGACGCGAAGGACGAGCACCGCCGCATCACGGCGTTCGTCGTCACGAAGGACCTCGGCGGGGTCGAGCCCGGGCCCGAGGAGAAGAAGCTCGGGTTGAAAGGCTCCTCCACGGTCCCGCTCGAGCTCAAGAACGTGCGCGTGCCAGCTTCCCACGTCCTCGGGGAGAGGGGACACGGCTTCCGCATCGCCGTCGAGATCCTGAACACCGGCCGCACGTCGCTCGGTGCCGGCTGCGTCGGCGGCTCCAAACGGATGATCGAGCTGGCCGCGCGGCAGGCGACGTCGCGCCGCCAGTTCCAGACCCGCATCGCGGATTTCGAGATCATCCGTGCGAAGTTTGCGCGGATGGTCGTGAACACGTATGCGCTCGAGTCGATGGTGTACCTGACGGCGGGTCTCGTGGACCGCGGCCTCGCGGATTACTCGGTCGAAGGCGCGTGCTGCAAGATCTTCGGCACCGAGAGCGTCTGGCAGACGATCAATGACGCGCTGCAGATCGCGGGCGGCAACGGCTTCATGGAGGAGTATCCGTACGAGCGCGCCCTGCGGGACTCCCGCGTCAACATGATCTTCGAAGGGACGAACGAGATCCTGCGGGTCTTAGTCGCATTATCCGGAATGAAGGAGATCGGCGAAGGCCTCCAGGAGTTCGGGCGCGCGCTCAAAGCGCCGCTTTCGTCCTTCGGGATCCTCTCCGACTACGCGGTCCGGCGGGTCCGGCGGACCTTGCCGGCCGGCCGCATCAGCCGCGTGGCGCCGGCCCTGGCGGCGGAGGGAGAGGCGGTCGCGAAATACGCCATGGCGTGCGGGGGGGCCGTCGAAACGATCCTCCGCAAGTACGGCAAGGGCGTCCTGACGAAGGAATACCATCACGAGCGGCTTGCCAACGTCGGGATCGACCTGTACGCGTCCGTCGCGGTCCTGTCGCGCGCGACGTCGTCGATCGAGGCGAAGGGCGCGGAGAAGTCGGCAGAGGAAATCCGGCTCGCCAGGATCTTCATCCGGGGAGCGCGGCACCGGGTCGTCGGGCAGTTGAAGGACATGGACCGGAACCTCGACCCGGACGTCACCGCCGTTTCCGAGACGGCGTACGGCGCGCTCGGGTACGCCTTTCCGTACTGGGAGTGAGACGGCCGCCGGAGGCCGCGGCGATTCGGTTCGGAACTCCCCAGCCCCTTCCGGGAAAGACGCCCGCTTCGATCGCGCGCTCCACGTAGTCGATCGCCTCCCGCACCGAGGACTCGAGACCCTTTCCGAGCGCGAGGTTGGCGGCGATCGCGGCGGAAAGGGTGCAGCCCGTTCCGTGCCGCGCCCGGCTCGCGAGGCGGGGATGCTCGAAATCGACAAAACGCCGCCCGTCGAAGAGCAGGTCCCTGACCACCGCGCCGCGACCGTGTCCGCCCTTGATGAGGACCGCGTGGGGCCCCGCGTCGGCGAGGATCCCTGCGGCGAGCCGGCGGTCGCTCTCATTACGGATCGGAATCCCGGCGAGCGCCTCGGCCTCCGGAAGGTTCGGCGTCACGAGGTCGCAGAGCGGGAGAAGCCTCCGGCGCAGGAGCGGCAGCGAAGACGGATCGAAGAGGGGAGACCCGTCCTTCGCGGCGAGCACGGGATCGAGCACCACGTTACGCGGCGCGTGGCGCTCGAGGCCGGCCACGACCGCCCGCAGGCGGGGCGCGTCCAAGAGCGCCCCGATCTTCACGGCCGAGGGGCGAAAATCGGGGAACACCGCGTCCATCTGTCGCCCGATGAATCCCGGAGAGAAGGGCTCCACGGCCGAAATTCCCCGCGTATTCTGCGCCGTCCCGGCCGTGAGCACGGAGATTCCGTAGACGCCGTGCGCCGCGAACGTCGCCAGATCGGCCTGGAGGCCGGCGCCTCCGCCCGAGTCCGAGGCGGCGATGGTCAGGGCGACGGGCGGGCGCGGCCGGCGGGAGGCGGTCGCCATACAATCGTCATCCTATGCCGGAGCCGCCCCTGACGATCACGCGCGATGCCGCGCGGAAGCTGCGCACCGAGGCGGACTTCACCTGCTCGGTCCTCTCGGTCCGGCAGGTCCTCGGGTGCGGCGGCAACGGCTACCGGATCTCCGTCGAGGAGAACGAGCCCGACGAGGGCCATCGGTTCGTCGCCGAAGGCATCCCGGTCGTGATGGACGACGTCTCGTTCACGAAGC
>JBBQNC010000371.1:0-2995 GCA_038329555.1 Thermoanaerobaculia bacterium
CGCCTTCGCGCGCTACGGGACGTGCCTTCGCCCTGGGGCGAAGTCACCGGCGAGCGGCTCGCCCTGTGTAGGCTCGACCGCTCGCGCTTCGGCTCCCGCAGCGGGAGGCTCCTCCCTCCCTTCGGTCGGGAGACTCCTCCCGCTGCGAGCGGATGCTCGAGATCAGCGGAAGGAATTTCCCCCTCTCCCGGCGGGAGAGGGCCAGGGTGAGGGGCGCCCGCCTTCAACCCGATTCCCAGATCGCCCGATTGTCCGATTGATCACCCGATCACCGAATCTCCTGGGGGTCAGTCGCGAATCTCCTGGGGGTCAGTCGTGCATTTCGGCCTTGTTGATAAAGGAACCTGAGCGGGGAGGGATCCGGGCGGCTGGCGGTACGCGGCCTCATTTCTCGTGAGAAAATGAGCGGCTATGGCTGATGACGTTCGGAATCCGTTCTCCACGATCGCCGAGGCCGTCGCCGACCTGCAGGCGGGCAGGTTCATCGTGGTGGTCGACGACGAGGACCGCGAGAACGAGGGCGATCTCGTCATTGCCGCCGAGAGGGTCTCCCCGCAGGCGATCAACTTCATGGCGCGGGAGGGGCGGGGACTGATCTGTCTTGCGCTGACGGACGAGCGCTGCAACGTCCTCGGCCTTCCTCCCATGGTCGAGGAGAACACGTCCAACTTCGGCACCGCGTTCACCGTCTCGATCGAGGCGCGGGGCCGCACCACGACGGGGATCTCGGCGGCGGATCGCGCGGCCACGGTCCTGACGGCCATCGACCCCCGGACGAAGCCTTCCGATCTCGCGCGGCCGGGCCACATGTTCCCGCTCCGGGCCCAGGTCGGCGGCGTCCTGAAGCGCGCGGGGCAGACGGAAGCGTCCGTCGACCTGGCCCGCATCGCCGGTCTCGACCCTTCGGCCGTCATCTGCGAGGTGATGAACGAGGACGGAACGATGGCTCGGGTGCCCGATCTCGCCGTGTTCTGTGAGCGCCACGGGATCCGCATGGTGACGGTGGCTTCGCTCATCTCGCACCGCATGAGCAACGAGCGGCTCGTCCAGCGGATCGCCGCGCCGCACCTCCCGACGTCCTTCGGCGAATTTCGCCTGATCGCCTACCGGAGTGACGTCACCCACGAGGAGCACATCGCGCTCGTGCACGGCGAGATCGACGAAAAGGAGCCGGTGCTCGTCCGCGTCCACTCCCAGTGCCTGACGGGAGACGTCTTCGGGTCGTCGCGCTGCGACTGCGGCGCGCAGCTCTCCCTCGCGATGGAAAAGATCGTCGAGGAAGGCAAGGGGGTCTTTCTCTACCTGCTCCAGGAGGGCCGCGGCATCGGGCTCTTGAACAAGCTCAAGGCCTACGAGCTGCAGGACGAGGGGCACGACACCGTGTCCGCCAACGAGAAGCTGGGATTTCCCCCGGACATCCGCAACTACGGAGTCGGTTCGCAGATCCTCCGCGACCTCGGGGTCCGGAAAATCCGCCTCATGACCAACAACCCGTCGAAGTACGTGGCGATCGGGGGGTTCGGCCTCGAGATCGTCGAGCGCGTACCGCTCGAGATCGGCCCGACCGACCGGTCGCGCCGGTACCTCGAGGCGAAGAAGAACAAGATGGGGCACCTGCTGAAGATGGTCTGACCGCACGCCTCGATCTTCCTAACCTCCCGCTCCCAGGTCCCCCGGTCGTGCCGCTCTCCTCGCCTCGGCGGGCTCCTTCCGTTTCCGTAACTCCGCGACTCCGCGACTCCGCGACTCCGCCAGTCTCTTAGACTGATCCCGAAAACCGAAAACCGAAAACCGAAAACCGACAACTGACAACTGACGACTCACCACTTCTTCTTCAAGGAGGTCCCATGTCCCCGAGACTGTTCGAGGTCAACACCCCGTCGATGCCCGGAGGAACGCGCGGAGTGCGCATCGCCATCATCGTCGCCGCCGTCCTGCTCCTGTTCGCGATCGGAAACCCGATCAAGGTCATCCCCGCCGGGCACGTCGGCGTGAAGGATTTCTTCGGCAACGTCTCGAAGGACGTGCTGCAGCCCGGCGTCCACTTCGTGTTTCCCTTCACGCGCGTGATCCGTCTTTCCACGCAGACCCAGGAGCTCAAGGAGACGGCGGACGTGCCCTCGCAGGAGGGCCTGATCATGGATCTCGAGGCGTCGCTCCTCTACCGGCTGGACCCGGCGCACGCGGCGGAGATCTACAAGACCGTCGGCACCGACTACCCGCACGTCGTGGTCGAGCCTCAGATCCGCGCCGCCATCCGGGAGGTGACCGAGTCGTACGAGGCCAAGGCGCTCTACTCCGCGCAGCGCGAGAAGATCGCGATCGAGATCTTCTCGCTCTTCAACAACATGTCCAGGTCCCGCGGAATCATCGCCGACGCCGTTCTTCTCCGGAAGATCGGGCTACCCGCCGTCGTCGCGAACGCCATCCAGGAGAAGCTCCGCCGCGAGCAAGAGTCCGAGCAGATGAAGTTCGTTCTGCAGAAGGAGCTTCAGGAGGCGGAGCGCAAGCGGATCGAGGCGCAGGGCGTCGCGGATTTTCAGAAGATCGTCGCCTCGGGGATCAGCCCGCAGCTCCTCGAATGGAAGGGAATCGAGGCCACGGAGAAGCTGGCGCACTCGCAGAACACGAAGATCGTGATGATCGGCAACGCGAAGTCGGGTCTTCCCCTGATTCTCGGCGGGGATAGTAAGTAGCGAGATCGGGTTCGCGGTCACCTCCCGTTGTACCAGCGCTCGAGCCTCTCCGGCGAGACGCCGGCGAACCAGCCGAGCTGCACGCGCCAGCTGCGCAGCACCTGCGCCGCGGCGCCGCGCTCGCGGTACCGGCGGGGCGAGGTGACCGTGCGCTCCGGGAGGATGCGGATCCGGACGACGCGGGAAAGGCGGCGCACGAAGTCGAGGTCGTCGCAGATCGGGAGGTCGCGGAAGCCGCCGGCGCGGTCGTAGGTGTCGCGGCGGCAGAACAGGCCCTGGTCGCCGAAGGGGAGGCCGAA
>JBBQNC010000372.1:0-2979 GCA_038329555.1 Thermoanaerobaculia bacterium
CTTGCCGAGCAGATCGCGCTCGTGCTTCAGGACCGGGCGATCCGCGCCCAGCTCCAGGACCTGTCCGAGCGCAACCGGGAGCGGGCGGAGACCCTGAACCAGATCCTGGAGATCTCGAACGAGCTCAAGAAGCACCTGAACCTCGACAACCTCCTCCAGACGATCGTCACGGCCGCCGGGCGGAGCCTGGGATTCAACGCCGTGCTTCTGTCCGTCTACGAGCCGGACCGCAACGCCTTCGTGCACCGAGCGCAGTTCGGCCTCGACCGGCGCTGGGACGAGATGAAGGGCCGAGAGATTCCCGCGGGACAGATCACGCGGAACTGGACGGAAGAGAACCGGGTCTCGAAGTCCTACCATCTGCGACACCGCGCCGCCCGGGAGGACGCCGACTCGTTCGACACGCTCGTAACACGCCCGACCCGTCGCGGCGCCGGCCCGAACGCCTGGAGACCCCACGAGACCCTCTGGATCCCGTTCGTCTCCGGGGAGAGGCTCGTCGGTTGCCTGCGCGTCGACAACCCGCGGGACGGCCAGTCGCCGACTCTCGACACGATCCGCGCGCTGGAGATCTTCGCGAACCAGGCCGTCACGGCGATCGAGATCGCCCGGTCGTACACCGACGCGCGGGAACAGAGCATCCGCGACGGCCTGACGGGCGCCTACAACCACCGCTACTTCCAGGAGTCCCTGCAGAAGGAGATCGGGCGAGCCGAGCGCCGCGCGCGTCCCCTCTCGGTGCTCCTTCTCGACATCGACGACTTCAAGGCGGTCAACGACACGTACGGCCACCCCGTGGGCGATGCGATCCTTCAGCGGATCGTCGCGGAGATCCGCAGCGAGGTGCGCGGCGACATGGACCTCGTCGCCCGATACGGCGGCGAGGAGTTCGGCGTGATCCTCCCGGAGACCCCTGCCGACGAAGCGGCGGAGGTCGCGGGTCGGGTCCGCAGCCGGATCGACGAGAGGCTGTTCCGGCCGCCCGACAGCAACGACGTCGTCCGCGTGACCGTTTCGATCGGAGTGGCGACCTTCCCGAACGACGCCCGGAACAAGAAGGAGCTCATCGAGCGCGCCGACTCGGCGCTCTACAAGGCCAAGCGCGGCGGAAAGAACGCGGTGGTGTCGACCTCTTCCCCGCCGATTGGTCCTCCCCCCCTCTCGCACTGACGGGAGCCGGCGCGGCCTCGGCACGCACCGTGACCCGCCCGACGGCTGCTCAGCCTCGCCGGCCCGAGACCGCCGGAGAATTCGCGTCGACGAACCGCAACGGCCAGGCCGCCGCCTCGCCGGCGTAGTCCACTCCGATCCGGGGCGAAGTTTCGATCCGGGGGCGCCGGGACCGCGCGCGCCGGAAGATCCGGATGGAGCCGCCGCCGACGAGATCCCGGCCGGTGTCCGCCACCGTGATCCCCAGCGCGTCGCAGAGCTTCCCCGGCCCGGAGAGGAGCCGCGGCGCGGCCGACGGATCGGGCGCCTCCGCCGCGCGCAGCAGCACGGCCTGCGCAACGCCCTCGCGGCGCGTGACGACGTTTGCGCAATGGTGCATCCCGTAAACGAGGAAGACGTAAAGCGTTCCCCCGTCGGCGTACATCGGCTCGACGCGCGCCGTGCGCCGGCCGCCGCTCGTGTGGGCGGCCGCGTCGTCGATCCCGAGATAGGCCTCCGTCTCGACGATGCGCGCGCCGTACCAGGATCCTTCGTGCCGGCGTGCGATCCAGGCCCCGAGGAGCCCTTTCGCCACGGTCACGGTGTCGCGGCGATAGAACGGGCGCTCGACCTCCGCGAGACCGAGTGCCGCGGGATCCAAGCGCAGCCGCGAATCGGGCCGCGAGGCGAGCGTGTCCCCGGCCGCGCCGCGCGGACGCACGCGCTTCGATGCTCTCCCGCCCGCCTCGTCGGAACGCATCTCCGCCGCCTCGCTTCTCTGGATCGACTCTTGCAACCGCCCGGCCATCCACGCCGGGCCGCACGCTCGCGCGGAGATCATGTTGCTATCATCCGGCGGCTCGCGACAGAAAGGGATTCTATGAACATCCTCGTCACCGGCGGAGCGGGATTCATCGGCTCTCACATGGCGCGGCGCCATCTCGCCGACGGCCATCGCGTAGTCATCGTCGACAACCTGTCGACCGGTTCCCGCGAGAAGCTCGCCGAAGGCGCGCGCTTCGTCGAGGCCGACATCTCCGAGACCGACCTCGAGCCGCTGATGAAGGAGGAGAAGATCGAGGCCGTCTCCCATCACGCCGCGCAGATCGACGTCCGGCACAGCGTTTCCGACCCGGTCTTCGACGCGCACTCGAACATCCTCGGATCCCTGAAGCTGTTCGAGGCGTGCCGCCGCGCCGGCGCCCGGCGCGTTCTTTTCGCGTCGACCGGCGGCGCTCTGTACGGCGAGCCGGAGGGCGGCCGGCCGGCGACCGAGAGCCACCCGACCAACCCGATCTCCCCGTACGGGTGCGCGAAACTCTCGATCGAGAAGTACCTCTACTACTACCAGGTGATCCACGGCTTCCAGACGATCGTCTTCCGGTACGCGAACGTGTACGGGCCCGGGCAGAACGGGCTCGGCGAGGCGGGCGTCGTCGCGATCTTCTGCGAGGCGATCCTGCACGGCCGAACGCCGAAGATCCGCGGCGACGGCGAGCAGACGCGCGACTACGTGTACGTCGGGGACCTGGTTCGGGCGGCGGCGGCGGCGATCCAGACGGACCGAAGCGGCACCTGGAACCTCGGCACCGGGGCGGAGACGTCGGTCAACGAGCTCTTCGGCGAGATCGCGAAGGCACTCGATTTCCCCGGGCAGGCCGAGCACGTCCCGCTGACTCCCGGCGAGCAGCGGCGCAGCATCCTGGATGGTGGAACGATCCGGCGGGACTTCGGCCTGCCGGATTGGACGCCTTTGCGGGAGGGTCTCAAAGAGACGGCCGCGTACTTCCGACAGAAGGTGGAAACCGAGCGGAGCGCGGCGGCTGCGAA
>JBBQNC010000373.1:0-2962 GCA_038329555.1 Thermoanaerobaculia bacterium
GTCCCGGTTACGGTCGCGATCCGAGTCGCGGTCGACATCCGCGTTCCGGTCGTCCTCCACGTTCCGGTCATTCCCGTCTTCGAGTCGCCGGTTGCCGTCGACGTCGACGTCGTTGTTGTCGCCGTCGCCCTCTCGATACCCGCGGCGGTCCTCATCCCCGTCGCGGCGGAGATAGGGGCGCGCCACGTCGCGCTCGGAGCGCTTCGCGAAGAAACGCTGCACGTCCCCCTCGAGCTTCGGCGGATCGTTCCCGACCCGCGCGTCTCCCCCCCGGCGGAGCTTGTCGTCGACCCGGAGGAGCATTCCGGCGCGCGCGCTCACGTCGAGAACCTTCGGCTCGTAGCCGCTCAGGCGGAACTCGAGCCGGTAGCGGCCCGGCCGCAGGTAGAGCTTGTCGGGGAAGCCGTCGAAGTCGTCCGCGGTGCCGATGTACTGCCCGTCCAGATAGACGCGCGCCTCTTCGGGCTCGACGTCGGTCTTCACGGCGGCCCAGCGGGCGCTGGCGTACCCGTACGACCCGTACGACCCCGGGTAGTAGCCGTAGTACCCGCCGTAGTACGCGGGGTATCCCCAGCCGAAACCGAAGTAGGGGCGGTAGAAGCCGCGTCCCCAACCTCCGTGGAAGGAGCCGTGAAAGCCTCCACGTCCCCCGCCGTGCCGCGTCGCGGCGGATGCCACCGCGGAGGCGCCGGTCAGCGAGAGCGCCACCAGCGCCACAATCCAAAACGTTTTTTTATTCATGTCCCTGTTTCTCCCACCCATCACGAAGCAATCCGGAGGCCAGAGGGCTCGAGAAGACACCCGTCGGTAAGTGGAGCGTCGCGAGACATTTGGCGACTCCTCGAAAACGGCCTTCGTGGGGGGATGACCTCTCCTCAGGTCAGTCGTCTCCCGGAAAAGGACACTGCGCGGGACACGTCGTCTCCGGAACCGGCGGCAAGACGCCGCTTCAAGCCCCGCAGGTAGTCTTCCCGGAGCACGCGGTCGATCGCCTTCCGGGCGCCCGGGATCTCCCAGCGCTCGCCGAGCGCCGCCCACCAAGCGCGCAGCCGGCCCGGGATTCCGTTTCCGCCGCGGAAGCGAAGCGCCTGGGGAACCGCGAGGAAATCTCCCAGCTCCGGGTGCTTGGCGTAGAAGATGGCCGCCGACTCTCCGGCTTTTTCCTGACGGCGGCGGAAGGAGGAGAAGGTGATGTCGTGGTGGTGGCGGGCGACGGCCTCGGGGCGATAGACGATCTTCATGCCGCGGTCGATCAGCCGGTACGCGATCTCGATGTCCTCCCAGGCGGCGCCCGGAAACGTCGTGTCGAAGAGCCCCTCTTCGAGAAGCAGGGAGCGCGGCAGAGAGATGTTCGATGTGTAGAAGAAATTGAACGGGACGGACTCCGGGTCCTCGATGAGGGCGTATCCGAACTGGAGGCCGTACTCGTTGATGTGGTGGAGAAATGGAGACACGCGGCGGTCGCGGGGCCAGGTCGTGTATCCGAGGACGGCCACCGGGTGCGAGCGCGCCTCCGCCTGGGCGGCGCCGTGAACGGAGAGCAGCTTCGCTTCGGGCACGGTGTCGTCGCCGAGAAAGAGGATGAATCGACCCCGCGCCTCTTCGACACCCCGGTTCCTCGCTGAGGCGGGCCCGCCGTTCGGCTGCTCCAGCGGCCGGAAGGCGTAGGCGGGACGGTAAGCGCGGAGTCTCTCCGCGGTGTCGTCGCGCGAGCCGTCGTCGATCACCACCACCTCGAAAGAGGGAGGCGACTCCTGCCGCCCGAGCCCGTCGAGCACCTGGAAGAGGGTGTGCGGCCGCTCGAAGGTGGGAATGACCACGGAGAAGAGCGGATCCGTCATCGGAAGATCTCCGCGAGGCTCGAGCGCACGAGCTCGGGCGACCGGCCGAGGAGCTCCTGGAAATACGCGCCGTCGAATCGCTCGTCCCCCGGATACGTGGGCACGAGCCGCAGCGGGAAGCGCCGGAAAATCTCCGCGTCGCTCCGGACCCGGCGCGCCTGAACCGCGCGGCGCTTCGCGGCGAGCGCCTCCTGGTGCCGGTGGATCCACAGGAGCGCTCGAAGGTGAGCGACGGTCAGGGGGTCGTCCACGGAGACCGCGGGGGGCCCGCCGGCCGGCGCGTCGGCCACGCCGAACACGCGGCGCCATCCCCGGGAGGCGGGGGCCGCCTCGGCCGCATAGGGGTCGCGCCGGAGCTCGATCGCTCCGGGGTTCCGGCTCTCGAGCATCTGCGCGATGCGTCCCAGGAAGGCCCCCAGGATGGCCGGCATCAACGCGCGAAAGTGCTCCTCGTCGAAGTTCTTCCATGCCGTAGCGAACGCGTTCTTCTCGAAGAGAAAGCCGCGCGAGAAGACGCCCAGCGCCTCGCCCGTCGCCCCGCCCCGGTGGCGCGCGAAGGCGCGAGGCTCCGCGAGGATCCGCCGGCCGAAGATCCACTGGCGCCAGCCGAAGTCGACGTCCTCCAGGTACGCGAAGTAGTCGTCGTCGAACCCTCCCGAGGCCAGGAACTCTTCCCGCCGCACGACCATCAGGCCGCCGCAGGCGAAGAGGCGCTCCTCGCCGGAGGCGGCGCCGGACACCTCCTCGACCGGGCGGCCCACGTCCTTCTGGAAGGCGTGCCCGTCGAAGGTCAGGAATCCGTCGGAGAAATCGTTTTTCTCGCCCGTGCGGTCGACGAGCCGGCCGCCGACGGCGGAGACCTCCGCGGGCGCCGCGGCGAGAGCGGCGACGAGCAGCTCGAGAGCGCGCTCGTCGACGACCGCGTCGTCGTTGACGAAGGCGACGAAGCGCGACGTCGCGGCTTCCACGCCGAGCCGGCAGCCCGCCGCGAAGCCGACGTTCCCGCCGGCGTCGATGTGGCGCACGCCGGGCGCGCCACCGAGCCGCGCCGCGAGCGTCGGGCCGCCCGTGTTGTCGACGAGAAGGGTCTCCGTCCGGACGTGGCGGGCCGCCGCGGAGAC
>JBBQNC010000374.1:0-2961 GCA_038329555.1 Thermoanaerobaculia bacterium
GGGACGGCTGACGAATCGGGGATCCCTCTCGAATGATCGCCGTCACCAGTTCAAAGTCTCGGGCGTCTGGGCGACGCCATGGAAACTTTCGCTCGGACTTTCGGCGTACTACCGCACCGGCACGCCCCTCACGCGCTACGGCTACTCCGACATCTACAACCGATACGAGTTCTTTCTGAACGACCGCGGTTCCGAGGGGCGGACTCCGGACAATTACGAGGCGGACATCCACCTCGGTTATCCGGTTTCTTTCGGGCCCGTGACCGTAAACCTACTGGTCGATATCTTCAACGTCTTGAACGCACAGCGGCCCGTTCTTCTCGACGAGCGCTGGGGATTCGAGGAAGCGGACAACACGTCGCCGACCCCCGTGAACCCGAATTACGGAAAACCGGTGTTCCGGACTCCTCCGACGTCGGCGCGGCTCGGCGCCAGGATCAGCTTCTAGCTTCGGCGCGATCCGGCGATCCCGGAGCGCGCCCGCGCGGGGCCAGCTCAATTCGCCTGCAGAGCGAGGAGCGGATTCGTGCTGGCGGCGCGACGCGCGGGGATCGAGACAGCGACGGCCGCGATCGTGAGGACGAGAGCGCTCACCGCGAGATACACGCCCGGATCGGCCGCGCCCACGCCGAAGAGGAGGCCCGTGAGGAGGCGCGTGAGCGGCAGCGACACGACCACCCCGGCGGCGATCCCGGCCGCCGCCAGCCATCCGCCTTCGAGAAGGACGAGGCGGAGGACGTCCGAACGCTCGGCTCCGAGCGCCATCCGGATGCCGATCTCGCGCCGCCGCTCTCCGACGGCGTGCGCCATCACGCCGTAGATGCCGACGGCGGCGAGGGCCGCGGCGAAGAGCCCGAAGAGGATGGTCAGATGCAGGTTGAGCCTCCGCGGCGCGAGAGAGTCGGAAACGACCCGCGTCATCGGCTGGAACCGCGTGACCGCCTGCTCCCGGTCGAACCGTGCGAGTTCGGTGCGCGCCGCGGCTGTCGTCGCGGCTTCCGCGCCGGGCTCGAAGCGGGCCACGAACGACGCGGAGCGCAGGTGGCCGGCGAAGGGGTTCTGCGTGAGCGGGCAGTACATGGTCGGGTTGGTCTTTTCGTTCAACGAGGTGAGCTTGACGTCTCCCACGACGCCCACGACCTCGCGCCAGCGCGTGAGTTCGGTGCCGATCTGAAGGAACTTCCCGATCGAGTTTTCGTCGCCCCAGAACTGGCGCGCCATGACCCGGTTGACCACAACGACTTCCTTCGCGGCGGCCTCGTCCCGGGCGGTGAACTCCCGTCCCGCGACGATCGCGATTTTCATGGTCTCGAAGTAGCGCGGTCCGACGACGAGGAAGTCGGCGTTCGGCTCGCTCCCGGTCGCGACGGGCCGCCCCTTCACGGTGAAGGAACTGGAGGTCCCGAAACGGACGAGCGGAAGCCTCGCGACGGCGGCGGCGCTCCGGACGCCACGAACCGCCGCGAGCCGAGCGACCGCCTCCCGGTAGTAGCGCTCCTGCTTTTCGGGTGACGGGTATCGCGACGAGGCCAGGCTGACGGACGCGGTCCAGAGGCCGTCCGCCTCGAACCCGGGGTCTACGCGGTGGAGAAGCTGGTAGCTCCGGAGCAGGAGTCCCGCTCCCGAAGTGAGGATGAGCGCGAGCGCGATCTCGCACACGACGAGCGTGCGGAGAACGCGCTGGTCGGCGCCGCTCCGGCTCGATCCCCGGCCGCCGGCCTTCAGCGTCTCTCCGATGCCACGGCCGGTCCCGCGCAACGCGGGGACGACCCCGAAGGCGAGCGCGGTGGCCGCCGAGACCACGATCGCGAAGGCGAGCACCCGGCGGTCGAGCGCGAGCTCGTGGGCGCGCGGGAGCAGGGCGGCCGGAAGCCGCTTCAGAAACGCCGTGGCGACGGCCGCGAGCGCGATTCCGAGGACCCCCCCGGAGACGCCCAGAAGGAGACTCTCCGTCATGAAATGCCCGGCGAGTCTCCGGCGGCCCGCGCCGAGCGCCGCGCGGATCGCGAGCTCGTGGCGCCGGCCCGCCGCGCGGACGAGCAGGAGACTCGCCACGTTGACGCACGCGATCCCGAGAAGCACACCGGCGGCGCCCTGGAGAATCCAGATGGCCTTGCGCGCCCCGCCGACGAGCTCGTCGCGGACGGACGTCAGGTAGAACCGCGTGCCCCGGTTCGTGTCGGGGTACTGGCGCTCGAGGCGCCGGCCGATCGTCGCGATCTCGGCGCCGGCCTGCGAGGAGGGGACACCATGGCGCAGCCGTCCGACGACGCGGACGAAGTTGCGTCCGCGGTCCTCTTCGGGCTTGAGCTTCTGCATCGGGATCCAGACGTCCGTGTCCGGGTTCGGATAGGAGAGGCGGGGCGGCAGCACGCCGACGACGAGAAAACGCCTCCCGTCGAGACCGATCGTCCGTCCGACCACGCTCGGCTCGCCGCCGAAACGGCGCTGCCAGAAGGCGTGAGAGAGAATCGTCACGGCCGGACCTCCCGGCGCCGTTTCCTCCGGCGTGAAGGCCCGCCCGAGAAGAGGACCGATGCCGAGGACCGCGGGCAGGCCGTCCGTCACCCTGGCGCCCTCGATTCGCTCCGCAGTCTCTCCCTCCGTCAGGTTGAGCGGGAGTGGCCGCGTGGCGGCGATCGCGGCGAAGGTCCGGCTCGCGCGCATGTCCTCGAAGTTCGGCAAGGAGAGAGGGATGCCTTCGGTCTGGAGAGCGGGCTGGGCTCCGCGGATCAGGTAGAGCTCGTGGGCGCGCGAATAAGGCAGCGGCCGCAGGAGCACCGAGTTGACGATCGCGAAGATGGTCGCGTTCGCGCCGATCCCCAGGGCGAGCGTCCCGACGGCCACGGCGGCGAAACCCGGCGAGCGGCGGAGCGCTCGCTCGGCGAAGCGCAGGTCCTGCAGGAGGTGGCTCACGCTCACGTCAGTAGAGCCGGAGCGGAGGGAGGGGAGCGAGCGAGG
>JBBQNC010000375.1:0-2960 GCA_038329555.1 Thermoanaerobaculia bacterium
GGTGATCGGGTGATCAATCCGGAAATCCGGTGATCTGGAGATCGGAGAAGGCCGAAGGAAAGACAGCATCTGACGCCAGCCCGAGCGGGCAGCGGGGTCAAGGCGGCCCCGATCCGCAGATCACCCGATTCTTCTGATTGATCACCCGATCACCCGATCACCCGATCACCGGATCACCCGATCATCCGATCGGTCTTTTAGCTGACGACTACAATCCGCCCAATGCCAGCGGAATCGGCGCACGAGAGTCGGAGGGGGATCGTCCGATCCGCCTCCATCATCACGCCGTTGACGCTCCTGTCCCGGGTGACGGGGTACGTCCGGGACAAGGTCATCGCCCTCCTCCTCGGCGCCGGCCGGAGCTCGGACGCCTTCTTCGTCGCCTTCCGGATCCCGAACATGCTGCGGGAGATCGTCGGGGAAGGCGCGATGTCCTCGGCGTTCATCCCGGTCTACGCGGAAGTGACGGAGACCCGGTCGGAGCAAGAGGCGCGGGCTTTCGTCGGAGGGGCTCTGGGGACCTTCTCGCTCCTCCTCGCGGCGATCACGGCGGCCGGGATCGTCTGCTCGCCCTGGCTCGTCGACCTTCTCGCGCACGGCTATCGGGACACTCCAGGCAAGTTCGAGCTGACCGTGTCTTTGAACCGCTGGATCTTTCCCTACGTCTTCCTGGTCTCGCTCTCCGCGTTCTGCCAGGCGATCCTGAACGCGCGGCATCGGTTCGCCGTCGCGGCCGCGGCGCCGATTCTCCTGAACGTCGCGATGATTCTCGGCGCCGTCGCGATCTCGCCCCGGCTCGCGGAGCCGACGTACGGGCTCGCGGCGGGCGTCCTCCTCGGCGGGCTCCTCCAGATCGCGATTCAGATTCCTCAGATCCGCCTCCTCCGCGCGGTCGGCCGTCCGGCGCTCGGGTGGAGCGACCCTGCCGTGCGCTCCATGCTCCTTCTCATGATTCCGCGGCTGTTCGCCTACGGGATCAACACGATCAACACGGTGATCTCGACGCGGTTCGCCTCCGCGCTCGGGGAAGCCAGCGTCTCGCACTTCTACTACGCGAACCGCCTGAAGGAGCTCGTGCTCGGCGGCTTCGCGGTCTCGGTCGCCACGGCGATCCTGCCGCTCCTCTCCCGGCAGGCGCTCGATCCCGACCGTGAGCCGTTCAAGGCGAACGTCGCGTTCGCCCTCCGGCTGATCGCCTTCGTGACCGTGCCGGCGACCGTCGGCCTCGTCGTCCTGCGAGTGCCGATCGTGCGCGTGCTCTTCGAGGGAGGCAAGTTCGACGCGGCGGACACGCAGGCCACGGCCGGCGCCCTCGCGGCGCTCGCGGTCGGGCTCGTCTTCTTCGCCGGGGTCCGCATCGTCGTCCCCGCCTTCTACGCCTTGAAGGACACGCGGCTGCCCGTCCTGGCCGCGCTCGCGGACTGCGCGACCTTCGTCGCCCTGTGCGCCGCCTGGACGAAGACGTACGGGCTTGCGGGGATCGGTCTCGCGGCCTCGGCCGCCGCGGCCGTCAACGTGGCGATCCTGCTCGGTGTGCTGCGGCGCCGCGAGGGACGCCTCCGGGGCCGCGAGATGGCGTCCTCCTTCGCGCGGATCCTCGTGGCCGCCGCCCTCATGGGCGCCGTGCTCGTGGCGGCCGGGCGATGGATCGACTTCGGAAGCTGGCGGGGGGGCGCCGGGGCCCTGGCGCTCGGGGTCACGATCGTCATGGGGGCCGTCGTGTACTGGTCGGCCGCACGCCTCCTCGGCGCGCCGGAGGCGGGAGAGCTCCGGAGCGTCGCACGGCGTCGGCCCCGCGGAGCGCCATGAGACCGCCCCTCAGCGCGCCGTGAAGCTCGTCGTGCAGAGGGTCTCGCGCGCCGATGTCGAGGTGAACGGGCTTCGCGTCGCCGAGATCGAACGCGGCTTTCTCGTGCTGATCGGCGCGGAGCGCGGGGACGTCGAGGCGACGGCGGAAGAGGCCGCGCGCAAGGTCGCCGGCCTCCGGGTCTTCGACGACGCGCAGGGGCGCATGAACCTCGCCCTGGCGGACGTCGGGGGTGCGATCCTCGCCGTATCCCAGTTCACGCTCGCAGCGGACCTGTCGCGCGGGCGTCGTCCCGGGTTCGAGAGGGCGCTCCCCGGCGCCGAGGCGCGCCCGCTCTACGATCACTTCTGTGCGGCGCTCGAGCTCTCGGGCTTCACGGTTCGGCGCGGCGTCTTCGGCGAGGCCATGCGCGTCTCCCTCGTCAACGACGGCCCGGCCACGTTCGTCGTCGACGTGCCCGGTGAAGAACCGGCGAACCGGCAGCGTTGACGCCGGGGAGACCGGCTCAGAGAAGCCGCCCCCTCACCCTTACCCTCTCCGCCGAACGCGGCGGAGAGGGGAGTCTGCTGACTCGCGGCCGTCACCGCTCCGGCGCCGGACCGAGAGGCACGAGCGTCGCGCAGAGAAGGAACACGGCGAGACACACGAGGGCGATGGTCAGCCGGCCGGTGCCGATCGGCTCGTCGTCGTCTTCGACGGGAGGGTGCGCGACGCCGAGGAGGCCGCCCACGATCGCCGCGAAGATCGCCCACGTATAGCCGCCCCGGAGGGCGGCCGCGAGCGCGCAAACGAGCACGACGGTCGAAACCACCGGCTGCCTCTTGCCGAGAACCGCGCGGAGAACGTGGCCACCGTCGAGCTGGCCGATCGGAAGCAGGTTCAGCGCGGTCACGAGGAGGCCGAGCCACGCGGCCATGAAAGTCGGGTGCTCGTGCACCATGGCGCTCGTGTAGCGCGGCATCCCGGTCCAGTCCTGGGCGAAGCGGACCGCAAGCGGGTAGCCGAAGACCTGCGCTCTCGCTTCGGGCGGACCGTGGATCGGCGTCGGGTGCATCACGCCGTAGAAGAGGAACGGAAGCGTCATCGCGAAGCCCGCGAGGGGACCGGCGGCGCCGACGTCGAGGAGCACGGTCTTGCGGCGGATCGGCTCCTT
>JBBQNC010000376.1:0-2919 GCA_038329555.1 Thermoanaerobaculia bacterium
CGTTCGGAGGTGGCCGTCCGGCCGATCGATTCGGAGACGCTGGCGCGCCCGGCGAAGCGTCCCGCCTACTCCGCCCTCGACACCACGCTCTACGAAAAACGGACGGGCCTTCCGATCCGCCCGTGGCAGGCCGCGCTCGCCGAGTACCTGGTTCTGCGTTCGCGGCCCGAGGCCTGAGGTGACCCCCCCCGAGTGGAAGCGCAAGGCCGTGCACGCCGGGATGGGTCTCTTCGCCCCGGCGCTCCGATTTCTCGACTGGAAGGGAGCGGCCCTCCTCGCCGGGTCGGCGCTGCTATTCAACCTGTTTGGCATGCCGCGCATCGGCCGGGGTATCTACCGCGAGCGCTCGGGTCTTCGCGACGGCGGCATCGTCTCCTACGCCGCCGTCGTCCTGCTTCTCGTGCTCCTCTTCCGGCGGCGCCTCGAGATCGCCGCCGCCGTCTGGGCGATGCTCGCGGTGGGGGATCCCGCGGCAGCCATCGTGGGCCGGGCGTTTCCGGGCCGCGGGCTTCCCTGGAACCGGAAGAAGAGCTGGAGCGGATCGATCGCGAATTTCGTCGCCGCGGGGATCGCCGGCCTTCTCGTGTTCCGCTTCGTCGCTCCAGCCGTCGCGCCGGGCGCCAGCGGTGCGGTTCTCGCGGCGGCCGCGGCGTTCGCGTTCGCCGAGTCGCTCTCGACGGACGTCGAAGACAACCTCGTCGCGCCGCTCGCCGGCTCGCTCGTCCTCTGGGGCTCGCTCGCGGCCGGCCCGGACGGCTGGAGACACCTCGTGACGTCCCCCTCGTTCGCCCGCGTCGCGCTCCTCGCTCTGGGCGTCAACCTGGCGGTGGCGCTTCTTCTCGGGGGCTTCGGCGTCGTCTCCCGGTCCGGCGTCGTCGCCGGCTTCGTCGCGGGGACACTGGTCCTCGCGCTCGGGGGGTGGCGAATCTACATCCTCCTCTGGGCCTTCTTCTTGATCGGAACCGCCGCGACGAAGCTTGGCTACCGCGTCAAGGAGGCCCGGGGCGCCGCGCAGGCGGAGGGAGGGCGGCGGGGCGCCCGGCACGTCGCCGCCAACTGCGGCGTTGCGATCGTCATCCTTCTCGTCGCGGCGGGACGGCTGCCCTCTCTTCCGGACGCGGTTTCCGCCGCCCTGACGGCGTGCTTCGCCGCGGCGCTCGCCGACACGCTCGGGACCGAAGTGGGCTCGCTCCTCGGCCGCCGTCCCGTTTCCCTGGTCTCGTTCGCGCGCGTCCCCCCGGGGACCCCTGGCGCGGTCTCGTGGGCCGGGACCCTGGCCGGCGCGGCCGGTGCGATCGCCATCGGCCTCGTGGGCGCACTCTCGGGGGCGATCTCCTGGCGTCTCGTCTGGGTCGTCGGGGTCGCGGGAGTCGCCGGGTCGCTCGTTGAGAGCGTTCTCGCCGACGTCGGAGCGCGCCGGGGCTTTCGGCTCGACCACGAGTTCGCGAACGCCTTGAATACTTTCGTCGGCGCCGCTCTCGCGGCCGAGATCACGCTCTCGCTCGCGAAGGGCGGCCTGTACGTCCCCTTTGAACGCTGACGTGACGGCGGACCGGCGAGCACAATCACAAGGCCCCTCTTGAGACGTTACGTCCGGCTCTCCCGCCCCTTCACCCTCGTGCCGCCGCTTCTCGGCATCGTCTCGGGGGCCATATGCGCCTTCGGGTCCGCGCACAACCCGGACCCCGCGCGGCGCGTGATGTGGGCGGTCGTGCTCACGGTGGCCGTCGGCTCCCTCTGCGCGGCGGCGATGAACGCGGCCTCGAACGTCGTCAATCAGATCGCCGACCTCGAGATCGACCGGAAGAACAAGCCCGGACGTCCGCTCGTCACGGGCGAAATCTCGATCGCCAACGCATGGCGCGCCGCGGCGGTGCTCTATGCGCTCGCGATCGTTCCGGTGTGGATCGTCGTGCCCTATCCCTACAGCCGACTCGCCGACCGGCTCACGGCGCCGCTCCATCTGCATGCCGCGTTCTTCATCTACTGCCTCGGCGCGCTCGCCACGCTCGTCTATTCCTTCCCCGCTCTGGGGCGTACGAAGCGCCACTGGCTCGCCGCCAACGTGACGATCGCGATCCCTCGCGGAGGGCTCCTCAAGGTGGCCGGATGGGCCTTCGTCGCGAGCGTCGCCGCGCTGGAGGCCTGGGCGATCGGCGGCATCTTCGCTCTCTTTCTCCTGGGCGCGGTGTCGACCAAGGACTTCTCGGACATGGAGGGGGACCGCGCGCACGGCTGCATCACGCTGCCGATCCGGTTCGGTGTGCGCCGCGCCGCGTGGATGATCGCGCCGTTCTTCGTGGTGCCGTGGCTGCTCATCCCGCTCTTCGCCTGGCTGCCCGCCCGGGGAGGCGGCCCGCCGCTCCTGACCGGCAACCGCGTCCTGCTCACGGCACTCGGAATCGGGCTCGCGGTGTGGGGCGTCTTCGCGGCGCGTCTTCTCGTCCGAAACCCCGACGAGCTCGCGCGTTCCGAGAACCATCCGGCCTGGACCCACATGTACCTCCTGCTGATGGCCGCGCAGGCCGGATTCGCCCTGGCCTACCTCTTCTAGCGGGATGCCTTCGACGGAGAATGATTTCCCGCCTTCCGGCGTTACAATGGAAGGACATGGAAAAGCTCGCGACGGCGGAGGCCCTTCCGCCGCCTCCCGCCGAACCGGGATATCGGGTTCGGTGGAGCGGTCTCTCTCTGATTTTCGATGAGCGGACTTTGAACGCTCTCGTGGAACGGCTCGTCGACCGCATCCCCGATCTCCACGATTTGCGCATCGCCGTGACGCCGGGAGAGCTCGCCGCGACCGTCGTCGTCCACCGATACGGCGTGGCCCTCTCGGCCAAGGCCACCCTGTCGCAGATCCGGCTGAAGGACGGCTTTCTCGCGTTCGTGCTCGACAAGGTCCATGCCCTGTCGTTCATC
>JBBQNC010000377.1:0-2851 GCA_038329555.1 Thermoanaerobaculia bacterium
CGTCTTGGACAGCGAGTCCCGGCTCGCGGCGAGGTTCGCGCCCGTCTCCCGGAGCCGCTCCTCGGTCGCCGAGACGTTTGCCTGAGCGGCGTCATAGGTCGACTTGGCCTTCTGGAACTCCGCTTCCGAAAGAATCTTCGCGTTGAAATTCTGGCGCGCGCGCTCGTAGTCGCTCTTCGCCTGGTTGGCGTTCGAACGGGCGGCAATGAGGTCGTTGCCCATCGCGGCGAGACTCGCCTCCCGGCCAGCGACTCCGGCCGCGAGCTGCGCCTTGTCGATCTGAAGGAGGAGCTGGCCGCGCCCGACCTGGTCTCCCTCCTTGACCGCCAGATTGACGATCTGTCCCATGACGAGCGCGGAGAGGTCCACCTTGCGCCGGGCCTGGATCTTCCCGTTCGCGGTGACCTTCGCGACGAGATCCACCTTGTCTACCTTGGCGGTCGTAACTTTCGGGACGTTTCGGTCCCGGCCCCGGATGGACCCCATGAGGACGGCGCCGAGCACGACGGCCACGACGACCCCAATGACGATCTTCCACTTCTTCGACATCAGTGCTCCCTAACGGCAAATCAATGTAGCCAAAGTACTGCTTTTTACGGGGTTGAGAGGGGAAAGTTCTCCCGGCGGAGGCCCGGCCGAGCCGGGTGGAATGGTGCGCCCAGGAGGATTTGAACCCCCAACCTCCTGATCCGTAGTCAGACGCTCTATCCAGTTGAGCTATGGGCGCAGGAACCGCGGAGGCTAGCGGAAACGAGCCGGGTTTTCAAGGCGGCAGAAGCCAAGCGATCCGCTGCACGATCTGAAATTTAGAGCCGCGGGCTATTCTTCCCGAATGGACGAACAGGCCCCGCCGGGATCGGCCGCCGGGCTGGCGGCGGACGAGCTCTACATGCGCGAGGCGCTCGCGTTCGCCCGGATCGCCTACGCCGAGCAGGAGGTCCCGGTCGGCGCCGTCGTGGTGGCCGGCGGCCGGATCGTCGGCCGGGGTCGCAACCGGCGCGAGGCCTTCGCCGACCCGACGCACCATGCAGAGATCGAGGCGCTGCGCGAGGCCGGCCAGGCGGCGGGAACCTGGCGGCTGGACGGCGCGACCCTCTACGCGACGCTCGAGCCGTGCGCGATGTGCGCGGGCGCCGCCGTCAACGCGCGGATCGCTCGGATCGTCTTCGGGTGCGCCGACCCGAAGGCCGGATACTGCGGCACGCTGGGAAACATCCCGCAGGACCCTCGCCTCAACCACCGCTGCGCCGTCGACGGCGGCGTTCTCGGCGAGGAGTGCGCCGCCCTCCTGCAGCAGTTCTTCCGCGCGCGCCGGGCTTTCCAGACTTTCGGCCGCGGCATTCGCTTCGCGAACGGCGGCCGAGAGAGCGCTTCGTTTGGAAAAGACGAGGCCCGGGATCCGTGAAGCATGGCGGAGAGGGAGGGATTCGAACCCTCGAAACCCTTTCGGGCTTACCGGTTTTCGAGACCGGCCTGATCAACCGCTCCAGCACCTCTCCGGGCGATCGAGGGGGGGAATCCTAGCATCTCGAGCGCTCGGTCGGTGGCGAAACGGCGCGAGCGACCGCTCGCCGGGCCTCCAGTTCGCGAAGCGAATGCCGCGGCCGAAAGCCGGCCTCGATGTATCGTTCTGCAACCTGCGGCCGGCGTGTCCGTAGGTTACGCAGGGACAAAATGGACACAGCGATCGAGCTCACCAACGTTTCGAAATCCTTCGGCCGCTTCCGGGCGGTCGACGACCTGTCGCTCAAGATCCCGGCCGGAACGATGTTCGGCCTGCTCGGTCCCAACGGCGCGGGCAAGACGACCACCATCCGGATGATCATGAACATCACCGCGCCCGATACGGGCCGGATCGACGTGCTCGGACGCCCGATGGACCGTCCCATGCAGAATCGCATCGGGTATCTGCCCGAGGAGCGGGGCCTCTACCGGCGCATGAAGGTGATCGACCACCTCTACTTCCTGGCGGCGATCAAGGAAGTGAACCGGGAGACGGCGAAGAAGCGGATCGACGGCTGGCTCGACAAGATGGAGCTGCGCCCCTGGCTGAACAAGAAAGTCGAGGCGCTCTCGAAGGGGATGCAGCAAAAGGTCCAGTTCATCGCGACGATCGTCCACGACCCCGACATCCTGATCCTGGACGAGCCCTTTTCCGGTCTCGACCCCATCAATACCGCCCTCCTGAAGGACTACTTCCTGGAGTTCCGGGAACGAGGAAAGACCATCGTCTTCTCGACGCACGTGCTCGAGCAGGCCGAGCGGCTCTGCGACGAGATCTGCCTGCTCGCCAAGGCGAAGAAGGTCCTCGAGGGGACCCTCAAGGAGTTGAAGCACCGGTTCTCCGAGAATCAGATCCGCATCTCCGCCGACACGGACCTCGGAACGCTCGCGCAGCTGCCGGGCGTCCTCGCGGCGAGGCCGATGAACGGCGAATTCATCCTCACGCTCGATAAGGACGTCGATCAGCGGGCTTTCCTCAAGAACGCGATCGAGCGCTTCCGGGTCGACGCCTTCTCGCAGAAGGAGCCGGAGCTCGAGGAGATTTACCTGCGGACAGTCCGGGAAGCGGGTCTCGAAGACACGCGCACGATCGAATGAGCCAAGCAATGAGGATCCGATGAACTGGAAGAAGATCTTTGCGGTCGCGCGCCGGGAATACATCGAGCGCGTTCGCACCAAGGCGTTCTGGATCGCCACACTGCTCATTCCGTTTCTGTTCCTGGGCTACATCGTCGTGACGATCGCGTCGACCCGCAAGGCGGGAGGCGAGAGACGTCTGGCGGTCGTGGACGTCCGAGGCAATCTCTACCAGCCGCTCGTCGCGGACATCGCGGAGCGCGAGGCGATC
>JBBQNC010000378.1:0-2831 GCA_038329555.1 Thermoanaerobaculia bacterium
CGAAGACCTGGAACTCGACGTGACGCGACCCGTCGAACATCCGTTCGAGATAGACGCGGCCGTCGCCGAACGCGGCCGAGGCGATCCGTTCGGTCTGCTCGAGGGCTGCCGCGAGATCTTCGAATCGGTCCACGCGCGCCATGCCCTTGCCGCCGCCGCCGGCGGACGCCTTGACGAGAAGCGGGAAGCCGAGGTCCCGCCCCCGCTCGATGAGGTCGGCGCCGCTTCCAGCGTCCGACCCAGGCACGACGGGGACTCCCGCCTCCCGCATCCGGCGCCGGGCCTCGAGCTTGTCGCCCATCCTCTCGATCGCCTCCGGAGACGGGCCGATCCAGAGGAGTCCCGCGGCGTCCACCGCTCGCGCAAACGCCGCGTTCTCCGAGAGGAATCCGTAGCCCGGATGGACCGAGTCCGCGCCCGAAGTGCGCGCCGCCTCGAGCAGCCGCGGAATCGAGAGATAGGTCTCCGCGATACCGCCGCCGCCCAGGTCGACGGATCGCGCCATCTTCGAGAGATGAAAGGCGTCCGCGTCGCTCTCCGCGTAGACGCCCACGGGCTCGATCCCCATCTCGCGCGCGGTGCGGGCGATCCGGACGGCGATCTCAGCGCGATTGGCGATCAGAAGTTTCTTTGGAGGCGCCGGCAACTTCCCTCCCGGGCGGCGATTCTAGTTCCTGCGCTATTCTGCGTCGGCGGCGGCTTCGGAGCGGCCGCGGGTCGAACGGGAGGCGCGCATGTCGGTCGAAGGCGGGATCCGCGGCTCACAGCAGCGATTCGTCTGCCCTCACTGCGGCATGGTCTTCTTCGCGTGGCGTCCCGACACAGCCCCGGGCCAGAAGTTCAAGTGCTACTTCTGCAAGAAGGAGATGGAGGACGACGCCGCGAGACGCGTCCCGCCTCCGCCCCCGCCGCCTGCGCCCGCCCCCGCGACACCGGCCGACCCCGGCGTCCCCGCCGAGGCGCCTCCGGTCACCCCAGCCCAATAGCCGCGCGACCACCTCGTCGCGGGCAGCCGGTGCCAGCGGCACAGCCGCATTGTCCTAAGCGAAGCGCTCTCTCGGCCGCCGTTCGCGAAGCGAATGCCGCGGCCGAAGTTATTTGCCCCAGTCGGGCTTGCGCTTCTCGAGGAAGGCGGTCAAGCCTTCGCGAGCCTCAGCGGAGGCGCGGCGCTCCGCGATCGTGCGCACGGTCAGGGGAATCGCCTCCTCCGGCCGCAGTCCGGTCACCTCCTCGATCAGGCGCTTGGCGACGCCGATCGCTTCCGGAGCGGAGCTCTTCAACGAGGCGACCTTGCGCGCCACGGCCTTCTCCAGGTCCGAAACGGGCACGACGGCGTGGACGAGACCGATCCGAAATGCCTCGCGGGCGTCGAAGCGGTCTCCGGTGAGGAAGAGGTCGCGCGCCTGCCGGGGTCCGATCGCTCGTAGCACGTAGGGAGAGATCACGGCCGGGAGAATCCCGAGCTTGACCTCCGCCAGGGAAAAGACGGTTCCCTCGGCGGCGATCGCGATGTCGGCGGCGGCGACGAGGCCGACTCCGCCTCCGATCGCGGCGCCGTGGGCGATCGCGATCACCGGCAGAGGACACGCGTCGATCGCCCGCAGCATCCGCGCCATCCGCCCCGCGTCCTCTTCGTTCTGCTCGCTCGTATAACCGCCGGCCTTCCGCATCCAGGAGACGTCCGCTCCGGCGCAGAAGGACGGGCCGTCCCCGGACAGGAGCACGACGCGCGTCTCTTTGTCGGACCCGAAGTCGAGGAAGACCCGCGTGAGCTCCCCGATCAGCTCCTCGTCGAAGGCGTTGCGGACCTCAGGGCGCGCGAGGATCACGCGCGCGACGTCCCCTTCCTGGATCCGGCGCAGGCGAGTCAGCGATGTCGTCATGGCGCCGATCGTATCGAAGGCGGCCGGCGCGACAAGCGTTCGTTTCTGGGATCAGCGCGATCCGACGATGTCCCCCACCTCGATGTGGCCGGCGAGATCGACGGGAACGCGAACGTCTCCACCCGGAAGGCGGACGGTCAGGGCCCCCTTCAACGCCGCGTCGACGTCGCCGGACATCAGGAACGCGTTGCCGGCCGCGGCGATCAGCTGGCCGTGATCGATCTCGATCGGGAAATCGATCGTGTTCGAGCGACGGGCCCTCAGGATGATCCCGCGCGTGCTGCCCCGGCCGATCGAGTGCCCCGACGCCTCGATCCGGTACTGGCTGCTCGCGATCGTGAGAGGAAAGGAAAACGGGTTCACGACAGTGACTCGCGCAACGCCGCGGCTCCCCGACGGCGAAAGGGACGTGAGCTCGATCCCGGTGAGCTTCAGGAAACGCGCCACCGTCTCCTCCTCGGCCGCTACGGCCACGTCGCTCCAGGCGAGCCGCCCCTGCCACTCGAGAGGTGCGGTGCCGACCGCTCCGCGAATCCGGTAATCGAAGCCGTCCGGACGAAAGCGCAGGCCCCATTCGGCGGGGATGTCGGCGTAACGGATCCGCGTCGAGATCCGAAGTCCGCCGCCGGAGCTCTCGGCCCGTCCCGTCACGGGGAGCTCGGCGGGAGCGCCGTAACCGTAGAGCGAGACGCGCCCTCGGAACTCGCCGCCGGAGAGCCCGGACGCGGGCCCGGTGATCGTCGCCGTCAACGTGTCGCCGGGAAAAGGATCGATCTCGATCCGGGACGCCGGCGCGGGCGAGACCAGGGTGAGGTAGAGGGAAAGGATGAGCGCGATCACGGAATCACAGGCTGCAAGAAGCGGACCCCCATCCGAGTCGAGTTCCGGCCCGCCTCGAGCCGCAGTTCGCGGGCGCACGAAAGAGAGGCGGGCCGGCTCGCCACTCCC
>JBBQNC010000379.1:0-2824 GCA_038329555.1 Thermoanaerobaculia bacterium
AAAATTCATAGTTAGATAGTAATTGTTGGACTATCTCCATATTTCATTCGGAAAGGATCGCAAGAAAAAGGCCGGGCATGCGCCCGGCCTTTCGAGAGCCGACGGGACATCTCAGTAGCTGTCGAGGTACTTCTCGGTCTCCCACGGCTGCACCTGGGAGATGTACTCGGCCCATTCCGCCCGCTTCGCCTCGACGAAATGGGTACGGATGTGCTCGCCGAGCGCGTCCGTGACCACGTCGTCCTTCTCGAGATTGTCGAGCGCCTCGGAGAGATTCCCGGGCAGCTGGTCGATCCGGAGCCGGCGCTTTTCGCGCTCGCTCATCTTGAAGACGTTCTTATCGACCGGCTCGCCCGGATCCATGCGGTTCTTCACGCCATCGAGCCCGGACGCGAGCATGACGGCGAACGCCAGGTAGGGGTTGCAGGAGGGATCGGGCATCCGCACCTCGATGCGCGTTCCCATCCCGCGGCGCGCCGGAACCCGCACGAGCGGAGAGCGATTGCGCATCGACCACGCGACGTTGACGGGAGCCTCGTAGCCGGGAACCAGTCGCTTGTAGGAATTGACGAGCGGGTTGGTCACGGCGACGAACGCCCGGGCGTGGCGGAGTATGCCCCCCGTGTAGTTCAGGGCCGTCTTCGAGAGCTGGTACTTCGCCTTCGCGTCGTAGAAGACGTTGTTGCCGCGCTTGTCGAGAAACGACTGGTGGACGTGCATGCCGGATCCGTTCACGCCGAAGATGGGTTTCGGCATGAACGTCGCGTGGAGACCGTGATCCATGGCGACCTTCTTGACGACGAAACGGAACGTCGAGACCCGGTCCGCCGTGGTGATCGCGTCCGCGTACTTGAAGTCGATCTCGTGCTGTCCCGGGGCGACCTCGTGGTGCGCCGCCTCGACCTCGAAGCCCATCTGCTCGAGCGCGAGAACGACGTCCCGGCGAGCTTCCTCGCCGCGGTCGACCGGAGTCAGGTCGAAGTAGGCGCCCTTGTCGTGCGTGTCGACGATGGGGTCGCCGTTGGCGTCCCGGCGGAAGAGAAAGAACTCCGCCTCGGGTCCGGTGACGAGCGTGTAGCCGAGCGCGGAGGCCTTGTCCATCTGCCGCTTCAGGGTCATCCGGGGACAGCCCGCGAACGGGTTCCCGTCGGGGGTGTACACGTCGCAGATCAGCCTTCCGACCTTCTCGCCGCCCTGATGCGCCCACGGATAGATGGCGAAGGAGTTCAGATCGGGCACGAGGTTCATGTCGGATTCCTCGATCCGCGTGAAGCCCTCGATCGACGACCCGTCGAACTGGATCTCGCCGTCCAGAGCCTTCTCGAACTGCGAGCGCGGAATCTCGACGTTCTTGATGATGCCCAGGATGTCCGTGAACTGGAGCCGCATGAATCGCACGTTCTCCGCGTCGCAAACCTTCAGGATCTCCGGTTTCGACAGGCCGGGGCCGGCCGGGTCGAACCTCAGGATCTTCGCCTTCGCCATTCTGACCTCCATTTTCTGCAAAAGTGTCACGATTCTAGCGACACCCCGCACGAAGTCAAGGCGGAAAGGGCCAAAATAACCAAGCATCGTACAACTCTGCACACATTTTTGTGCAAGGCGTCGCGCTTCTGGGCTCGATTTTCGCGCCGGACCCCGAAAGGTTGCGTCCGAGCACCCGATTCTCTCGATCGGCTTCAGCCTCCCTCGGGAGCCTCCTTGCGGTAGACGCCCGTCCGGGAGGCGGGCAGCCGGACGGTGAACGTCGAGCCGCCGGAGGGCGAGGGATTGTTCCGCGCGGTCACCGTGCCTCCGTAACCCTCGACGATCGTCCGGACGATCGAGAGGCCGAGGCCCGTGTGCGTCCGGTTCCCCCCGGCGCTCTGGGGCCTCCAGGTGAAGAAGCGGTCGAAGATGCGGGCGAAGTGCTCGTCGGGGATGCCGGGCCCCTCATCCGAAACGGAGACCGAGACGGCGCCCTGTTCGCGCTCCAGTCGGATGCGCACGGCAGCCCCGGCCGGAGAGAAGCTCGCGGCGTTGTCGAGGAGGTTCTCGAAGACCTGGGCGAGCCGCTCCTCCGACGCTCGGACCGAGATCGGGTCCGAGGGACACTCGAAGACGAACCCCACGGGGCTTCCGCGGAGCCGGTAACCCTCGCAGACCCGCTCCAGAAGGTCCGTCAGGGAGACGGTGTGCTGCTCCTCCCGTTCGAGGCCCGCGTCGATGCGCGTCATCTCGTTCAGGTCGGAGAGGAGGCGCTCCATCCGCCCGACCTCCGCCTGCACCATTCGGTGGAAGCGGATCCTCGCCGCCGGATCCTCGGTCTCCGCGAGGATCTCCGCCGCGTTGCGAATCGACGCGAGGGGGTTCTTGAACTCGTGAGACACGTCCGCGGCGAAGGAGTCGAGAAAGCTCTGGTACTGCTCGATCCGCCCGGTGAGCTCGTGGAGGGCGCGCGAGAGGTCGCCGATCTCGTCCCGGCGCAGCGAGCGCTGGAAGCTCCCCTTCAGCCGTCCCCGCCCGTCCAGGATCGCGTTGGCTTCGTCCCGGAGCGCGCGCAGCGGACGGGCGATGGTCGTGGCGACCACGACGCTCAGGACCACGGCCGCGGTCAGGGACGCCAGGCAGACCTGGAAGATGCCGAGCCGGATCGCATAGAGATCGCGGAGGATGCGGTAGGTCGACTGGGACACGAGAACGGCGCCGACGGGATTATCGTGCTGGCGGGAGGCACGGGCCGGACGCTCGCCTTCGGCCCGGGACATCTGGATGGCAGCGCGCGGCCGGGGGGTCGCGGCAACTGCGTGGTGTCGGCGCACCGGGACACGCAGTTCGCGTGCCT
>JBBQNC010000380.1:0-2822 GCA_038329555.1 Thermoanaerobaculia bacterium
CTCCGTCAACCGGTTCTCGTGGATGTGGAATGCCTACCCCTTTGCCGAGGGCGAGGTCTGCTGCCAGAAGACGACGCTGTCCTTCGTCGATTCGGTGTGGGAGAGCTTCGGTCCGCTGCTGGCGGGCGTTCCCTCGGTCGTCCTTTCGACGGAAGTGACTCTGGATCCCAGGGCGCTGGTCGATCGGCTGGCTCTCGAAGGCGTGTCCCGCATCGTCCTGGTCCCGTCGCTTCTTCGTGCGGTCCTCGATTCCGGCATCGATCTCGCGCAGCGTCTCCCCAGGCTCCGGTGGTGGGTGACGAGCGGTGAAGCGCTTCCCGTCGATCTCGAGCGCCGCTTCCGGACCGCCTTGCCCGACGCCGTTCTCGTCAATCTGTACGGATCGTCCGAAGTGTCCGCCGACGTGACGTTCTGGGACAGCCGGCAGGGCGATCCGGGCGACCCGGTCCCGATCGGACGGCCCATCGCCAACACGCAGGTGTACGTCCTCGACGGCGCTCGCCGGCCGGTCCCGGTTGGCGTGCGAGGCGAGCTGTACGTGGGAGGAGACGGCGTGGCCCGAGGGTACCGGCGGCGACCGGAGATGACCGCGGAGCGGTTCCTTCCCGACCCGTTTTCGCAGCAGCCGGATGCGCGCCTCTTCAAGACCGGCGACCGCGCGCGATTCCTTCCGGACGGTCAGCTCGAGTATCTCGGTCGCAACGACGACCAGGTGAAGATTCGCGGGTACCGGATCGAGCTCGGCGAAGTCGAATCCGCACTGAAGGACCACCCGTCGTTGCAGGGCGCCGTGGCCGCCGTCCGGGGCTCCCCGGACGCGCCTCTTCTCGTCGCGTATGTCGTGCCGGGAGGAGATGGGGAGTCGAGCACCGCGGCCCTGCGCTCGCATCTCGAGCGTCGCTTGCCGCCTTACATGATTCCTTCCGTCTTCGTGTGGATGCCCGCGTTTCCACTCACGCCGAGCGGGAAAGTCGATCGTCGGGCCCTGCCGGAACCGGGCGGCGCCCGTCCGGATCTCGAGCGGGCGTTCGTCGAGCCGTCGACCGGGACCGAAAAGACCCTCGCCGGGATCTGGAGAGACGGCCTTCATCTCGACCGGGTCGGCGCCGACGACAATTTTTTCGCTCTCGGCGGCCATTCGCTGCTGCTCGTCCGCGTGGCGGCGCGGGTGCGATCGGCGCTCGGCGTCGATCTACCCCTGCGTTCCTTTGTCGAGCGGCCGACGATCCGCGGCCTCGCGGCGGCGATCGACGGCGGGGGCTTGCATCCTGCGTCCGGCGTTCTTACGATTCCCCCCGCGGCGCCGGGATCCGCGCGGGTCCTTTCGTTTGCGCAGCACCGCCTCTGGGTGATCGACCAGCTCGATCCGGGGAACACTGCCTATCTGATCCGCCGCGCCCATCGACTCTCGGGGCCTCTTCGGGCGGCCGCTTTGCGGCGAGCCGTCCAGGGCGTGGTCGAGCGTCACGAAACGTTGAGGACCGCGTTCGATTCGTCCGCCGAGGGCCCCCGGCCGGCCGTGCTGCCGCCGGAGGACTTTCCAGTGCCTTTCGAGGAGATCGATCTTTCCGCTCTTGCCGCCGGACAACGGGAGGCGCAAGCCGTGCGCCTCGCGGCCGCCGAGGGCGACCGGCCCTTCGAGCTGTCGAAAGCCCCGCTCCTGCGGATCTCTCTTCTGCGCCTCGGACCGGAGGAGCACGTCCTCCTGCTCACGATCCACCACATCGTGGCGGATGCATGGTCTCTCGGCATCCTCTTCCGCGATCTTGCCGCGTACTACTCGGCGGCGCTCGGCGGAGAGAAGCCCGATCTGCCGCCGTTGCCGATCGCCTACGGCGACTACGCCGCGTGGCAGCGGGATTCCCTGCGCGGGGATGCGCTCGAGCGCGAGCTCGCCCACTGGCGCCGCGAGCTTTCCGGAACCCCCGAGGTGGTCGAACTGTCGACAGACCGCCCGCGGCCCCCGCGACGGACCTCCCTCGGAAGGCGCCGGCCGCTCTCCTGCGGGCGCGACGTCGCTCTCGACCTGAAGGCGCTCGCCCGCCGGGGCGAGGCGACCCTTTACATGACGCTCGCGGCCGCCTACGCGGCGCTCCTGTCGCGGCACACTTCGCAGGAGGACATCGTCATCGGCTCTCCTGTCGCTGGCCGCGACCGGCTCGAAACGGAGCCGCTCGTCGGCCTCTTCGTGAATACCCTGGTGCTCCGGGCCCGCGTCGGCGGTGACCCCACGTTTCTCGAGCTGCTCCGGCGCGTGCGGGAAGCCGCTCTGGGCGCGTATGCGCACCAGGATCTGCCGTTCGAGAAGCTCGTCGAGGAGCTGCGCCCCGCGCGAAACCTCAGCTACAATCCGATTTTCCAGGTCTGGCTCGTTCTGCAGAACGCGCCGACCGCGGCCTGGGAACTTCCCGGTATTCGGGCGAGCACTTTCGACCCGGGCGCCATCACCGTCCGGCATGATCTCCAATTGAACATCTGGGAGACCGACGATGGCCTTCGGGGCTCGATGGATTTCAGCTCGGATCTGTTCGATCTCTCCACGATGGACCGCTGGACCGCGGAGTACGTTCTCGTGCTTGGCGAAGTGACGGCGAACCCGGAGATGCGGCTGAGCGCGATTGGCGCGCGGCTCGAGGAGGCACGTTCGGAGCGCGCGGCCGCGGACCGGAAGGATCAGGACGAAGCACGGGCCCGGGGTCTGAAGTCGGCCCGGCGCAAGGTGGTCCGTCGGTGAGCGACGCGGGACCCAAGAATCCCTTCGCCGGGGCGCGGCGCGCTCCGGTCCGGGTCTCGGAGGCGCAGCTCGTCCGATTCGAGCCGCT
>JBBQNC010000381.1:0-2806 GCA_038329555.1 Thermoanaerobaculia bacterium
GCGGCCGCGCCCGGAAGGCCGACCGTCGCCGTGCGGTGGCCGAGCCCCAGCGGCAGGGACGAGGAGACGGTCGCGGACTGGACGCCGGGGAGGGAGCGCACCCGCTCGGTCAACCGGTCGAAGGCGGCGTGTGCTCGGGGCGGGTCATAACCGAGCAGCGAGAGATCGACCTGCGTGATCACGAGGCCGTTCTGGTCGAACCCGGGGTGCGCGGCCGCGGCGTGGCGGAGAGTTTGCTGAAAGAGTCCGGCGATCACGAGCAGCAGGACGGAGAACGCGACCTGCGCCCCCACGAAGAGCGCGCGCACGCGAGAGGTCGCGCGCCGCTCGGTCGAGGCGCCCGCGCGAAGGAGCGGCAGAAGGTTCGGGCGCGTCGCCAGCCAGGCGGGGAACATCCCGAAGAGGAGGCCCGCGGCGGCGGCCGAGAGGAGGCCGAAGGCCGCGACGCGGAGACCGGGCGTGAAATGGAAGACGATGGGGACGGGCGTCGGAAGGTTGAAGCGCTCGAGCAGCGGCGCCGTGAAGGCGGTGATGGCGACGCCGAGCGCTCCTCCCGCGAGAAACTGAAGGAGGTTCTCGACGAGCAGGAGCCGGACGAGGCCGGCCCTCGCCGCCCCGAGCGCGACGCGGATTCCGATCTCCCTCTCGCGGGCGAAGGACCGCGCGAGCAGGATCCCCGTGACGTTCGCGCACGCGATTCCGAGCACGAGGAGAGCGAGAGCGGCGAGGATGGCGAAGAACGCCGTGGCGGGACCCTCGAGGGAGTCCTCGAAGCCCGTGGTCCGGTGGAGATCGAACGCGACGGGCGGGCTCCCCGGCGGATGGTCCCGTTCGATGCGCTTCGCGAGCACGGCCATCGCGGTCGACGCGCTCTCGATCGTGACCCCCGGGCGCCGCCGCGCGACGAGCTCCAGCCACTCCTGGTCCTGCGGTTCGAAATCCTCCCCTGGCGCCAGGATCCGCCGCGCGCTGACGGGAACCCACACGTCGAACGGCGTTCCGAGAAAGGTTCCCGAGAAGCCCGGAGCCGCGACGCCGACGACCGTGAAGGCGCGGCCGTTCAATGGCACCGAGCGCCCAACGATCGACGGATCGGCGCCGAACCGGGTGCGCCAGGCCCCGTCGGAGAGGACCATCACGGAATCCGGCGATCCCCCGGCGTCCGTCTCGGGTCCGAATAGACGCCCGAGCGCGGCGCGGGCGCCCACGACGCCGAAGTAGTTGCCGGTGACGAGCTGGCCGACCGCCAGGCGGGGCTCGCCCTGGGCGGTCAGGCTGACGAGCCTCGAGCCGAAGGCGGCGATGCCGGTGAACGGACCGCCGGCATCCGAAAGGGCCCGCCACGTCCGATACGAGACCGAATGGAAGCTCGACCCGTCGGAGGCCCTGGCGTGCACGTTGACGAGCTCGGATGGCCCCTCGACGCCCGGAAGCGGGCGCAGGAAGAGAGCGTCCACGACCGCGAAGATGGTCGCGGTGGCCGCGATCCCAATCGCTACCGTCAGGGTGACCGCGAGCGCCGCTCCGGGTGCGCGCCGCAGATTTCGAAGCGCGATTCGGACCTCGCCCAGAAGCTTCATCGGGATTTCCTTTCGTCGGGAGGGCTCGACCGCATTGCCATTTCGCGCATTCCCGTCATTCCGCGCGGATCGCGACCAGCGGGTCGACGCGCATCGCGCGGCGGGCGGGGATCGCGCACGCCGCGACGGCCGTCACCGTCAAGAGGACCCCCGCGGCGAAGAAGGTCAGGGGATCCGTCGGCGTGACGCCGTAGAGGAGACCCGCGATCAGGCGCGTCGCCCCGAGCGCCGTCGCAAACCCAACGCCGAGCCCCGCCGCGGTCAGGCGGACCGCCCGCCCGAGCACCACGCCTAAGACATCGGAGGGAGTGGCGCCGAGCGCCATGCGGATCCCGATCTCCCTCCGCCGCTGCGCGACCGAGTACGAGAGCACGCCGACGATTCCCTGGACCGCGAGGAGCAGCGCCGCCCCGCCGAAGATCGACAAGAGGAGCGACGTGAACCGGCGCGACGCGAGCGCGGTGTGCCGCCGCTGGTCCATCGTCCGGATCCCGGACACGGTGAGCGTCGGGTCGACCTGCCACACGGCCAGCCGGAGTCTCCGCGCGTACGATGCCGGATCCCCCGACGTGCGCAGGACCAGGGTGCCGAAGCGCTGCCACTCGGCGGTGCGCTGCGAATATGGGGAGTAGACCGCCACCACGTCGTCGTCGGCCAGGTCGCGCGAGGCCTTGACGTCCGCGGCCACTCCGACGACCGTCATCCATTTCGGCTCCTCCTTGCCCCACTCCCACGCGATGCGGCGGCCGATCGGATCGGTCCCGGGGAAGAACTCGCGGGCGAAGGACTCGTTGACGACGGCAACCCTCGGCGCGTCCTCACGGTCGGCCGGGGTGAGTGGGCGGCCCTTCACGACCGGAATCTGGAGCGCTCCGAAGTAGTCGCCGGCCACGGGCCGGCTGCGGGCGGAGGGACGGTCTTCAGCAGCGCCTTCGGGCCGGCCTTGGAGGCGCATCCGGCCGCCGATTCCTCCTCCCTCGAGAGGCGCTCCGATGACCGACGCGGAGAACTGCACGCCCGGAAGCTCGCGAATCCGGTCCAGGATCGCGGCGACCGCCCGGGACTGGGTGGGCCGCGTGGAATAACGCGATTCGGGAAGGACGAGATCGGCGGTCAGCACGTGGTCCGGCTGGAACCCGAGGGGTGCGTTCGCGAGCCGCGACACGCTCTCAGCGTGCGCATGGGTCGAAGTCCGACCTCGGGAACTCGAATCCCGGAGGCATGAC
>JBBQNC010000382.1:0-2805 GCA_038329555.1 Thermoanaerobaculia bacterium
AATGCGGCGTTGCCGAACGAGGCGTATCCGGTGAAGCCTCCGACGAAGTTCCAACCCTGCGCCATCAGCGCGAGAAGGAGAAAGCGCGTGAGAGTCAGCAGGGTGTAGGAGCCGACGAAGCGCGGAACGAGAAGCAGTCCGGCGAGAGCGAGGGCGGGAATCGCGATCCCGGCGAGCGGTCGCCTCCCCACCGCCCGGCCTAGGCCGGTTTCCCCGCGACGCCGTGCGGCCGGAGGACGAGCAGCACGACGAGCATCGCGAAGGTCACGGCCTGAGAAAGGGCGGGCAGACGGGAGCCGACGAGGACTTCGACGAACGCGAAGATCGTCGCGCCGACGATGACGTTCACCACGTTTCCCAGCCCGCCGAGGACGCAGATGACGAAAGCGCGCTGCGTATAGCTTCCGCCAAACGTCGGATCGAAGGGGACCGAAAGGGAAAGCAGGGAGCCCGCCGCGCCGGCCAGCGCCGCGCCGATCGCGAACGTGATGCCGTAGATCTTCGCCACCCGGACTCCGGAGAGCCGCGCCGCGTCGATGTCCATGCCCGTGGCGCGAATGGCCCGGCCGGTCCGCGTGCGCTTCATGAAGGAACCGAGCGCGAGGACGAGCGCCAGCGACACTCCGAGCGCGGCGAGACGGACGGTCGGAACCCGCACGGGTCCGAGCGTGAAGCCGGCTCCAGAGTAGAAGGTCGTGACCGAGCGCAGGTCGGCCTTGAAGAAATAGTTCAGGAGATTGACGATCAGGATCTCCAGCCCGAAGGTCAGGAGGAACGTGGCCAGGAGCGGCGCGCGGATGACCTGGTTGATCAGGAAACGCTGGATCCAGTAGCCAAGCACGAACAGCGCGGCCATCGAGATCGGGATGGACACGAACGGATCGACGCCGCGGAGCTCGTGAAGGCCGAACGTCAGGTAGGCGCCGAGGACGATCAGCGCGCCGTGCGCGAGGTTGACGATGTTCATGATCCCCCACACGAGCGAGAAACCGACCGCGATGAGGGCGAGGATCCCGCTCAAGAGGATCGCGTTGACCAGGATCTGGAGCAGCTCGCCGGAGCTCAGCGCTTCTCCCACGGCACCATCGGGTACAGGGGCGCCCGTTCGGCCACGCTGGCGGGCCAGACGGTGTACTTCCGGCCGTCCGGCTGGAGCTGCTCGATCGCCATCGGCTTGTAGACGTTCACTCCGCGGGAGTCGAACTTGATCCGTCCGTAGAAAGTCATGATGTCGAGCGAGGCCAGGGCGTCGCGCACCTTCGGCCCCTCGACGCTCCCGGCCTTCTCGATTGCCTTCGCGTAGGCCCACACGGCGGCGGCCGATTCCGCGACCTGGTAGGGGATCGACTGGTAGCTTGGGTGTTTCGCGGCGAACGCCTGCGCGAAGGCGGCGGGGGTTTTCCAGGGATCGTCGCCCCGATATTGAAGAGCCGGAGTCCACTGCGTGGCGCCGTACACGTAGTCGGCGTTGCCCTTGAGGTTTTCCCGGAACTCCGGAGACGACGGGCCGACGGAGAACCCCATCGCGCGCGGCGAGACGCCGAGGTCCCTGGCCTGCTTGACGATCAGCAGCGAGTCCTGCAGGTGACCCGAGCCGAGAATCACGTGAGGCGCCTTCCCCTTGATGTTCGTCAGGAGGGCGCTCACGTCCTGGGTGTTCGTCGGATAGAACTTCAAATAGACGACGTCGAAGCCCCTCTCCCGGGCGTATTCGGCGGCGCCCTGCGCGACCTCCTTGGAGAAGGGCTCGTTCTCGCCCAGGATCGCGACGGTCTTCGCCGTCGGATCCTTCGCCTGGACGAGGTCGATCAACCCGCGGAGGTAGAGCTTCGCGGGCGACAGCACAGCGAACGTGTACCGGTATCCCCTGGAGAAGATGCTCTCGGCCGACCCGTTGGCCTCGACCATGGGAATCCGGTATTTCTCGGCGATGGGCGCCGCGGTCGCCGTGGGACCCGACGCGTAGGGACCGAGAAGGAGCTGGACCCGGTCCTCGTGGACGAGCTTTTCGATCAGCTGCGCCGTCCGCTCCGACCTCGACTCGTCGTCGTAGATCTTGAGGGCGACCCTTCGCAGCTCGCCCCCGACACGGATACCGGTCTCGTTGATCTTGTCGATCGCGATCTGGTATCCGTCGCGGGTGTACTCCCCCTCCTTCGCCGTCTTTCCGGTGATCGATACCGCGGCGCCGAAGACGATCGGGTCGCCTGCGGCGCGAAGGGGCGCGGGGAGGACGAGACCGAGGCAGGCGGCGAAGGCGAGCGCGAAGAAGACTCTCGTTCGGATCGGCCCCTCCTCTGTGGGGAAGAAAACGGCGGCACTATACGACGAGGGAATGGCCGCCGCCGGCGGACGGCTCGCGGCCGGCGGACGGCTGCGACGGCTCAGTCGCTTCGCGACGTCATCCGGGTCCGCATGTCCTCGAACGCTTCCCGAGCCTCCTCGACGGAGCCCTCGTCCTCGATCGTCGTGATGTCGCCCGGGTCGCGGCCGAGCGTGACCGCCTTCAGGACGCGGCGCATGATCTTCCCGCTGCGCGTCTTCGGAAGCGTCTGGACGAAGTGGAGATCGCCGACCACCGCGATCGCGCCGAGCTCCCGCCGGATGGTGTCGAGCACCTCCTGCCGCAGCGCCGCCGACGGCGCGTGACCCTGCTTGAGGACCACGAACGCCGAGATGACCTCCCCGCGCAGCTCGTCGGGCCGGCCGGTGACGCCCGCTTCCGCGACGGCCGGATGCCGGAGGCACGCCGTCTCGACCTCGATCGTTCCCAGCCGGTGTGAGGCGATCTTGATGATCTCGTCC
>JBBQNC010000383.1:0-2766 GCA_038329555.1 Thermoanaerobaculia bacterium
GGCGAAACCGTCGCGCTGGCGTAGGTCGCGTGTTCGGTGAACCAGGCACGAGCAGGCGCGACAGTCCAAACACACGACCCATGCCTGTCTCCGTCGGTACGCAGGGCTGTACGCATGAGTCTCCACACGATCGTCCGCGGACAGCCGCTGAACTGGCTTTACGCGCGTTCGCGCGAGACGCTGATCCGCGCCTCGGCAGCTTCTTGCCGGCGCGCGACTACCACGCCCGCTCGCCAACCCGGCGCCCGCCCGCCCGCCGGCGGGCGGATCGATTCAGCACTGAGCCCGCAGCCAACGATCAACCATGCGGTCAGGGAATTCGAGTTCCACATCTCCCCCGCGCCCAACTCGTCGCGGCCCCACACCGGCGTCGGCACCGATGGCATGAGGTCGAGGACGCGCTGCGCAAGACCCGGGTCGTTCGTGAGCCGTTGGGGCTCTCGACCGCCTCCGCGACATCCGGGATCACTCCTCCACGCCAGCAGCGAAGCTCGTACCGGAAGATGCGGAAGCGCAAGGAAGGCCGCAACTCCAGCGGCGGACGCAAACGCGATACGTGCCTGACATCCGGCGCAGAGCCGGGCCTACTTCTTCTTCGCTGCCCGTTGAGCGAGCGCCCCCGAGTTGGCCGCCACCGCGGCGCGGATGAGTTGCTTGAAGGCGGCTTCGTCGATCTTTTCCCCTTCGCGGAAATCGATCGCACGCCGCGTGTTCCCTTCCAGGCTGGAATTGAAGAGCTTCTTCGGATCCTTGACGGAGGCTCCGCGAGCGAAGGTGAGCTTCACGACCTGCTTGTACGACTCCCCGGTGCAGACGATGCCGTCATGGGACCAGACAGGGGTTCCGCCGGATCTTGGCTTCTCCCATTTCCACTCCTCCTGGATGTCGGGGTCGGCATCGTGGATCAGCTGCCGGACCCGGGCGAGGGTCTCGCCTCTCCAATCCCCCAGTTCGTGAATCCGCTTGGAGATCTTCTCCGCCGGCGTCATGTCCTCTCCGATCCTAGATGGTTGATCTAGGGAATCGAGCGGTAGAGCCGGAGGAATGAGCGGCGGAACCCTCGGGCCGGCCAGAAGCGCGAGGAGAGCAGGTTGGTCTCTCGCCAGTCGGTGACCACGGACGTGTATCCCTGCTCGCGCGCCCATGCAAATGCCGCTTCCGTCAGGGCGAGGCCGGCGCCTGAGCCGCGCACGTCCGGCAGGCTCGCCGCCCAGGTAAGGCACGCAGCGCCGTCGGGTTGTGCGAGACCGCGGTGCGTCAAGACCTTCTCCACCGGCGCGATCTCGAAGCTCGCGACAACGCGCCCGTCCTGTTCGTAGACAAGCTCCCCGATCTCGTCGTTGACGATTTCGGCGGCGAGCACCGCGTGCAGCTCGTCCGGCGGCTCGTCCCAGTCGAGGCCGCTGAAGACGGGAGCGACTGCCTGGTGATCGGAGATCAGTGGCGCAAGCTCGATCAGCGCCTCGATATCGCCGGGCTCTGCGAACCGTGTGCCAGCCGGCCACACTGGCGCGTCCACCTCCTTGATCCCGTATGCCTGCTGCGCGCCGAAGCTCAGCCGGAACCACGCTCCGACCTGGTCGTCAAGTGCTGGCACCAGGGCGTAGTGGCGCGTTCGGCCTTCGTCGACCCACCGCTGCGACGTGAATGCGTAGAGATCGCGGACGAGCTCGGGCTCGTCCACCGCATAGCCGGCGGCCTCGACCCAGATGTTCGCTCCCCACGTCTGGTCGTCCTTTCGCGTCCCGAGGAGGAACCCGGCCACCTGTCCGTCGCGAAGCGCGACCGCGCCCGACGCATTTTCCTGCGCCCACAGCGACGCCACCTCCGCGCGAGCCGCGTCGGCGTCCTCGAAGCGCGCGGAGAGCAGCGGCTCGGCGGCACGGTGATCCCGATGCCGGGCCGCCAGCAGCGATCCCGCCGCGTCGAGATGCTCCTCTGCAAACGCACGCATCGCGGGGCGAGTCACCGGGCGACGATAGCGGTCGGGCGGCGGGGATTGAACCCGCGAAGATTCCCGCCGGGCCGCAGGCGTGCGGCACGAACTAGTGGAGTGGTGCGAATCCCATTGCCAGAACCACTCTTGCGATGGTGACGGAGCCTTTCGCCGATGGGTGCCCGTCTGAAACGGTAGGGCCGGTCGCGTGTGGGTCACCAGACCCGTTGGCTCCATTGAAGGCGGCGAAGACATCGACGCATTTCATCCGGCGCCGGAGAGCCTGTGCGCACACGAAGTGGTTTTCGGCACGGAGAGCCGAAGTGAATGCCGCCCCCTTGGCAGCAGAGAACACGCCGGGCGTGTTGTAGGACGTGAGCAGTCGGTAGGCCGTCTTCGAGGCAGGACGAAGTCGCGTCAACTCGGCAAGCAAGGCCCCGTAGGACGTTTCGAAGGCGGCTTCGGCTGCTCTCACGCAACCCGATCCGTCGCTGCTGCCGCAGCCGTTGGGCGTCATCTCGTCGGCCGCCGCCCCGATTTGGTTGGCTCCGAGTGTGATCGTGATCAGGTCGGCCGACCGAATCGCGTCCTTGAACTTGGGTGTCGACTTGATCCGGGCTACCAGGTAGGCGACTGCGTCCTCCTCGACAATTCGGGTTACGACGGCCCTCCCGTGCAACGTGACCCCGGCCCCCTTGGCGACTGTGTCCACGAAGCTCGGGCGAACGGAAGTCACCGAATCACTCAGCGAGACGTAGTGAATGACCCGGGCCGACGTTCCGAGCGGAGCACCTGATGCGGCTACCGGAGCGATTCCGAACAGAACCACA
>JBBQNC010000384.1:0-2735 GCA_038329555.1 Thermoanaerobaculia bacterium
GAGTCCGCTCCCCTACCAGGCGCCGCCCTTCGACAGGATCCACGACTCCGATTACGCCCCGGCGATCGAAGAGGGGATGAAGCGGGAGATCGCCGAGATCGAAGCGATTGCCGGCAACCCGGAGCCGGCGACTTTCGCGAACACCCTCGAGGCCCTGGAGCGCTCGGGCGAGCTGCTGACGCGCGCGCGAAAGGTCTTTCTGAACCTGACGCAGGCGAACACGGACGACGCGATGCAGAAGGTCAAGGCGGATTTGGCGCCGAAGCTCGCGGCGCACCGGGACGCGATCGACCTGAACGCGAAGCTCTTCGCGCGCGTCGAAGCCCTTTACGCGAAACGCAACGCGGGCGGGCTCGATCGCGAGTCGAAATACCTGCTCGAGCGGACGTACCTCCGCTTCGTTCGCGCCGGCGCCCGTCTCTCGGAGGCCGACAAGGCCGCGATGACGGCGTTGAACCAGGAAGAGTCAACGCTGACGACGGAGTTCAACTCGAAGATCCTCGCCGACACCAACGCCTCCGCGGTCGTGGTGGACGACCGCGCCCAGCTCTCCGGCCTGAGCGAGGGCGACGTGGCGGCCGCGGCGGAGGCGGCCAAGGAACGCGGGCTCGCGGGAAAATGGGCCCTCACCCTTCAGAACACGACCCAGCAGCCCGCCCTCGCTTCCCTGACCAACCGCGCTCTGCGCGAGCGCCTCTTCCAGGCCTCTGTCCGCCGCGGCAACCACGGCGGGCCGAACGACACCCGGGCGATCGTCCTGCGGCTCGCGGAGATCCGCGCGCGCCGCGCGAAGCTCCTCGGCTACCCGAGCTACGCCGCGTACGTTCTGGACGACCAGATGGCGAAGACGCCGGCGAACGCGGTCAAACTGATGACCGATCTCGTCCCAGCGGCGACCGCGAAGGCGAAGTCGGAGGCGTCCCGGATGCAGAGCATGATAGACGCCGGACGGGACAAGTTCCCCCTCGGCCCGGCGGACTGGGAGTTCTACGCGGGCCGGGTCGGCAAAGCCGAGTACGACCTCGACGAGTCCCAGGTGAGGCCGTACTTCGAGATGGAGCGGGTCCTGCGCGACGGCGTGTTCTTCGCGGCGAACAAGCTCTACGGAATCACGTTCAAGGAGCGCAAGGACATCCCCGTCTATCAGCCGGACGTGCGGGTCTTCGAGGTCTTCGACGCGGACGGCAAGCCGCTCGCGCTCTATTACGGCGACTACTACTCCCGCTCCAACAAGAGCGGAGGCGTGTGGTGCGACACCTTCGTCGACCAGAGCCTCCTTCTCGGCACGAAGCCCGCGGTCGTCAACGTGACCAACTTCACGAAGCCCGCTCCGGGTCAGCCGGCTCTGCTCGGATTTTCCGAAGTGAAGACGCTCTTCCACGAGTTCGGGCACGCGCTGCACGCGATGTTCCAGAACGTCCGGTACCCCACTCTCGCCAACGTCCCCAGCGACTTCGTCGAGGTCCCGTCCCAGATCAACGAGCACTGGTCGCTCGAGCCGTCGGTCCTCGCGAGCTACGCTCGTCACTTCCGCACCGGCAAGCCGATGCCTCAGGCGATCGTGGACCGGATCCGAAAGGCCGGCACCTTCAACCAGGGTTTCGCGACGACCGAGTACCTCGCCTCCGCGCTTCTCGACATCGCCTGGCACGAGCTGCCGGCGGGGGCCTCCGAGCAGGACCCGAGCGCATTCGAGGCGTCCGCGCTTCGCCGCTTCCGCATTGACGTTCCCAAGGTTCCCCCCCGATACCACACCTCTTACTTCTCGCACATCTGGGAAGGCGACTACGCGGCCGGGTATTACGCCTACCTGTGGAGCGAGGTGATCGACGACGACGCGTACTACTGGTTCAAGGAGCACGGCGGCATGACGCGCGCGAACGGGCAGAAATTTCGCGACATGATCCTCTCCCGCGGCGGAACCGAGGATGTCGCGGCGATGTACCGGAGCTTCCGCGGCCGCGACGCCGCCGTCGAGCCGCTTCTCGAAGAGCGAGGTTTGAGACCCGCGGGGGCGAAGACGCCCGAGCCGGGAAAATAGAGCGAGGTCTCCTAGTCCGGGCGGAGCACCTTGATGAGCCTCGACGTGTCGAGCGCGAAACCGAGGCGCTCGTAGAGGGCCCGGGCGCGAACGTTGTCTCCGAACACGTTCAGGGACAGCAGCCGGTGGCTCCGGGAACGAGACCAGTCCTCCCCCGCGGCCATGAGCGCGCGGCCGACGCCGCGTCCCTCTCCGTCGCGGGCGACGACGATATCCGAGACGTGGCCGTGGGTCTCCCCGGTGAAGTAGTCCGTCAGTTCGTGCATGTGGACGAACCCGAGCGGCCGCCCCGCTTCGTCCTCGGCCACGAAAACGGGGGCCTCGGCCCTGCCCGCCTCGAGAGCCTGCCCGATCGCTCGCGCCACGGCGGCGTCCATCGGCCCTCGCTCGCGCCACGGTGGCGGTCCGAAGTCGTGCAGACGGGCGGAGAGCGGAAGGAGCCAGCCGGCGTCCTGCGCCGTGCCCGCTCGGATTCGGATCGCGCCGGTCATCGCGGCTCCGGGTCGGCGGGCGCGCCCGGGTCGCTCGATCTGCGTCTCTCCATCGCGTCCGTGTACCACAACCGCGGAGGCGCTCCGGCGGCTGCGGGATGAAATCGCCCGCGGCTGTGTTCTCATAGACATCATGAAACGAGCCCCGATCCTCTCCGCGTTCCTCCTCCTGGGCTCCCTCGCCGCGCTCGGCGTGCCCCGGG
>JBBQNC010000385.1:0-2730 GCA_038329555.1 Thermoanaerobaculia bacterium
CCTGTATCTCCTCGCCGGAATCGGTATGGCCCGCCCGACGCGGCCGGGCGTTCGGACGTTCGCGCTGGCGACTCTCGCCGCGAGCCTGGCGGTCCACGTGCTGTTCATCGTCGTCTGGCGCTACCGCATCCCCTTCTGGGACCCGGTCCTTCTCCTGTACGCCGCCCCCGGCGGCCTTAAGATCCTGGGTCGATGACGGTGGCTCTCGAAAAACGCTGCGTCCGGGCCCGCTGGCTGGGACGGATCCGCTACGCGGACGGACTGCGGATGCAGGAAGAGGCCGCGCGCGCCGCGGCCGATACGGGCGACGAATCTCTCCTCCTGCTCGAGCACGAGCCCGTCTTCACGCTCGGACGCAACGCAACCGCCGCCGAGATCCTGATGCCCGAGGAGCGCCGCCGGGAGCTGTCGATCGAGGTCTACGAGACGAATCGCGGCGGGCGGGTCACTTACCACGGCCCCGGGCAGCTCGTCGGGTATCCGATCCTGAACCTCGACCCGGATCGGCGCGACGTGAAGGCGTACGCGCACGACCTCGAGGAGACCCTGATCCGAACGCTCGGCGACCTCGGGGTCGCCGGAGAGCGATCGCCCCGGAAGGACCGCGTCACGTCGGTGTGGGTCGGCAACGACAAGATCGCCGCGATCGGCGTCCACATCGCCCGGTGGATCACGACGCACGGCTTCGCCCTGAACCGGACGAACGAGCCCCTGCTGCACTTCGGCGGGATCGTGCCCTGCGGGATCACGGATGGAGGCGTCACCTCGATCGAGCGCGTCCTCGGGAGGGCGCCGGACCACGCGGAGGTCATCGGGGCACTCCTCCCGCGCTTCGCGGAGGTCTTCGACCGCGAGATAATCGCACCGTGAGCGCTCCCGGTCTTCCCGTCGTCTCTCCGGCATCCGCCTCGAACCGTCCCACGCGGCTCGACCGCCCGGAGTGGTTGAAGGTCCGCCTGAGCACGACGGGGGAATACGAAGAGGTCCGAAGCATGATGCGCCGCCTCTCGCTCGTGACGGTCTGCGAAGAGGCGCGGTGCCCGAACATCCACGAGTGCTGGGCGCGGGAGAAGACGGCGACCTTCATGCTCGCCGGCGACATCTGCACCCGCCACTGCGGGTTCTGCGCGGTCGGAAAGGGAAAGCCGGGCGCGCTCGACCCGGCCGAGCCGGAGCGCGTCGCGGAGGCCGCCGCGGAGCTTCGTCTCTCTCACGCGGTTGTCACGGCCGTCAACCGCGACGACCTGCCGGACGGCGGCGCGGCCCATTTCGCGGAAACGATCCGAGCGATCCGCCGCCGCGTTCCCGGCTGCACCGTCGAGGTGCTGATCCCGGACTTCTGCGGCAGCGCGGAGGCGCTCGAAGCGGTCCTGGCGGAGACGCCGGAGATCCTGAACCACAACATCGAGACCGTGAGCCGTCTGTATCGGCGTGTGCGTCCCGAAGCCCGCTACGACCGGACCCTCGAGCTTCTCGCCCGCGCCGATTTCCGGCGCCGCGAGACCGGGGCCGCGACGAAGACGAAATCGGGTCTGATGGTTGGACTCGGCGAAACGATCGAGGAGCTGCTCGAGACCCTCGCCGATCTCCGGTCCGCGGGGTGCGACATCGCGACTCTCGGGCAATATCTCCAGCCCCACGCGCGGCGGCTGCCGGTCGAGAAGTACTACACGCCGGCCGAGTTCGAGCGGCTCCGCCTCGAGGGCGAGGCGATGGGCTTCTCGCGGGTCGAAGCGGGGCCGCTCGTGCGCTCCTCCTACCATGCGCGCCGGGCGCTCGACCCTTCTCCCGGGGCCGGCGTCGTTCCCGCGCTGCGCGAAGGAACCGGCGGCTGACGCTCCCGCGGTCCCTCGCGGCCCTCCTCGCGCTCGCTCTCTCCGGCCTGGCCGGCCCGGCGTCGGCTCAGACGGCCTCGGCTCAGATGACGGGCGCACGCCTGACGCGCGAGCAGAAGCCCATGTATCCCGAGGGGCTCACGAAGGTGCAGCGGCAGGGCAACGTGCTCCTCATCGGCCGCATCGACGCCCAGGGGAAAGTGCAGGACATCCAGCCCATCGCGACGTCCAACCTCGGCTTCCTCGACCCGGCGGTCGCCGCCGTCAAGGCGTGGCAGTTCCAGCCCGCGACCCGCAACGGCAAGCCGATCGACATCGCGGCGAACATCGGACTGCGGTTCCGGCTGGAGGGAAAAAAACGCGGGGAGCTTCCCCGCCCGGCGCTCGGCGACCTCTCCATCTTTCCCGCGGACGCGGCGGGCAGAAAATCCGCGCCCGAAGGCTTTCCGATCCGGCGCGGCGGCGACCCGCGCGTCCGCGTCGAGGCGGTGCTCGATCTCACCCCGCGGGAGAAGGCTCAGCGGCTCGCGATCCACGCCGAGGCGCTCTCGCCCAAAGGACGTCGGATCGCCGTCTACGACGCGACGCTCCCCGTGCCCGCCCGAGCCGCGCAGGTGCCGATCTCGTTCACCGCGCCGGTGGGAGCCGACTGGGAGGACGGGATCTGGATCGTGAATTTCGCGGTGGCGAACGCCCCGGCCGGCGGGGGGCAGTTCTGGCTGGCCGGCGATCCGGACCGCTTCGATTTCCGCGGAGAGCTGGCGCGGCGGATGGCGGCAGCGACGTCCTCCCCCGCCGCTGGCCGGCCCGCCGCCGCCGCGGCTGCCGCTCCCCGGGGCGCCCCGAAACCGGTGCCCACCCGCCGGAGGTAGGGATGGAGATGGCCACTGCGGTG
>JBBQNC010000386.1:0-2717 GCA_038329555.1 Thermoanaerobaculia bacterium
CCGATCTCCCGCGCCCGCCGCGACACCGAATAGGAGAGGACGCCGTACAGACCGACGGCGGCCAGTCCGATCGCCAGGACTCCGAAGAGTCCCACGAGGGCCGTCCGGAACCGCGGTTGCGCGACGGAGCGCCCCGCGACGTCCTCGAGCGTGCGCACCGCGGCCACCGCCTGCGCGGGATCGAGGCTCCGAACGGCTTCGCGCAGCGCCGGCGCGAGGGCCATCGGATCTCCCGCGGTCGCCACCACGACCCGGCCCGTCGTCCAGAAGGGGGCCTGCTCGAAGCCGACGTAGGCCTCCTCGTTCGCGGGGCGCTCGAGGGTCACCTGCTTGACGTCGCCGACGACTCCCACGATCGCGCCCTGAAATCCGTTCACTCCGAGCGTCAGCCGCCGTCCGATGGGATCGCGGCCGGGAAAGTAGCGCCGCACCAGGGCCTCGTTGACGACGATCACGCGCGGCGAGTCCGGCCCGTCGGAAGATGTGAAGATCCGTCCGCGCCGCAAGGGGATCCGCAGGCTCGCGAAGTATCCGGCGGTGACCGCGCGAAGGTCGGCGGACGGGAACTCCTCGGGGATCTCGGGCCGTCCCTCGACCTCGACGGCGAAATTCATGTTCTCGCCAGACAACGGCAGCTGCGTCGTCATCCCCGCGGCGTCGACGCCGGGCAGAGCCCGCACTCTCTCGACGAGCGCGTGAAAGAAGCGGGCCCGGTCCGCGCGGGTCGCGTACGGAAATTCGGGAAGCGTGATCTCCGCAGTCAGCACTCCGCCCGCAACGAAGCCGGGCGCGACGCGCTCGAGCCGCAGGAGGCTTCGCCCCATCAGAGCGGCTCCGACGGCGAGAAGAAGCGCGAGGGCGATCTGCGCGACGACGAGACCGTCGCGGACGCGGCGGCCGCGCCGGCCCTCCGCGGATCCGCGGCCGCCCTCCGCCAGACCGTCCGCAAGATCGCGCCGCGCGAGCTCGATGGCCGGCGCGCAGCCGAAGAGCGCGGCGGCGGCGACCGAGGTCAGCAGCGTGAACGCGAGCACGACGCCGTCGAGACGGAGGGAACCGGTGCGCGGGAGCTCGGGCGGCAGGAGCGGCCTGAAGGCCTCGATCCCCCACGCCGCGAGAAGGACTCCGCCCGCCGCGCCCGCGAACGCGAGAGAGAGACTCTCGACGGAGAGCTGCGCGAGGATCCGGGCCCGGCTCGCTCCGAGCGCCGAGCGCACCGCCATCTCGCGGCGCCGCGAGGCCGCGCGCGCGAGCAGAAGGTGTGCGATGTTCGCGCACGCGATGCACAGGACGAACCCCACGGCGCCGAGGAGCATCCAGAGGACGGGGCGAACGGACCCCGTCGCCTGGTCTTCTACGGCGACGGCTCGCACGGAGGTTCCGACGTAGTCGCCCGGGTGCTCGCGGGCGATCCGCGCCTGGATCGCCGAGAGCTCGCGTGCCGCGGCGGCCGGGGTCACGCCGGCCTTGAGCCGGCCGACGGCGCGCAGAGAATGGCTCGAGCGCTGGCTCCGCTGAGCGGGCGACAGCGCCAGGGGGACCCAGAGTTCCGCGCGGGGAGGCGGCGCGCCGCCGCCGCCGCCAATCGCTCCGCTCTCTCCCGGGAACACGAAACCGGCGGGCATGACTCCGACCACGGTCGAGGGCCGTCCGTCCACGACGAGCATCGCCCCGAGGACCGAGGGATCTCGATGAAAGCGGCGCGTCCAGAGGTCGTCGCCCAGGATCGCGACGCGGTCGCGGCCCGGCGTCTCCTCCTCGCGAGAGAACGCCCGACCGAGGGCGGGAGAGACGCCCAGGACCGCCAGGAGGTCCGCCCCCGCCGCGGCGCCCGCCACGCGCTCCGGCCTGCCGTCGCGAGCGAGATTGAACGTGCGTTGCGCGTCGACGAGAACGAGTCGCTCGAAGGAGCTGCTCTGTCGCGCCCAGTCGTCGAAGTTCGGCGCGGACGGCGGATTCTCCTCGTACCCCTGCTTTTCGTTGCGCTCCCAGAGCATCAGGACGCGCTCCGCGTGTGGAAACTGGGAGGGGCGCAGGAGCACCGTGCGGACGAGGCTGAAGACGGCGGTGTTCGCCCCGATCCCGAGCGACAGCGTCGCGATCGCGGCCAGCGCGAAGGCGGGGCTCTTGCGGAGCGACCGGAAGGAGTAGCGGAGGTCCTGAAGAAAGTTCGCGATCATCATGGCGGGTTCCTTATTCGCTCCGCAGGGCGATCGTGGGGTTCACGCGGGCGGCGCACCGGGCGGGGAGAACGCTGGGCGCATGTGCGAGGGACCGCGCCGCTTGTCCGATTGCGTTCAGCACCGATCCCTCCAAGTGGCCCGAGCCTCGAAGGGGCTCGGTTATTCGTCGTCTAAGCGCGCTGCCGGTCTCCGTCGTCGCCGCGGAATCCGCTCTGGGCGAGCTCTTTCTCGTCGTGGGCGCGCTCGGCGTCCTGCTCGTCGACGACGCGTCCGTCGAACAGGCGGATCGTCCGCTCGGCGTGCCTCGCGAACCGCGGGTCGTGCGTCACCATGCAGATCGTGGCGCCGTTGCGGTGCAGGTCCTGGAGAAGCGACATCACCGCGTCGCCGTTGACCGAATCGAGGTTTCCGGTCGGCTCGTCGGCGAGGAGGATCAGCGGCTGTCCGACGATCGCCCGCGCGACCGCGACCCGCTGCTGCTGGCCTCCCGAGAGCTGGGAGGGGAAGTGCTTCATCCGATGCGCCATGCCGACC
>JBBQNC010000387.1:0-2695 GCA_038329555.1 Thermoanaerobaculia bacterium
CGGCCGTGATGCCCGTGATCGGCGCGCGGAGGTTTCGCTCGACGTCGACGGCGAGCGCCTTCAGCGGAGAGACATAGAGGACCCGGCAGCGCTCCCCTTTCGCGGGCACGGGAGAGAACAGCAAGCGGTCGATCGCGGCGAGAAACGCTGCCAGAGTCTTGCCGGAGCCGGTCGGGGCCAGCAGCAGCGTCGAAGCGCCGGCCAGGATGGGCGGCCAGCCCTTCGCCTGCGCTTTCGTCGGGTTCTCGAAGGAGCCCTGGAACCAGCGCCGAACCGGCTCGCTGAAGGCGGCGATCGGATCGGGGGCCATGCCGCCATTCTATGGAGGCGTCGTCGCGCCGCGTGGTACGTCCTCGCGCACTCGGGCGCCGCCTTCCCCCGGCGGGTGTTCGCGGAGTCCGATCTCTACGGGATGAGACGCACGTCGCGGAGCCGGTTGTCCGCGATGTTGATCTGCACGTGGCTGCCCTCGAGGAACCGGTTCCACTGGGCCTGGGTCACCTCGAAGCGGTATCGCGCCGTCGCGTCCCCCTCCTTCGCTTCGAAGACGAGGTAGTAGATTTGAGTTCCGGTGTAGCTCGTGTCCCGCTCCCGGTCGACGACCGTCGCCTCGAGCGACTTGAAACCGCGATCCTTGTTGGTCCCGCCTCCGCTCGCGCACGCCGCCGCAAGCAGGACGAGAAGCGCGACGCCCGCCGCGGCTCTTCGGGTCATGAGGTTCCCCTTCACTTTCTGTCCCGGGCCATTTTCTCGATCTCCGTCCGCGCCCGATCGAGGGCCTCCCGCGCCGAGCGCAGCAGCTCGACCGAGACGACCCGTCCCTCCTCGAAGATGGTCCTCCCTAGCGCGGAGAACGACCGCCCGAGCTCGCGAAGCTCGTCCGTCACCGCCCGCTCTCCGGAGGGTCCGGGCGAGCCCGGCTGATTCTCATTCATGGTCCACCTCTACTTGACGCGCACGCCATTCTTGACGACCAGTTCGACGTTCTGGAGAAGGTCGATGTGCGTGAGCACGTCGCCCCGCACGGCGATGACGTCCGCATATCGCCCGGGAGCGAGCGTCCCCATGTCCTTCTCGCGCTTCAGCCACACCGCCGGCCACCGCGTGGCCCCCGCAATCGCCTGCATCGGGGTCATCCCGAGATCGACCCACGTGGCGAGCTCCCTCCAGGTCGAGTCGGTGTGGAAGTTGCCCGGGATCCCGGAATCGGTCCCGACGAGAAGCGTGACGCCGGTCTCCCGAAGCTGCTTGAACTTCGCGGCCAGAGTCGGCAGACGGCGCCGCACGAGCGAGAAATAGGGGAGACCGGTGATGTTCCGGAGCGATTGCCGGATGTCGGCCACGAGGTCGGGAGCGAGCCCCGCCTGCCAGCGCGGGTCGTCGAGGCGCCCGGGGAAGACGTCCGCCGTGTAGGCGGAGAGGTAGAGGCCTTCGACCGTCGGGCACCAGGCGAGCGTCTGGTTGCGCTTGCGGATCCCCTGCAGGATGTCCTCGGGGTAGGCCGGTTCCGTGGCGAGACCCGTGTGCTCGAAGCAGTCGACGCCGTACTTCAGACCGATGCGAATCTCGTCCTCCCTGTGCGCGTGCGCGACGACAGGCTTGCCGGCCTTGTGCGCCGCGTCGACGACCGCGCGGACTTCCTCGTCGGTCATCTGGTCCTGGTCGATCAACTTGATCAGGTCGACTCCCCCGTCGACGACCTTCTGGACCTTCGCCCGCGCGTCCGCCGCGCCGGAGACGCCCCACCGGAACTCCTTCTCGTAGTCGCTGTAGGGCGCGTGCTGGATGAAGGGCCCCGAGACGAAGAGGCGCGGACCGGGAATCTCTCCCTTTTCGATCCGCCGCTTGATCGTGACGATGTCCTCGAGGGGAGCGCCGAGATCCCGGGCGAACGTGATGCCGCTCTGAAGCAGCTGGCGCGCGGCGGCAGGCATGATCTCGTTCAGGAACCGCCCGCGGTAGGTCTTGTCCCAATGCTCGTAGTCGCCGTGACCGAGGATCATCAGGTGCACGTGCATGTCGGCCAGGCCGGGCAGCACGCTCATCCCCCTCGTGTCGATCACAGGCGTTCCCGCGGGAACTGCGACTTCTCCGCGCGGGCCGACCGCCACGATCCGCTCGCCGGCGATCAGCACGACGCCGTCCTCGATGGGCTTTCCCTCGTAACCGTCGATGACCCGGCCGCCGACCAGCGCGAGGGTCGGCCTGGAAGCCGGGTCGGCGGCCATCGCCGGCACGGCCGCGGCGACCGCCGCCAGAAGAAGTCCCAACAGTCTGTTTGGTGTCGTCATGGAACGCATCCTAAGACGGCCCGGGGTAAATCGCGAGCGCGCGCTTTCGGCCCGCGGATTCCGAAGCTTCGAGCGGTTCCTTGCCATGCGGCGGCACGTCCAATAAGGTTGCGCGTCGGTACGCCAAGGAGGGAACGGACGTGCACAAGCCGATTCGCGCGCGCGTGGCGCTGGTGGGACTCGGACCGATCGGAATCGAAGTCGGAAAGGCCCTCGTCGGGCGGGGCAATGTCGAAATGCTCGGGGCGGCCGATCCCGCTCCCGACAAGGCCAAACGGCCTCTCGAGGAGGTTCTCGGCGGCGGTTCGGGTGGACCCGCGGTCGACGCGTCGGCCGCGGAGCTCTATGCCCGGTCGTCCGGCGATCGCCGAAAGACGGACGTCGTCGTGCTTTGCACCGGATCG
>JBBQNC010000388.1:0-2631 GCA_038329555.1 Thermoanaerobaculia bacterium
TGGAGCACTCGGATCGAGCGTCTCCCGGCGCCGTCCGTCGCCATCGCTTCGAGCCGGTACCCCGGCGCGGCGATCCGGGCGGAGATCGCAAAACAGCGCCGGCCGCCGACCGAGCTCGGCCACGCGGCCCGTCCGGCCTCCGCGATGGCCCGGGCTCGGACGAGGTCGCCGCTTTCGTCGGGACGCGCCACGAACCCGGCGAGGTCCGCCTGGCCCGTCGCGAACCAGGGGACCTCACGGAACGCGGGAAGCCGGGCCGAGAGATCCGACTCGATCCGGCGCCGGTCCTCCTCCTCGGAAAAGCTGGCGAAGAGACGCCTCGAGCGCTCGAGCCTCGCTTCCAGGGCCCCTTCTCTCTCTCCGTTGCGCGCGTGCCACGCCTCGAGGTCCGCGAGCACCTCGGTCAGCTTGGCGAGGGGGTGGACAAACGCATCGCCGAGTCGCGCCGAACCCGGCCCGGCGGCGAGCAGGGCCGGGAGGTCGCGGCGGAACAGGTCGTTCGATTCGGCCGGCGTCCAGTCGGACGTGTCGGTCAGGTGCGCGGCGAAGAAATACGACAGCGCGTCCCGGAGCGTGTCGCGGATCCCGCGCGGATAGTCGTTCGGCTGGACGAACTCCGCGAGCGAACGCACTTCCATGCGGCCCAGCGCCTCGCGCTCGGCCCAGAGGCGCAGGTAGGCGCGCGTCGCTTCGTCGCGGATCTGCTCCGCGGTCCACGCCTTGAGATCGATTGCTCCCGAGGACTCGACCCGTTCTCGCTGCCGGATCTCCCAGGAGTAAATGCGGGAATAGTTGTGAAGGAGCTGCGCTCCGTAGAGCTCGAGAGCGGTCCGGTACGGAAGCCGTTTCGGCCACGGCTGATCGCGCAGGAACCGGACCGCGGTCTCGTATCCGTGCAGCGCGGTGCGCAGCTGCACCTCGCGAATGAGGGCGCTCGTCCAATCCGCCTCGTCGCCCCGTTTCCGGGCCGCTTCCCGACGCCGGCTGACCTCGACCAGCGCCTCCGCCAGCTTCTGCTCGGAGACGAGCCGGTCGATCTCGCTCCAGCCTCGCGGCGCGGCGCCGGACGCCGGAGGGACCGCGCCCTTTTTCAACGCGGGCGGCGCGGGCGCCACGAACGCGCCGCCCAGGATCAGCGCGGCAACAGCGGCGACGAACGCAAAACGGCGCGAGCTGCCGGGAGGCACGAGGCTCATTCTGCAGCAAGAGAACCCGGCGGCCGGAGGAAGTTCCTCCGTGCCGCCGGGAGACAATGACTCCGTGCGGTTACCGATCGCGGCGACGTTTCTGGCGTGTGCGCTCCTCCCCGGCTTCGCCGGCGCCGCGGACGTCGCGAGCGCGAGCGAGGAAGGCGCCCGGCTCTTCCGGGCGCAGCGTTATCCCGAGGCGCGAGCGTCTCTGGAAGGCGCCCTGCGACGGAATCCGTCCGACGCGGATGCCGCCGGCTTACTCGGGCGCGTTTTCTTCGAGGAGAACGATCTCGACCGTGCGGTCGGCCTGCTCGAAACCGCGGCGCGGCTCGACCCGGCTTCCCCCACCCACCCGTACTGGCTCGGCCGCGCGCTCGCGACGCAGGCGATCCGCGGAAGCCTCGTCAAGAGAGCGGCTCTCGCGGGACGGATCCGCCGGGCGTTCGCCCGGGCGGTGGAGCTCGATCCCGCGGACCTGCGGGCGCGTTACGCGCTGGTCGAGTTCTACCTGATCGCTCCCGGCTTCCTCGGCGGAAGCGTCCCCAGGGCGCGCGCGGAAGCCGAGGAGATCCGGCGGCGCGATCCGCTGCGCGGTCACCGCGCGTTTGGCCGGATCGCGGAGCGCGAGGGCCGCCGCGACCTGGCGGCGGCGGAGTACGAGCGCGCCATCCGGGAGTTTCCAGCGAGCGCCGACCCGTGGTACTGGATGGAACGCGGGGCGATCGACCGCAAGGACTGGGCGGCCGCGTTCGACGCGGTCGGGCGTCTCCTTCGCGCGCATCCTCAGGACGCCGCCGCTCTCTACGAGCTCGGCCGACTCGCGACCCTCTCCGGCCGCGAGCTCGAGCGGGGCGAGGCGAGTCTCCGCCGGTATCTCGCGGAGCACGACCCGAAGGACCCGGAACCTTCGCTCGCGCTCGCCCACGACCGCCTGGGGGACATCGCCCGGCGAAAGGGGGATCGCGAGGCCGCGCGCGGCGAGTACGCGGCGGCGCTTCGTCTCGATCCCGGCCTCCTCGATGCCCGCGAGGCGCTCGGCAAGCTTCGATGACAGGCTCGCGGAGGTGTCCGCGACGGCCGCTCGGCGCGCCGCTACAAGGAGCCATACGTGTCGTTCGGTTACCAGATGTGAGGCTTTCGGCCGCGGCGTCGGTGAACGGCAAAGATCCTGTTCGCTGTAACGCTGGCGGGCTAACTCTTCCCCCTCTGCCCCCGCTGTCGCGGGTGCAGAGGAGATGGGCAGGGACATTCGCCTCGCGGCTTCTCGGCGAGCCGCATTCCCAGATGACCCGATGACCCGATGGCCCGATGACCCGATTGCCCGATGACCCGATCGCGGCCGATGACCCGATTCCCCCGATCGATGTCCCGCCAGCCCGCCCACCCCACCCCCGACCGTCGAGCGCCGACGAACCCCTCTCCCCCGCGCTCGGGGGAGAGG
>JBBQNC010000389.1:0-2630 GCA_038329555.1 Thermoanaerobaculia bacterium
ATTGCCGTGACCCGAGATCATGACGACGGGCAGCCGCCCGAGCCTCTCGCCCGCGGCCTCCAGGATCGACAGGCCGTCGCGGTCGCGGAGCCACACGTCGAGAAAGACGAGATCCCACCGGTCCTCCTCGATCCGGCGCAGGCCCTCGGCGCCGTTGTCGACGGCGGTGACGGCGTAACCCTCGTCCGTCAGGATCGCGGAGAGAGTCTCCCGCACGCCCCCCTCGTCGTCGATGACGAGAACGCGCCTCTTCTTCACGCGGCGGGAAGCTCGATGATGAACCGGGCGCCGCGGGGCCGGTTGTCCTCGACCCGGATGGTGCCATTGTGGTCGGCGACGATTCGGGAAACGATCGCCAGCCCCAGCCCGGTTCCCCGGCCCTTGGTGGTGAAGTCGGGCAGGAAGAGCTTTTCGCGGTCGTGAGGGGAGACGCCCCGGCCCGTGTCCGTGACCTCGAGCTGGATGCCCGCCGGCCGGTCGGACAGGCCGACGACGATGTCGCCGGCGGAGCCGCACGCCTCGATCGCGTTGTCGATCAGGTTGATCAGGGCCCGGCGGATCTGCTCGGGGTCGACCATGACGGTGTCGCGCCGCAGCCGATTCTCCACGCGGATCCCCACGCCATCGCGCGCACCCTCGAAGAGCAGGACGGCGGACAGCGCGAGGGCGGGAAGGTCGGTCGGCTCCGGCCGCATCTCGGGGAGGCGGGCGAACCGGGAGAACTCGTCGACGAGCGACTTCAGGAAGTTGACTTCCTCGACGATGACGCGCGTCCCGCGGTCGATCGTTTCGTCGAGGTCTGATGCGCCCGCCTTCCAGCGGCGCGCGATGCGCTCGGCGGAGAGGCGGATGGGAGTCAGCGGGTTCTTGATCTCGTGGGCGACGCGGCGGGCCACCTCGCTCCACGCGGCGAGCTTCTGCTCGCGCGCCACGTGCGTCGTGTCCTCGATCGCGACGACCCATCCGCCGCGCTCCGCAGCGGACGGAGCGGCGAGCGGGCGCAGCGCCACCTCGAGCCTTCGCGGGCCCTCGGGCGATGCGAGCGAGAGCTCGCGCGGTCCCGCGGGGAACTCCCCCCGGCCCGCGTCCGCGAGGAGGGCCGAGAGCGCAGCGAGCTCGGGCCGGGCGCGGAATCTCTCCATGGTCACCTCTCCCTCGAGCGCGAGGAGCGACCGCGCCGCCGGGTTGCAGACCGTCACGCGGCCGTCGGTGTCGAAGGCGACGACGCCGGTCGTGACCGACTCGAGCACGGTCGCGAGCAGCCGGCGCTCGAGGTCGACGCGGCGGTTGGAGCTTTGAAGCTCCTCGTTCGACTCGAGGAGGGCGTCGCGCGCGTCTTCGAGTCCGGCGGCCATGCGGTTGAACGATTCGACGAGGACGCCGAGCTCGTCGGCGGCGCGTACGTCGACGCGCGCCGACAGCTCGCCCGACTCGAGTCGCCGGGTGGAGTCGGCGAGCGCGGCGATCGGCAGCGTGATCCTTCGCGCGAGCGTCAGCCCGATCCACGCGGACGCGAAGAGGATCGCGAGCGTGATGAGGAGAAAGGTCGAGATGTTCGCCGCCTTGATGGCGGGTTTCTGCACCTCGAGCTTCTTGTATTCGGACCAGGCGACGGCGATCGCCTCCATCGAGCGGGCCTCGGCGGGTCCGATTCGAACCCCGGCGGCCCAGACCACGGGGCCCGACAGGCGGGCGGCGCGGTAGCGATGGGAGCCGTCCGGGAGGACCTCGATCTTCGTCTCCTCGCCGGTCGTCGCCGCACGGCGCAGCGTGTCGGCCGGAAGCGGTGGGACCTCCGCGGGCTTCTCGGCCGCGAAGGCGAACCGTTGGCCGCTCCGATACGCTTCGATCGTCTCGAGGCGATGGTCGCGCCGGAAGGCTTCCAGATCCTCTTCGACCGGCGCTTCGTCGCCGAAGAGCCGGGCGGCGTTGCGCGCCTCGCCGACGGCCTGGTCGATCAGCCGCCTCTCCGCCATGTCCTGGACGGCGCGCGCCCGGTCGACCACCTCCCGCACGGGCGTCGAGAACCACCGGTCGATCGAGCGCTGCAGGAGCCCCGTCGCCGTCACGAAGAGAAGGCCGATCGGAATCGCCGTCAGGCCGAGGTACGTGACCAGAAGCTTGGTCTTGAACTGCGAGCCGAGGGTGCGCCGCCGCCGCTCGAGCCACGTCTTCAGAATCGTCCGCCCGAGAACGAAGAGCAGCGCCGCGATGAGGGTGATGTTCGTGTAGGAAAGCACGAAGAGGAGGACGCCCCTCGTGATCGCGGCGGGCTCGTCGGCGCGCTGTTCGAGCACCGATACGGCCGCCCAGACGACGAGGACGGCGAGGATCAGCCCGACGATGAGACGGTTGTCCTTGCGGCGACGCTGCAGCTCCGAGAGAAGGCTCATGGCGACGTGCTCATCTCGAACCGGTTCGATTCCTTCCAGTCCGTCCGCGCGTCCACGGGGATGATGGTGAAGAGGTACCCGGAGTCGAAGAGCGCCCGCATCTGGACATAGAGGTTCGTGTGCGGGTCTTCCGCACCGACCCGGAACGCGAGGAGGTTGTCACGCGAGATGAGCCTCCGGGCGACCTCCGCGAAGTCGCGCGTTGTGGAGCGGGCGAGTGACCTTCCGTCCAGCGTC
>JBBQNC010000390.1:0-2623 GCA_038329555.1 Thermoanaerobaculia bacterium
ATCTCGATCTCGACGCGAGCGTCGTTGAAGCACGCACCGCCTCCGAGATCGGCGAGCGTATCGGGAGCGACGGCGTTGGCGGTCGAGCCCGTGAGCGTGTTGTGGGACCAGAGTCCCTTCGGCAGGTGGAGAACGCCCGACCGGACGTCGTCCGTCACGCGCGCGAGGCAGTGCACGTCGCCCCCGGAGTTGTGGATCCGCACCCGGGCGCCGTCCGCGATGCCGCGGGGAAGCGCGTCCGACGGGTGGATCTCCACGAACGCCACGTCGCGCCACAGCTCTCCCAGCGTGGAGCTGATCGTGCGGTCCGTCGCCGGTGAAACGAGAGCGAGGGGATACGCCTGCGTCGCGGGATCGTCGCGGTAGACGTAAAGGCCTTCCGGCGCTTCCTCGTCGAGCCGCTGCGGGACGAGGTTCACCTTCCGGTCGGGCGTGTTCGGGAAGACGTCGACGAACTGGACCGGCGTGCCGCCGAACTGCGGCTGAGCGACGCGGCCCCGGTCGAGCGACGCCCGGAGCTCGGCGCCGCGCGGGCTCGATCGCAGAAGGTCGCGCGTGAGCTCCGGACCCGTCTCGGAGTCGCCCGGGCGAAAGACTCCCGTGAGCCGGCAGAGCTCCGCGAAGACCTCGTGGTTCGGCCGGGATTCGCCGACCGGGGGGATGACCGCCGCCGCCTCCTGGAGGACGTACGCGCCGTAGCCGCGCGAGATCTCATCCCGTTCGACGAACGTGGTCGCCGGCAGGACGACGTCCGCGTATCGCGCGGTATCCGTCAGGACAGGGTCGTAGACGACGGTGAAGAGATCCTCCCGCTCGAGGCCGGCGCGGACTTTTCCCTGCGCCGGGAGCGTCGCGAGTGGATTGCAGTTGTAGACGAAGAGCAGGCGGATCGGCCGCTCGCGGTCGAGCAGCGCCTCGCCGGCACGGTTCATGTTGACGAGCCTCGCCGGCGAGGGCTCCGACCTGGCGGCCGCGAGCGGATCGAGCCCCCAGACCCCGGAGTTCGAGAGCGTGTATCCGCCGCCTCGCACGCCGAACTTTCCGGCGACGGCCGGAAGCGCGAGAATCGCTGCGGTCGCCGAGCCGCCGTTGCGATTGCGCTCGAGTCCCCAGCCGCAGCGGATCGCTGCGGGACTCGACTCCGCGTACCACCCGGCCAGCCGAAGGAGGTCGGCTTCCTCGACGGCGGCCTCGGCTGCCGCCCGCGCGAGGGGCCACGCGTCGGCGCGGCGGCGGAGCGCGTCGGACCCGGTCGTGTGGGCGGCGAGGAAATCGAGATCGGCGGCGCCGTTCTCGAACAGCCAGCGAATGATCGAGAGCGCGATCGGGAGGTCCGTGCCCGGCCGCGCCCCGAGGTGCAGATCGGCGCTCGCCGCCAGCCGCGTGCGGCGCGGGTCGATCACCACCAGCCGTGCGCCGGCTCGCCGCGCCTTCTGGATGTGGGGAAGGATGTGGATCCCCGACGCGGACGGGTTGACCCCCCAGAGGATGACGAGACGGGCGTGCTCGTAGTCCTCCAGGGCGATTCCCGCCATCTTCCCGTAGAGGCCGACGGCGGCGCTCGTCGACGGCGCCGAGCACACCGTGCGCGCGAGGCGCGACGCCCCGATCCGCGAGAACAGGCGCGCGTCGGTGGTGTCCTGCGAGAGATACCCGTTCGATCCGCCGTACGACAACGGCAGGATGGCGTCCGCGTTCCCCGTCGAGGCGAGGCCCCGCATTTTCGCGGCGATCAGGCCGAGCGCCTCGTCCCAGGACGCCCGCCGGAACCGTCCCTCCCCCTTCTCCCCCACCCGGATCCCCGGATAGCGGACGCGCGCATCGCCGTGCACGTGCTCCGGAAGCCGGCGGACCTTCGCGCAGATGTAACCCTCGGTGAGCGGGTTGGCGCGGCTTCCTCCGACGGCGACTAGCCGTCCCGTCGCGGCGTCGACCTCGACTTCGAGGCTGCAGGCGTCGGGACAGTCGAGGGGGCAGGCGCTCGCGGCGCGGGAGGCAAAGGCGGGGACTCGGACTATGGCTTCCATCCTACGATCTTATCGACAGTGTCCACCGCGATCGGATGGTATCCGCGGCGGGCCCGCCGGTAGATGGCCATCGCCCGCTCCCGGCCGGCGGGCGTCTTCCAGAGGGCCTCGTACAGCGGTTTCAGGTACTTGCGGCGTCCCATCGACGTCAGAAACGACTCGAGCCGGTCGTCCGCCCCGCCATATCCGGACCGGACCGCCAGGAGCAGCCACTGGAAAAGGACTTCGGAATTTCCGCTCCGGCTGAGCGCGAATGCCGCCTCGAGCTCGGCCGCGCGCTCGCGGCCGACGTCCTCCGGCAGCGCGCCCAGGAACCTCAGCCATTCGAACGTGCTCCACTTCACGGCGGGCAGCGATGCCGCGGTGCGCTTTCCCGCGAGCCACTCGGAACGGAGGGCGTCCACGCGGTCGAAGGCGGCCGAATGCGCGACGGCGGCGTCGGGCGGCAGACCCGGCTGAAAGATCCACGCCTGGACGTCCGGGGACGGCGGCCGCGAGCCCGCGAAGAGCCGCTCGTCCAGAAAGGCGAGGAACTCCGCGGTGGAAACGCTCCGGAAGGCGAACCGATCGAACCACTCTCTGAGAAAGGCGTCGAA
>JBBQNC010000391.1:0-2623 GCA_038329555.1 Thermoanaerobaculia bacterium
GCGCGAGCTCGCCCGGGCCGTTTCCGTCGCCTTCGCCAAGGCCATCCGTTTGAAGAAGAAAGAGATATAATTCGCACAGCACCTCGGAGGCACAGATGATCAAAGCGGACATCGTCGATCTCGTGGTCGACCTGGCGGCGATTCCCCGCGCCAAGGCGGCGACGGCCGTCGAAACCGTGATCGAGTCGATGCGTTCCGCCCTCGGGGCCGGAGATCGGATCGAGCTGCGCGGTTTTGGCGTCTTTCAGGTGAAGCGGCGCAAGCGCGGGATCGGCCGAAACCCCAAGACCGGCGTCGAAGTGACCATCCCTCCGGGCAACACGATCCGGTTCAAGCCGGGCAAGGACCTTCGGGACCTGCCCTGATGCCTTAGAATAAGGACTCGAAGTGGCACCGCGCCGTATCGGCGAGCTTCTCGTGTCCGAAGGCCTTCTTTCGGAGTCCGAGATTCATCGTGCCCTCGGATACCAGCGTCTCTCGGGCGAGCCCATCAAGCTCGGCAGCATCCTCCTCAACTGGGATCTCGTGGGCGAGGAAACGCTCCTCGCGGCGCTCTCGTCCCTCCACCGCTGCCCCGCCGTGACGTGGCAGATGCTCGCGGACGCGCCCTTCGAGACGGTCCGGCTCCTTCCGGCCCGGCACGCGCTGCGCCTGGGAGCCATCGCCTGGGACGCCGAGCGCGGTCTCGTGCGGGTCGCCTTCATGAACCCCTCGAATCTCGCCGCGATCGACGAGGTTGCGGCGCTGGTCGGCCGCCGCGTCGTCGCCGGGGTGACGACGGAAGTGCGACTCTTCCAGGCCCAGCAGAAGTTCTTCGGGCGCCATCTGCCGCTCCCTTACCGGGCGATCCTCCAGAAGCTCGATCGCCGCTCCGTTGCCGCCGTCCCTGACCGTCCCGACTTTCGCGCGACGGACATCGTCCGCGCGGAACGCGACGCGGCCCCCGCTGCCGGCCCGGCCGCGACGGGCCTCCAGATCCCCGTCGTGTCGGGAGCGCCCGACCGCGCCGATCCCGTCCTTCCGATCCTCCCGACGGTTGAGCCGCCCGAGCTGCCGGACCTTCCGGAGCTGATCGAGGTGGCCGACGCGCCAATCGTAGCCACGGCGGCGGACGCGCCGCCCGAGGCCCTCGAAGACTCTCTTTCCGAATGGGTCGGCGAAGCGCTCTCCGCATTCACCGACGGACCCGGCGTGCGCGATCCGGATTCCCCCGCCGGCGTGGCGGACCCATCGCAGTTCGGCCGGCGTGGCGAGCCTCCCCGGCCGGGGCCGCTCGCGGTGTACGAGGAGGACCTTCCCCGCACGAACGCCCTGCGCGCGCGGACGGAAGAGGACGCCCGTCTTGCCGCGCAGGCTTCTCCGCTGACCGACGAGCACCGCCGGGGCGTTCCCGATTCGATTCCGCCCTTCCGCCGCGCAAGCGACCCGATCGGTCCCAACGCCCAGGGAACCGTGGATCCCGCGCGAAGCGACGAGGGTCCGGCCGAGGGGATTTGGAGAAGGCCGGAGGACTCCGTCGCTTCGCCCGCTGCCGAATCGCTCTGGCGGATGGAGCCCGACGGGTCCGGGCCGGCGGCCGCCGAGGCGCGCAGCCGCGACGAGATCGCGGACTCCGTCCTCGAGAGCTCGCTCGCCGAGTTGCCGCGCGTCGTCCTCCTCGGCGCCGGCAAGAACGGGATCACGGGGTGGAGGGGCCGCGGCCCGTCCGTCACCGCCGAAGCGATTCTCAAGATCCGGATCTTCCCGTCGGAGATCTCCGTCTTTTCCGCCGTCCAGGAGTCGGGCGTACCGCACTTCGGGGCCGTCGACCGGTCCGAGTGGCCCCGCGCCCTGTCCGCGCTGTTCGGATCGAATCCGCCCCAGTGCGCGATCTTCCCCGTTCGCGTCCTCGACGGCATCGCGGCGTTTCTCTACGCGGACCGGGTCGGTGAGCCGATGCAGTACGAGGACTTCGCGCTGGTCGCCCGCGCGGCCGGCTCCGCAGCGAGCGTCCTCTCCCAGTTTCTCCTGCGCCGCCGCCGGTCGGACTCGACCGTCCGCTCCTAACGTCGGCTCCGCTGCGCTTTCGCTTCGCTCCGCCTCCCGCGACGCGAGGCTCCTCCCTCCCTTCGGTCCGGAGACTCCTCGCGTCGCGATCGGATGAACCGGATCGGCTCAAATGCCCTCGGCCATTCCGATTCGGCAGAGAGGGGGCCGAAGCTCCGGGCGTCAGAAGAGTGCCGCCGAGGCGGTTTTTCGTCGAACGGGGTCATCCGCTGCCGGCGTGAGCGCAGCGGAGCCGACGTGTGCCGACGTGTATAAAGGCCGGGTGACGGATGAAATGCCGAGCGTTCCTCCGCAGCCGACCAAGCCGCGGCGGTGGCTTCCGTGGAAGTTCGCGTACGCCGAGCATCCGCTCTTTCACCTGGCGCTCCTCCTCCTGACCTTTTGCACGACGACGTTCGCGGGAGGGTTGTTTTTCAGCGACGCGGCAGAGTTCTCGGGGAGGCTCGAGGCGGGCCTGCGTTTTTCGATTCCGGCGCTGCTCATCTTGGGCGTCCACGAGATGGGGCACTACCTGATGTGCCGCCACTACGGCCTTGCCGCGACGCGTCCCTACTTTCTTCCCGCCCCGACCCTGTTC
>JBBQNC010000392.1:0-2610 GCA_038329555.1 Thermoanaerobaculia bacterium
CGTCCTGATCGTCTTCAAGCACTACGAGAACCTCAAAAGACTCGCCCGGGGCGAGGAACGCCGGCTCGGCCGCCGATGAAAGTCTCCGTCCTCGGCGCCGGGTCCTGGGGCACGGCGCTCGCAATCCATCTCGGCCGGGCCGGCCACGACGTCCTGCTCTGGGCCCGGGACCCCGCCGTCGCGTCGCACGTCGCCGAGACCGGATCCCACCCGCGGCGCTTTCCGGGCACGCCGTTTCCCGAGAGCGTGCGCGCCACGGCGGAACTCGATCGGGCGCTCGGCCACTCCGACACCGCCGTGATCTCGGTGCCCTGCGAGTCCTACCGTCCGCTCTTCGACGCGATGCCGGCCGCGGAAGGTCCCCGGCGATTCGTCTCGACGGCGAAGGGGATCGAGCCCGAGACGCTGCTCCGGATGTCGGAGATCGTGCGCGAGTGCCGGCCGGGGTCCGACGTCGCAGCTCTGTCCGGCCCCACGTTCGCCGAAGGCGTCGCCCGCGGCGATCCGTCCGCGGCGGTTATCGCGGACTCCGGCGGGGGGTTCGCGGCCGACATCCAGGCGGAGTTCTCGAACGCGCAGCTCCGGCTCTACCGGTCCGACGATCTCGTCGGGGTCGAGCTCGCTGGCGGCCTAAAGAACGTCGTGGCGATCGCGGCCGGGATCGTCGCGGGTCTGGGGTTCGGACCCAACACCGTCGCGGCGCTCGTGACGCGAGGTCTGGCCGAGATCGGTCGGATCGTCCGCGGCCACGGCGGCCACGCGAAGACCGTCGCCGGCCTCGCGGGAATCGGAGATCTGCTCCTGACCTGCACGGGACGGGAGTCGCGCAACCGCCGCGTGGGGGAGGAGATCGGGAAGGGCCGCAGCCTGAAGGAGATCCTGGTCGAGATGCCCGAAGTCGCCGAGGGCGCTCGCACGTGCCTCGCCGTGCCGCTTCTGGCGGAGACCGTCGGCAGCGAGGCGCCGATCGCCGAGGCCGTCGTGCAGGTTCTCTACCGCGGCGTCCACCCCCGCGAAGCGGTCGAGAGCCTGATGACGAGGACGCTCAAGGCGGAGTGAGTTATCAGTCATCGGTTATCAGTTTCAGGAGAGACATCGAACGGGCGGGGCTCGAAACTCACAACTCATAAGTCCTAAGCCGGCCGCTTCTTCTCGAGGACCCGGATCGGCAGCACGATCGCCTGGAGACCCGCGAACTGGAGCCGGCGCTGGATGCCGAAGGCCGTCTCGTTGTGGAGCAGGCGATAGTAGAAGCGGTCGCTCTCGAACACGAGCTGGCCCAGGTAGAAGATCGAGCGGGGGAACTCCTTGCGGATGTCCTCGCAGAGCTCGACGACGGCATTGACTGCCTCCGTGCCGATGCCGTATCGGTACTCGGCCCGGAAGCCCAGCCGGTGCGCGAAATCCACGTACTGTTTTAAGTCGCCGATCGTCTGCGCCTTCAGCGCCTCGATCTCGTCCGCGCCCTTGAAGACTGAGGAGTCGATGACCCCAACCGACGCGAAGACGTAGTTCTTGTAGAGGCGCGGAAAGAGGCTCTGAATCGAGTAAAGGGTGTGAACGCCGAGTCCGGAGAACCCGTTCACGAGCATCACCGCGACGGGCTCGCCCGGGGGGATCGTGGGCTCCGTTACGCCGTGCTCGCGGACGGGGACGTTCAGAAGCGCATCGTCGAGACGACTCAGCTGGTCCCGAACCTTCAGGTAGTGCCGCTTCACCGAGAACGCCGCGGCAATGACCGCGGAGGTGACGACGACCGTCACCCATCCGCCTTCGCCGAACTTCTCGTAGATGGTGACGATGAGGATCGAGCCGCACAGGACGAGCCCCGTCAGCTGGAGGATGAAGTTGCCTAGCCAGCGCGGCTTGGCGCGTTCCCTCCACCAGTGGCGCGTCATGCCGAGGAGCGTCAGGGTGAAGGTCAGAAAGACGTTGATGGCGTACATCACCAGCAGCTGGGAGACCGACCCGTGCGTGTAGATCAGGGTCGCGAATGCCGCGAGGCCCATGAGCCAGATCCCGTTGTTCGTCACCAGGCGGTCCGAGAGCTGGGCAAATCGTCTCGGGACCCAGGAGTCGGTGGCCATGTTCGCCAGGATCCGCGGGCCGTCGAGAAAACCGGTCTGCGCCGCGACGAAGAGAAGGCACCCGGCGGAAACGAGCGTGACGACGACCAGCACCTGTCCGACGTGGAGGCCTCCCAGAGTCCAGGCGCCGAAGACTCGCTCGGCGAGCACGGCGTTCATGACCTTCGTCGGGTGGGGCCGGGAGCCCGTCAACAGGTAGGCGAGGATGATGCCGCTCGCGGTGAACGCCAGCGACACGGCCATGTAGAGCATCGTGCGCTTGGCGTTCGCGACCTTCGGCTCCCGCAGGATCTGGACGCCGTTCGAGACCGCCTCGATCCCCGTGTACGCGCCGCCGCCGAGAGAGTAGGCGCGCAGGATCACGAGAAACATCGGAACGAGGCCGATGGAGGCCGAGGTCGTGTGCGCCTCCCGGATCGCCCCGGCAAAGACGGTGGGCAACGAGAAGAAGTGCTGAGCGACCGCGGCGGTGATCATCAGGAAGTGCGTCACGATGAAGAGGAGAAAGATGGGAACCAGGATC
>JBBQNC010000393.1:0-2573 GCA_038329555.1 Thermoanaerobaculia bacterium
GAGCGGAGACGGGACGGACAGATCGTCGGCATCGAGATCGGAGGAGAGGTCGTGCCGGTACGGGCCGCCCGGGAGGGAGATCGCGTCTTCGTGTGGTGCGGGGGCCGGACGTTCGAGATCGAACGCCCGCGAGCCGGGCGCCGCCAGCGCGGTGCCGACCACGGCAGCGGGCTCCTCGCACCGATGCCGGGGCGGGTGCGCAAGGTGCTGGTCGCCCCGGGCGACGCGGTCGCGCGCGGGCAGGTTCTTCTCGTCCTCGAAGCGATGAAGATGGAGCACGCGATCCGGTCTCCGCACGACGGCACGGTGCTCCGGCTCCTTTTCGCCGAGGGAGACCTCGTCGAGGCCGGCGCTCCGCTGGTCGAGATGACGGATTCCGCGGCGCCGTAACGCGACTCCGGTCGCCCCCGAAACTCGCGCTCGCGGGGTTTGGCGTTCTCCGCCGCCGCGGCCCGCGATAACCTTCGCCGTATGGAGCCTTGGGAGGAGCACGCGATCCGACGGCCGCACCTTCCCGCGCGGGTCGTGGTGTACGAGGTCGGACCGCGGGACGGCCTGCAGAACGAGCCGGAGACCCTGTCCGTCGAGACTCGCGTCGATTTCGTGGACCGGCTGACCGAGTCCGGATTGAAGGCCATCGAGGTCGGCTCGTTCGTCTCCCCGAAGGCGATCCCTCAGCTCGCGGACTCGGACGAGGTCTTTCGCCGGATCCATCGCGCGAGCGGCGGGCGATACCCGGCGCTGGTCCCGAACGAGAAGGGTCTCGAGCGCGCGATGGCCGTCGGAGTGCGGGAGATCGCCGTATTCACGGCCGCTTCCGAAACGTTCAACCGCCACAACATCCACGCGGGCGTCGACGAGTCGATCGAGAGGTTTCGGCCGGTGGTCGCCCGCGCGCAGGAGGAGAAGATCCGCGTTCGGGGATACGTCTCGACGGCTTTCGGGTGTCCCTACGAGGGCGCCATCTCCGCCGACGCGGTGCGGGAGGTCGTGCACAAGCTCCTGGACCTGGCGGTCGACGAGATCTCGCTCGGCGACACCATCGGCGTCGCCACGCCGGGCGGCGTTTACGACGTGATCGAGGCGCTCTACGATTCCGGCGTCACGCGCGGGCTGCTGGCGCTCCACTTTCACGATACGCGCGGGACGGCCCTCGCGAACGTCTACGCGGGCCTGGAATGCGGCGTCCAGACATACGATTCGTCGGCGGGCGGTCTCGGCGGCTGCCCCTACGCGCCCGGCGCCGCGGGAAATCTCGCGACGGAGGATCTGGTCTATATGCTGGACGGGCTCGGGATCGAAACCGGGGTCTCGCTGCCGAAAGTCGTCGCCGCCTCCCGGGCGCTGGCGGCCTCCGTGGGACGCAGGCCCCCGGGCCGCTACCTGCGCGCCGTCTGGGGCGGCGACGCGTCCTGATCGGAGGGCTTTTCGCCGGACGAATCGGTCGGCGCCCGCTTCCTCATTGACAGACTCCCGGCCGACGTGTAAGTTTTTGAGTGAACGGCTCTTAATCCATGGCAAAGAAGATTCTTCTCGCCGACGACAGTCTGACGATCCAGAAGGTCGTCGAGCTGACGTTCTCCGACAGCGATTACGAGCTCGTGTGTGTTTCGAACGGTCAGAAGGCTCTGGACAAGGTCCTCGAAAACCGGCCGGATCTGATCCTGGCCGACGTCGTCATGCCGGAGAAGAACGGCTACGAGGTGTGCGAAGCGATCAAGGGTGACCCCGCGACCGCGCGCATACCGGTCATCCTGCTGTCGGGCACGTTCGAGCCCTTCGACCGCGACCGCGCGGAGCGCATCGGCGCCGACGCGATCGTCTCGAAGCCGTTCGACTCGCACCAGCTCCTCGCCCAGGTCGACGCTCTGATCGCCCGCGCTCCCTCGGCGCCCGTTCCGCCCGCTCCGTCGTGGGAGTCCGGCCCGCCCGCGGCCGAGCCGCCCACAGCTCGCTCCGCTCCGGAACCGGTCGCCGCGCCGGCCGCGGCTCCCGCGCCCGCGGAGGAGCCGCCCTTCGACACGGGCTTCTCGTCGGAGGACTTCACCGCCTCCGTTCGGATGCCGCACGTGAAGACCGGCATGGACCCCTTCGAGGAGGAGTACCGCCGCGGCGACGTCGACTCCGCCATCGAGGCGTTCGAGAAGTCTCATCCGCGCTTCGGTCTCGGCTCGGGACTGGACGAGCCGGCTCCGCCTGCGCCGCCTCCCGCGTCCGCGGATTCGGGGGAGGAGTCGGGCCGCGAGCCCGCCGCCCAGTGGCTGCGCGACGAGCCCGAGCCGCTGTCGAGCAGCGAGAGCCGTGCGGCGCTGGCGCGCACGCTGGCCTACGGCACCCGCGACCTGGTCGTGATCGACTCGACCCGGGCGCTGGTGATCGACGACCACTGGGAGGACACCCTCGCGGTGCTCGACTTCGCCAACTGCGAGCGCCTCACGATGGAGACGCTCGACGAGGAGCTCGACGAGGTGGTCGAGGCGGCGCGGAAGCTTCATCGCGACCCACCGTCACGGCTGCGCTCGTTGCTCAACCCGGGCGACCGCGATCTACGCCGGCTCACGCGCATCACGGTC
>JBBQNC010000394.1:0-2570 GCA_038329555.1 Thermoanaerobaculia bacterium
GACGTGGCTCCGAAGATCGCCCGAGTCGTGAAGCCCACCTATCCGCCGATCGCGCTGCGAGCTCGCATTGGCGGCGTCGTCCTTCTGCGCGTCCTCGTCTCGGAGACGGGAACACCGGCGGAGATTCAGGTTCTGAAGGGAGCCCCCGGAGGGCTCACGGAGAGCGCCGTCGCGGCGGTGCGAAACTGGAGGTTCGTGCCGGGGACACGCGGCGGGACACCGGTGCCGGCCTGGACGATGGTCCCGATCCCCTTCGAACCGTGACTCTCGCTTAGAACAATCCGAGGCTCGGCGGCCAGAAGCAGTGGGCTAAAAAAACCCTTATTTCGTGGCGTAGGAGATCGTCTTGATCTTGGGGAAGATCGTCCGCAGGTAATCCTCCATCACCTTGTCGTCGATCCACGTGATCTCGGTGCCGTCGATGAAGTATGTCGGGGTCGAGTTGACGCCGAGGCGGTATCCCTCTTCGATCTCCCGGCGGACGCGGGCGAAGCTTCCCTCCTGGAGGTAGCACGCGAGGAAGTCCGCCGCGGTGACGCTTTCCGCTTCCGCGGTCGTCACCGCGAGCTCGTCGATGCCCGACACCGTCATGCTCTCCTGTCGCGCGTAGACGAGCCCTTTGAAGCGGAACATCGCGGGCGCTCCGACCGCCTGGAAGATGCAGTCCGCGGCGGAGGCGGCCTTCATCGCCCAGATGTGTCCGAACCAGAGCGGAAAGAACTTGTAGTGACGCCGGGCATTGACGATCCCGGCGTTCGTCTCGAGCAGCCGGTCCATCTGGAGCCCGCGCATCTTGCAATACCCGCACTCCATGTCGGCAAACTCGACGATCGTCACGGGGGCGTCCGGGCGACCGGTCGCCCGATTCGCGGACAGGTCGATGCGCCGGCGCCGCTCTTCGCGCGGATCGGCGCGGAAATCCCAGAACGGCCCCTGAAGGTACGCCTTGCCGTCGGGAGAGGCGTACCCCGGCATGCGGACCGCCCCATAGCCCGTCTCGACGGCGACGGCGACGGCCTTGTACGGCGGCGCGTCGCGCTCGGGCGTCAACTGGACGCGGACGCTCGTCTTGAACAGGGTCGCGAACTTCTCCTGGACCCATCCGAGGTCCGCCTCGGAATGGACGGGACGCGCGGTCGCGTTGGTCGCCGACTCGCCCGGGAAAAACCAGCGGCCGTCGTCCGAGATGTAGAAAATCCGGTCCACGTTCAATTTTTCGTAGCGCCCCTTCCGGCGGACCTTCCACGCCTGCATCCCCGGCAAGCGCTCCGAAGACTTCTCGGCGGTCACCCTGGACTCGGGGTCCCAGGGCAGAAACTTCGCCGCGTAGGCAGAGACATCGGCGGCGGTCACCGGCGCCGGCCGGGGAGCGGTCGCCGCGGCCTTCTGGGTCGGAGCGGGCGCGGCGAGACCCGCCAGCGCGGCGCCGCCGAGCAGAGCGGCGAGGATGCTTCTGCGCATGGTTTTCCTCACGATTTCAGGGTTTGTCACGGCATCAGGCGGGGAGAACGCCCGATTCGCTCCGTTTCCCGAGGGCCCTCGAGGGGGAAAGTTTCGGCACGGCGCGCAAGGTAACACGGTCGACCTTCCGCCCGAGCCCGGCGGCTCCGTTTTCTAAAATCGGCAAGCCTTCGGAGGAAGCGTCATGAAGGCTTCCACTCGTCTTCGTCCCGCCATCCGCCTCGGTTCGGCCGGCCTGCTTCTGCTCCTCTCCGGCGTCGCCACCGCCGGCGCCTCCGCCGAGTCGCCCACCCTCAGCGAGCTCTTTCAGAAGGGGAAGACCGAGTTCCGAATCGCCTCGTATCGATCCTCGCTCGAAACGTTTGCCGCCCTCGAGCAGGCGAGCCTCCAGGACGCACTTCTGGCAGCGGCGGGATCCGGCTCCACGACGCCCGAGAACGAGCTCCGCGAGGAGATCGAGCGCCGTATCCGCTTCGCGATTCGCGGTTCGCTCAGGAGGAGAAAAGCGGGAGCGACACCGACCGCGGGATTGTGTTCGTGCTGACGGGCCCCCCGGCTCCCTCCCGCAGAAGCCGTTCCAGACCGAGGACGACCCCTCCAGATCGCCCGGAATGCTCCCATCAAGGAGACGACGCGCCACGCGGACGGGTCCACGACCACCATCATGGTGCCGCGAACGCCGTTCACCGCCCAGACTCTTCCGGGCACCCGGGAGATCTTGTAATACCGGCGCGATCGCCTTCCGAAGCAGGTGCGGTTCACGGAGGTCGACTTCGAGTTCCTGACCCGCAAGGGCATCGGCACCGCGGTCCTGCAGCGGGACCACGAGATCCTGACGACCCTCGACCAGATCGCCCGCGCGGCACTGCCCGTCAACTAACCGTCGGCTTCGCTTCGCTTCGGCTCCCGCAGCGCGAGGCTCCTCCCTTCGCGACGCTCGGGAGACTCCTCGCGCTGCGAGCGGAGGAACGAGATCGGCGGAAATGTTGCGCGGCCCTCTATGGGGAGACCAGTCGCAGGGCTTCGCGGATCGAGGGTTGCTCCGGATCGAGTGCGAGCGAGCGCTCGAAGTGCCGGCGGGCGGCGGCCCGGTCTCCGGCGCAGAGCTC
>JBBQNC010000395.1:0-2522 GCA_038329555.1 Thermoanaerobaculia bacterium
AGATCAATTTCAATCGCTACTTCTACCGCTACAAGCCTCCCCGTCCGCTCGAGGCGATCGAGGCCGACATCCGGGACATCGAGAAGGACATCGTACGGATGCTTCGAGAGGTGACCGGGGGCGAGCCGGCGTAGGCCGAACGGCGTTTGTGGCAAGGTGTCGACACTTGCGGCTAAGTGTCGACGTTTCACACAGGATCGACCGACTGCGGTTCCGGGCCGTCAGGTCATAAATCCTCGGTACTTATATATAATGACCTAGGAATTGTGACGCCACAAACCGCTGAGAACAAAGCCGCCAGACTGCTGAGGAAGACCGGCGTCGCCCGCGCCAGGGACTTCGAGCGCCTGGCCATTTCCGGCACCCAGCTGCGGCGACTCCGCGAGCGAGGGGTCATCGAGCGTGTCGGAAGGGGGCTCTACACGCTGCCCGGGGCGGTCCTCACGGAGCACCACAGCCTGGCCGAAGCTGCCCGTCGCGTACCAGCTGGCGTAGTGACGCTCCTCACCGCTCGGCGGTTCCATGGCCTGACGACCCAGAACCCTTCCGAGGTATGGATGGCGATCGACCGCAAAGCGTGGAGGCCCAAGCAGGGAAATCCCAGACTTCGCCTCGTCCACATGTCGGGCGAGAGTTTCCGCCAGGGCGTCGAAGCGCACGACGTGGGAGGGGTCCGCGTTCCCGTTTACAGCGCAGCGAAGACCGTCGCCGACTGCTTCAAGTTCCGCAACAAGATCGGCCTCGACGTGGCAGTCGAGGCGCTGCGCGACTTTAGCCGGCTCCACCGCGGCGGCGCGACTGAGCTCGCCCGATTCGCCCGCATCGACCGGGTCAGTCGCGTCATGCAGCCGTACCTGGACTCGATCGCGTGAAAGACGAGAAACGGAACCTCGGAGCGTCGGTCGCGGCACGGCTCCTGAATCAGAACAGGAAGACCGGCGGCGACTACCAGACGCTGCTGGAGGCCTTCTGCTACGAGCGGTTCCTCTACCGGCTCGGGGCATCGGAAGCCAGAGAGCGCTTCGTGCTCAAGGGCGCGATGCTCCTGCGGCTGTGGTCCGACCAGCCCTACCGCGCGACCCGGGATCTGGACCTGTTGCGCAAGGGCGACGGCTCCTTCGAGGCCATTCGGGCTGACGTCAAATCGATCTGTGAGAAAAAGGTGGACGCCGACGGCGTCGAGTTCGATCCGGAATCGATCGAAGTCCAGGCGATTCGCGTCGAGGATGAGTATGGCGGGGCCCGCGTAAATCTCAACGCCGTCTGCGACACTGCCCGCCTCAGGCTCCAGATCGACATGGGCGTCGGGGACTCCATTTGGCCCCTTCCCCGGCCGATCGCATATCCGACGCTTCTGGATATGCCTGCGCCGTCGATTTTCGCTTACCCGCCCGAAGCGGTCGTCGCGGAGAAGCTCGAGGCGATCGTCGTCCTCGGCGACCGCAACAGCCGGATCAAGGATTACTTCGACCTCCAGTACCTCGCCGGCCGTTTCGCGTTTGATCGGACGACGCTTGCCGAGGCCATCCGCAGGACGTTCGCCCGCCGCGCGACGCCCGTCCCGACCGAGGCGCCGATCGGACTCACGCGCGGGTATTGGGAGAACCCGTCGCGCCCGCCTCAGATCCGGGCATTCGCCCGCCGCGCCCATCTGACCGTCGGACCCGATCCGGGCGACGAGATACTGGGCGCAGTCCGGCCCTTCCTGTTGCCGGTCCTCGAGGACGTCCGGTCGGGAGCGCCGACATCTGGATCGTGGGCGCCGGGAGGACCATGGCGATGAAGGCTGATTCGCGGCGATTCAAGCCGTATCCGACGTACAAGGACTCTGGAGTTCGGTGGCTGGGAAACATTCCGGCGCATTGGGAAGCCGAGCGGTTGAAGTACTCCGTCACCCTTAACCCCGCACCTCTGGAAGTGCGCGGGCTGGCTCCTGACACCGACGCCTCCTTCGTGCCGATGGAAGCGGTCGGCGAGTATGGTGGCCTGGATCTCTCCCGCACGAAACAACTCGCTGAAGTTGGGACCGGCTACACGTACTTTCGCAATGGCGACGTCGTGGTTGCGAAGATCACGCCGTGTTTCGAGAACGGAAAAGGAGCTCGAGCCGTCGGCCTTGTGAACGGGATAGCATTTGGTACGACCGAGCTTCACGTCATCCGCCCGTCGCAGTCCGTTGATGAGCAGTTTCTTTTTTTTCTGACTCTCAGCACAGCCTTTCGCCATCTTGGCGAGGCTGAGATGTATGGCGCCGGTGGTCAGAAGCGGGTGCCCGAAAGCTTCTTGGAGAATCTAAGGCATCCTCTACCATCGGTTTCAGAGCAACGCGCAATCGCCGCATTCCTCGACCACGAGACCGCGAGGATAGATGAGCTGGTCGCGAAGAAAGAGCTACTGATTGACCTTCTTCAGGAGAAACGCGCCGCTCTCATCACCCGCGCCGTCACCAGGGGCCTCGACCCGAACGTCCCTATGAAGGACTCCGGCGTCGAGTGGCTGGGAAAGATTCCGGCACACTGGGG
>JBBQNC010000396.1:0-2518 GCA_038329555.1 Thermoanaerobaculia bacterium
TCGGGGCCGGAGAAACCAGTTCCAGGTGGCGATCGCCGGCTACACGAACGCTGGGAAATCGACCCTCTTCAACCGGCTCACGCGGGAAGACGCTTTTGCGGCGGACCGCCTGTTCGCCACCCTGGACGCGCGCGTCGCGAGGGCGCGCTCGGGCAAGCTGATCGACACGGTGTTCATCGACACGGTCGGGTTCGTCCGCAAGCTGCCGACGTCGCTGGTCGCCTCGTTTCGCTCGACGCTGTCGGAGATCCGCGAGGCCGACCTCGTCCTTCACGTCCTCGACGCGTCCTCCCCGCGAGTGGAGGAGGAGCGCCGCGTGGCGGTCGAGGTGCTGGAAGAGCTGGGAGTGGACCCCGCGAAGATAATGACCGTTTCAAACAAGCGGGACCTCGCCGCGGGCCCCGCCGGGCCGTTCGCCATCCCGATCTCGGCGAAAACGGGCGCCGGGATCGACGCTCTCGAAGCCGAGATCCGGCGACGCGCGCGTCCCGAGGCCGGGGTGTTCCTGCTCCGGATTCCCTACACGCGCGGGGCCGCGATCGCGTCCGCCCGGGCCCGGTTCCGGGTCCTGGAAGAAAAGGACGAGGGCAACGGCCTGCTTCTCTCGGTGGCCGGCGACCGGCAGTCCCTCCGGAGCTTCGCGGAATACGCCGCGCGCGCCGCGCCGGTCCGGGGCGCCCGGAGGAAGACTTCGCCACGTACTCGGACGGATTCGCTCTCGGGCCGGAGGTGAGTGGGATCCGGCCGCTGGCGGAGTATCGCGGCACGCGTGTCCGCGATTAGGCTACGATCCCCGAGAAAAAATGCGGCCATCCGGATTCCCGCGGTGCCGTTCGCGTGCGGTGATCGATGCGCGCTGGTCCTGAGCCAGCCGGAGGATTCATGAAGTTGGGCGATCGTTCCGGCCGGGCTCTGGTTCTCGCCACCGCGCTGATCGTGACGTCCGCCGGTCTGGCGGGGTGCAGCAAAAAGCCGCGCCCACGACGGCACGCCGAAACGGAGACCCCGGCGGCGGCGGTTCCGACGCCCGACAACACTCCGATCGACGTGTTGCGCACCCCTTCGGGGCTGGTTCTGAAGCTCGACGAGGCGACGCCTCTTCCCGGCAAGGACGTCACTCCGGCGCCCTCACCCTCCCCGGCCGGGCCTCGCTGACACGGGCGGCGAGACCCCGCGGCGCCGGACGCGATTCACTTCCCGGCGACGAGCTTCTCGAACCTCGGATTGCCGCGCAACGGATCGAAGTTCGGATCGATCCTGAGCCAGCCCGGCGTCAGGAAGTAGGGGACCTTCAGGAGCGGCTCCAGTCTGTCGAGCGCCTTCTCCGGCTCACCGACGAGCATGTAGATACGCGCCTTCTGATGCTCGTAGTAGGGACCCAAGTACGCATCCCTGGCATGCGACACGAGCTCGCGCTTCGCCTCCCGGATGGCTTCCTCTTTCCGTCCCAGATAGGCGAACGAGAGCCCCAGGAGAATGTGACGCTGATCGTCGTCGGGAGTCTGGCGGAGCTGTTCTTCGAACGCCTTTCGCGCCGTTTCGGCGGCGGCCCGCGTGTTCGGGGCTTCCCCCTTCAGAGCGTATGCCTGGGCCATGGTGAGTCCCCACGTCCCCGAGTCCCCGTCGAACGCGCTCGGCGTCAGGCGCAGGAGAAGGCCGCGCTTTTCGTCGTCGAGGACCCACACGAGGTCCCAGTAGTTCGAGAGGTATGCCACGAGAGCGGTCGGCTCGACCTCCTTCGGCGCGGCGCGGAGCACGGCGCGCGCCCCCGCGAGGTCTCCCTGGACGAGGGACATCATGACCTTGAGCTCGAGCAGATACAGGTGGGTCGGCGCGAGCGCGAGCCCCCGGTCGATCGACCGTTGCGCCTCGGTGTAACGTCTGAGCAGGAACAGCTCTTCACCGAGCCGGCTCTGCGTCAGCAGCGAGCGCGGATCGAGGCGTTCGGCCTGGCGGAAGTGGTCGATGGACGACTCCGACTGTCCGAGAATCTCTTCGGACACGGCGGCCGCGGCGAGCAGTTCCGCATGGCCCGGGGCGAGACGCCGTGCAAGGGAGTACCGGGCGAGCGCCCCCACCTGGTCCCGAAGAATGAAGCTCTGATAATTGCCGAAAGCCAGATGTCCTTCGGGCCGGTCCGGCGCGATGGCGACTGCCTTCTCCGCCGCCAGGCGGGCCCGTTCCGCCACCTCGGGGATCGGCGTGCTGAGCTCATAGATTCGCGTGTTTGCGCGTGAGACCTGAGCCCATGCCAGGGCGAAGCCCGGGTCGAGCGCGACCGCCTGCTCGTAGAAGCCGAGCGCCTTTCTCAGGCCGAGCGGTTCTTCGACGGCGAGGCTCGTCGAAGCCTCCTCGCCCTTCAGGAAGGCGTCGTAGGCCGAGAGATTCTGAGTCGGCTTTTCGGACAGCCGCTTCTCCTCGCCGGCTCCGAGCGCCACTCCCAGCGCCTGAGCGACGCGCGAGGCGATGTCCGACTGCACCTGGAAAACGTCGGTCAGCGCCGCGTCGAACGGCTGTT
>JBBQNC010000397.1:0-2488 GCA_038329555.1 Thermoanaerobaculia bacterium
CGATGGGGGCCGTCGTGGTCTCCGCGGAGGTCGCGGCCTCCGTCCGTCCCGAGGAGTACGGGACGACGTTCGGCGGCGGGCCGCTCGCGTGCGCTGCGGCGGAGGCCACCGTCCGCGTCATCGAGCGGGAGAACCTGCTCGAGAACGTCCGGCGGGGATCCGCGCGCCTCCGGGAGGGTCTCGCCCGGCTTCCCGCCGTCGTCGAAGTGCGCGGCGAGGGGTTTCTCCTGGGAATCGTGCTCGATCGTCCGGGCAAGCCCGTCCGCGAAGCGCTTCTCGCGCGCGGGATCCTCGTGGGCGGCAGCGACCGCCCGGAGGTTCTGCGGCTTCTTCCTCCGCTCGTCCTGCGAGCGGAGGAGATCGACCGTTTCCTGTCGGTCATGGAGGAGATCCTGTGAGGCACTTCCTCTCCACACGTCACCTCTCGCAGCCGGAGTTCGAGGCGCTGCTCGCGCGGGGGACCGATTTTCGCGAGGGCGCCGAGAGCGAGCCCCTCCGGGGGCGTCATGTCGGCCTCGTGTTCTTCAACCCGTCCCTGCGCACGCGCGTCTCGATGGAGGTTGCGGTCTCGAAGCTCGGGGGAACGCCCGTGACCTTGTCCGTCGGCAGCGACGCCTGGTCGATGGAATACCGCGACGGAGTCGTGATGGACGGGACCGCCGTCGAGCACGTGCGCGAGGGCGCCGGCGTCCTCGGCCGTTACTGCGACATCCTCGGGATCCGGTCATTCCCCGAAGGCAAGGACTACGAAGTCGACCGCCGCGAGCCCGTGCTGAATGCGTTCGCGGAGCACTCCGGTGTGCCCGTCGTAAACCTCGAGTCGCCGCTCGACCACCCCTGCCAGGCGATGGCGGACGCGATGACGATCCGCGGCCGCCTCGGCGAGACGAAGGGCCGACGGGTCGTCCTCACGTGGGCCTACCACCCCCGAGCGCTGCCCATGGCGGTGCCGAATTCCTTTCTTCTGGGAGCGGCGCGCCTGGGCGTCGACCTCGTGCTCGCCCGGCCTCCGGGGTACGAGCTTGACCTCGACATCGTGCGAACGGCCGGGCGTCTCGCCGAGGAGAACGGAGGTCGCATCACGGAAACCGAAGACCCCGAGGTGGGATACGCGGGCGCGGAGATCGTCTACGCGAAATCGTGGGGGTCCCTCGCGGACTACGGCGACAGTTCCGCCGACGCGATGCGGCGGGCCAGGCTTCGCGACTGGCGGGTCACCGAGGGCCGGATGGCGAGGGGCCGCGACGCCGCGTTCATGCACTGTCTCCCTGTGCGGCGCAACGTGGTCGTCGACGACGAGGTGCTGGACGGCGGAAGGTCCCTCGTCCTCGACGAGGCGGAGAACCGCCTCTACGCGCAGCAGGCGATCCTCGAATGGCTCGCGGAGTGGCCGTGAAGGAAGAGTGGCCCCTCGCGCCGGCGCGGCTCGCCGGGACCGTCGACGCGGAGCTCCTCCGCGAGGCGCTGCCGTACATCCGACGGTTCAAGGGGAAGACGTTCGTCCTGAAGGTCTCGGGCAAGGTGACGGAAAACCAGGAGAACCTCTCCTCGCTCGCCGAGGAGATCGCGCTGCTCCACCAGGTCGGCATCCGCGTGACCGTGGTCCACGGAGGCGGCGCCCAGGCCACGGAGCTGTCGGAGCGGCTCGGCCTCGAGACGCGGCTCGTCAACGGCCGCCGCGTGACGGACGACGCCACGCTCGAGGTCGTGAAGATGGTCTTCGCGGGAAAAATCTCGGTCGAGATCCTCTCCGCCCTGCGAGCATTCGGCATCCACGCGGTGGGCGTGTCGGGGATCGACGGGAACGTCGTGCTCGCGCGCAAGCGCGCGACGAAGAGCATGATGAATCGGGAGACCGGAAAGCGGGAGCGCGTCGATTTCGGCAATGTCGGCGACGTCGTGGAAGTGGATCCCCGTCTCCTGACGACGCTGCTCGACGCCGGTTACCTCCCGATCGTCTCGCCCCTCGCCGCCGACGAGAGCGGCCGCGTCTACAACGTCAACGCGGACACCATCGCCTCGGCCCTGGCCGTCCGGCTCGACGCGGAGAAGCTGATCCTCCTCTCGGACGTCCCCGGCGTCCTCGCGAAGCCGGACGATCCCGGGAGCCGGATCTCGCGCATCTCGGCCGCCGAGGCGAGGAAGCTCGCGAAGAGCCCGGCGGTGACCGGCGGCATGATCGCGAAGCTCGAGGAGATCTCGCGCGTCGTCGAGGCGGGCGTGCGCGCGGTGCACATCGTCAACGGCAACCAGCGCAACGCGCTGCTCTCCGAGATCTTCGGGGACCAGGGGAGCGGGACGATGGTGATCGGGTGATTCCCGCCGGCGTCGCGACGGTCCTCGACCGCCTGATCGAATTCGTCTCGATCCCGAGCGTCTCCGGGGAAGAGGCGGCGCTCGCGGACCGGATCGCGGAAATCTGCGCGGAATCCGGCGTCGCCGCGGAGCGCGCCGGTCGCAACGTCTGGGCGCGGCGCGGCGAAGGGGC
>JBBQNC010000398.1:0-2482 GCA_038329555.1 Thermoanaerobaculia bacterium
AACGGAACGCTCTCGTCTTCCGTGCCCATGACGATGGCCACCGGGATGGGCGGGGGTGCGGACTCGAGGTCGAGTGCCGCCATCGACTCGAAGAAGCGGCGGTGGATCGGGAGGTCGCGACCCTCGCCGTGGTGGAAGAACGGGATCGAGTCGCCGGGAGGCAGGCGTTCCACCCAGCGACGGCCGAACCCGAGCGCGGGCGCGATGAGGACCAGAGCCGCCGGAGGCGCGAACCCCGCGAGCTCCAGGGCGACGAGCGCGCCGAGAGAGCTGCCGACAATCACCGCCGGCATGTGCTTCTTCGCTTCCCAGAACGCGATCTTCGCCATGGCCTTGAAGTCGAGGCGCTGGAAGGAGGGGATGTTCAGATCGGGCGCGATGATCCGAAAGCCGCGGGGCTCGAGGAGCTTCCGAAGCAGCTCGATCTTGCGCCCTCGCGGCGACGACGCGAAACCGTGGAGATAGAGAACGTTCTTCAGCGCCCCTCCGGCGCACGAGATTACAACGACGCGCCCAAAGGATCCGGCGGCGGGAACGGATCTTGCTCCCCTCGAGCGGCACGGGACGATTCCGTCCCACCGAACACGGAGGACGAGGATGGATCAGGAAAGCACCGGCCGGAGCACTCGCGGCGGCGCCCCGGAGCGTCCCCGGCGCTCCCCGGCCAAAGGCCGGGACGAGAGAAACGCCACCGAGCACAACGAGAGCCTGATCGCGCGCGTGATCCGCGTGGCGACGGGGCAGGACTCGCGGGAAGAGAAGGAGCCCTCGACGAACGCGGCCGACATGCTTCGAGACGACCACCGCAAGGTCCGCGAGCTCTTCCGGGAATTCGAGGCGACCGGAGAGAAGGCGCACGCGACCCGCAAGAAGATCGTGGATCGGATCTCGCGGGAGCTCGACGTCCATGCGCAGATCGAAGAAAAGATCTTCTATCAGGCCTTCCGCGACGTCTCCGCGAAGGAGCCCAGAAAGGTGGTTCGCGAGTCGTTCGAGGAGCACAAGATCGTCGAGACCCTTCTCGCGGAGCTCGGCCCCATGGAACCCACGGACGAACAGTTCGAGGCCAAGGTGACCGTCCTGAAGGAGGCCGTGGAGCACCACGCCGAAGAGGAGGAGGACGAGCTGTTTCCCGCGGCCGAGAAACTGTTCGGCGCCGAGAAGCTCGATGAGCTCGCCTGGAGATGACCGCTCTGAGGCAACGAATCCTGGAGGAGCCCGCCGCCGGCTGATTTCCATCGGCGCTCGCGCCGCTTTGGGGATGCCCGGATGCCACCATGCCCGGCCGCGGCGCGCCGCCCTTCGAGACGCCGCCGTTCTGGCATATCGTCTCCAGCGTTCGAGGAGGCGGTATGACGACGATCTCGCTGCGCCGGTCGATCCTGGCGGCTGTTCTCGGTGTGGCGGCGGCGGCGTGGGCCGGGGGGGCCGGGGCGCCGGCTGCTCCCGTTCGTCTCGAAGTCGACGCGCCCGACGCGCCGCGGAAGCTCTTTCACGCGCGTCTCAGGATCCCGGCCGCACCGGAAGCGATGACTCTCCTCGACCCGAAGTGGCTTCCGGGAGAGCACGGCCCGACGGGGCCGGTCGCGGAGCTCGCCGGTCTGGACCTCGCCGGTCTCCGGATCGAGCGCGACCCCGCCCGACCCGACCTCTTCACCCGAATCGTGCGTCCGCTCGCGGCCGCGGTCCCCGCGGCGGGGAAGTAGCCGTCGCGCGCGGTGCGGCGCCCGGCCGCGCGAAAAGAGTTCTCGTCGGGCTCGCCGTCGCGGCGTCCCTCGTCGCGGCGGCCGCGACGGGGATCGTCCTCTCGACCTTCGTCGCGCGCGCCGGAACCGTTCGGGTCCGCGGTCTCCATGCCCCGGTTCGTCTCGAGACCGACGCGCACGGGGTGCCGACGGTTCGCGCGGGGAGCGCCGACGACGTGCTCTTCGGCCTGGGATGGGTCCACGCCCGCGATCGCCTCTGGCAGATGGAGCTCCAGCGCCGGGTCGGGGCAGGACGTCTCGCGGAAGTCCTCGGCGCAAAGCTCCTTCCGACGGACCGCTTCCTGCGTACGATTGGATTCCGTCGGGCCGCGGAAGAATCACTCCGGTCCCTGTCTCCCGCGATGCGCGCGAGCATCGCGTCTTACCGGGCGGGGGTGAACGCGTTTCTCGGCTCCTCCCGGGCGAGACCGATCGAGTTCCGGATCCTGCGCATCGATCCGCGGCCCTTCGACGATGCCGACTGCCTCGTCTGGTCGAAGCTCATGGCGTGGGACCTGTCGGGAAACGCCGGGGCTGAGATCCGTCGCGCCCGACTCGTCGCAACCGTCGGGCCCGAGCGGGCCGCGGAGCTCCTGCCCTCGGGACCGCCGCTTCCGACCATCCTCCGAGACGACGAGTGGAGCGGGGCGAGAGCGACGCCCCCGGCGAGCCCCGCCGCTGAGTCCGCGGCTCCGCGGACGGGCATGCGTGAGGAAGACGGCCCGGACCCTTTTGCC
>JBBQNC010000399.1:0-2479 GCA_038329555.1 Thermoanaerobaculia bacterium
GCACGGCCTCGGCGAGACGCTCGAAAAACGCCTTCTCATTGAGGATGCCCGCGCTATCCATCGTTCCACCTCTTCTTAAAGAGTCGCCTCGCCCGATCGAGCAGGCGCTCTATCGATTTCTCCGTGTTTCCGGAGATCGCAGCCATCTCTGCCAGCGAACGCTGATCCCAATATCGCCAGATCAACACGGCCCGGTATTGATCGGGCAGGGTCGAGAGAGCCTGGCGCGTTCTTGCTTCAAGCCTCTCCCCGTCCAGCCGCGCGTCGATGTCCGGAAAGCCGGCGAGGCTGGCCGGCCCGGACTCCGAATCCAGATCGTCGGAGACGGTCGGCTCTCGAAGCCGTTCTCGGTAGTAGTCGCCGATTTTGTGGCGAGCGATGCCCAGAAGCCATGTGCGGATTTCGCTCTCTCCGCGGAAGAGTGGCAGAGCCTTCCAGGCGGCGAGAAAGACTTCCTGAACCAGGTCTTCGAGGGCTTCCAGGCGGTCGAGCCGGTGATAGACGAAGCGATAAACGGCGTCCGCGTGGAGCTCCACGAGGAGGGCCGTCGCTTTGCGATCTCCGTCGCGGACCGCATCGAGGAGCGAGTGATCGATCGACGGGACGGTCGGGAGGCGCGGGGGCGAGTCCAGTCCGTCTTCTTGCAACTGAGCTCCGTCGTTGAAGTCAAACTGCGATCCAGGCAGTCGCCGAGGGATGCATCCCGGAGCGTTGCGGCCGATCTCTTTCCCTCCGGTCAGTTCACCCGGCGAATCGTGATCTGCGCAACGGGGTTGCGCCAGTCGCGCTCACTCGCGTGGAGGTCTCCCACGCCGTGAATCCCGGCGTGGATGTGGACGTATCCCTCGCCGCCGCCGACATCCGCGCCGCCCCCTGGTCCTCCACACTCGACGAAGAAGGGTCCGGGAATGGACGCGCAGCGCTCGTCATTGGCTTCGGTGCCGGCATCGTAGACCGGCGAGAAGAGCGTTACGGTCTTGTTCCCATCCGGCCCCTCAACCCCGTTGAGGGAGAAGAATCCGTCGTTCGTCGGAATGAGCATCGCGGCGACACTGACGTGGTCGAATCCGCCGCCGGCCTGGACCGTCACGGTCACCGACCGACCCGGATTCAGGAGATCGCCAGAGTCCGTGACGTCCCGGACGTCCGGCATGGCGGCGAGCAGGGCCTTCAGCGGAGCGGTGTTCCCCTCTTCTGCCAGGATCTCGAGCTGCGGGCTCGAGACGGCCCCGAGCTCGAACAACCGAACGCCCTTCTTGTGGCTGGCGACGAGAATCGGCGTAAATCTTTGACCTCGTGTCAGATTGGTGATCGTAACCTCGAATCTCCTGCCGTCGCCATCCGCCATTGCGGTCGAGGCGCTCAAGAGCAGGACCGATGAAATCGCGAGAACGAGTCTCTTCATGGCAGCTGTCCTCCGTGACAGTAGTCGCCGGCCGCTTCCAAAACCCCCTCTTCCGCGCTGACCTTTATCGGGGCGCTGACCTTCGTCGGAGTGGGTCTGGTTCTCCTTCTCGTCCGGCTGACCGTCATAGGATTGAGCCATCGCCACACCGAACCAGAGCTCCCCGCCCGCGGTCGAGTTTCGCGACGTCCGGAAGGCGTTCGGGCCGGGTGCCGACGTTCTCAACCGATTTTCCCTCTCCGTCGAGGCCGGCGAGACGATGGCGCTCATCGGCCCGTCGGGCTCCGGCAAGACGACGGCCCTGAGGCTCGTCAATCGGCTGATCGCTCCGGACGCCGGCGAGGTGCGCGTCGGCGGCCGCGACGTCGCCGCGGAGGAGCCGGTGGCCCTTCGGCGCCGCATCGGGTATGTCATCCAGGAAGGAGGCCTCCTTCCTCACTGGGACGTGCTTCGGAACGTTTCGATCGTCCCGAGACTGCTCGGGTGGAGCGAGGAACGTCGTCGCGCTCGTGCCGCGGAGGTGCTCTCGATGGTGGGCCTGCCGGCGGCCGAGTTCGGCGGGCGCCGTCCGGCCGAGCTCTCCGGCGGCCAGCGCCAGAGGGTGGGCGTGGCGCGGGCTCTCGCGGCCGACCCCGCGGTCCTGTTGATGGACGAACCGTTTGGCGCCCTCGACCCGATCGCGCGCCGCGCGTTGCAGAAGGAATTCCTGACCTGGAAGGGTCGGCTCAGGAAGGCCGTCCTGTTCGTCACCCACGACGTTCCGGAAGCCTTTCGGATCGCCGACCGCGTTGCCGTCCTCCGCGGGGGCCGGGTCCTGCAGGTCGGGACGCCGCGCGAGATCGTGGAGAGCCCCGCGGACGTTTTCGTCCGCGAGCTGACCGCGCCGTGAACGTGCTCGTGTCGTACTTCTGGGAGCGCCGGAGCGAGATCGTCGCTCATACCGGCGAGCATCTCGTCCTGGTCTTCTTCTCGACTCTCGCCGCGGTCGCGATCGGCATCCCTCTCGGCGTCGCTCTGACGCGCCGGCCGCGAATCGCCCGTCCCGTGCTGGGACTCGCAGGCGTCGTGCAGACC
>JBBQNC010000400.1:0-2446 GCA_038329555.1 Thermoanaerobaculia bacterium
AAGCGGCTTCCGGATCTCGGTCGAGGAGAACCCGCCGGACGAGGGACATCGCTTCACGGCCGCGGACATCCCGGTGGTGATGGACGACCTCTCCTATCGCACCCTCGTCGGAGCGGTGCTCGAGCTCGACCCCGATCCGGCCGGCGAGGGCTACCGCCTGGACCACCCCCAGGCGGCGATGACGACGTTCTGCTGAGTTTTCAGTCTTCAGTCTTCACTTCGGACCGAAACGGCAACAACAACTGATAACTGGCAACTGACAACTGACAACTCTAGTTTTCAGTTTTCAGTCTTCGGTTTTCAGTTCGGAGCCGGAACGACGGCCAACAACCGATAACCGATAACTGATAATCGTCTCACCCCTCGACGGGTCGGGCGGGCCGGTCGCCGGGGCGCAGGAACGCCCAGAACGTCAGGATTCCCGTGGCGAATCCGCCGATGTGCGCCCACCACGCGATCCCGGAGACCTGCGCGCGGGACGCGATCGCGAACGTGCCGCTGAAGAGCTGCGTCAGGAACCAGAAGCCGAGATACACCCAGGCTGGCAGCTCGAAGAACAGCGGATAGAAGACGATCGGGAACATCGCGAGGACCCGGGCGCGGGGATAGAGAACGAAATATGCGGCCATCACCCCGGCGATGGCGCCGGACGCCCCGACGGCCGGAACCCGCGACCCGGGATTCGTCGCGACGTGGATGATCCCGGCCGCGAGCCCGCAGGCCAGGTAGAAGACCGCGAAGCGGATCGGTCCCATGCGGTCTTCCACGTTGTCGCCGAAGATCCAGAGGACCCACATGTTCCCGATCACGTGAAGCCATCCGCCGTGAAGGAACATCGTGGTGAGGAAGGGCAGGTACGTGTGCGGGAACCCGACCTGCATGGCCCAGGCCGGGTCCGTGAACCGCGCCGGGACGATGCCGAACAGATACATGAGCTGTTCGGCCGCGGGCGCCGGCAGGGACAGCTCCCGGAAGAAGAAGAGGAGGTTCAGCGCGATGAGCGTCCAGGTGGCCACCGGCACGTGGCGAGACGGAACGTTGTCCCGGATCGGAAACATGAGGTCGCGCTGCGCGGCGTCGCGCTCGCCGCCTATTTCTCCGCGGCGCGCGGAAGCGCCGCCGCGACGTGCGGTCGCAGCCGGACGAGCTCGTTGATCAGGTAGAGAGGACCGACCAGCAGGTGCAGAAGATTGCGGAAGAAGGCGGGCGAGTTCTTTTCGTAGCGGGCGTGGCCGATTCCCTGGAAGACCCAGCCCGCCACGAACGCCGCCAGTCCCGCCTTCCAGCTCCCCGTCGCGCGCGCCGCCAGATCGAGCAGCACCAGCGGAACGGCCATCGCGAGGGCGAGAGGGACGTCGAGAGACGCGTAGAAGAGGATCGCGGCGGCGACGGCCGCCTCGGACGCGGTCCAGCCCGGCAGGGGAAGACGGACGACGCGAAGGAAGCAGAGGATTCCGAAAACGATGAGGGGAATGCCGACCGCGTGACAGGCGAGATTGCCGCGGGCCCGATGGTAAGAGCCGTAGTCGGCGAGCAGCGCGTCGACGCGTTTCATGAAGGGGCGCGGATTATACGGCGCGTCACTCCACGCGGACGAGAAGGCGGCGCTGCCGGTCTCCCGGCTGAAAGCGAACCCCGAGGAGCGCCGAGCCGTCCGCGCCGGCCTCCTGCGCCTCGGCAGCCATGGCCGGGGCGTTGGCGTTCCCGGCCTCCCGCGGCAGCGCCTGCCGGATGCGGCCGGCTGCGTCGACGACGACCAGGAAGGTGCGCCCTTTGAGCGATGCGGGCAGCGCGAGGGTCTGACGGGGAGCGAGATCGGGCACGGAGCGGACGCCGTCCATCGACTCGACTACCAGCCGCAGCGCGGGCGCCGGGGGTCCCGATTCGGCGACCGCGCCGGACGCCCCCGTGGCGCCCTCGCCGCCGAGGCGCTCGGCCGGCCGCGCCGGAGGGGCGGCGTCGGAACGACGTTCGGAAAACCCCGACGCCTTCGCCGCGTCCGCCGAAACCGATCGGTGGGCCGCGTCGCTCTCGCGGTCGGGCGCGGACACCGCCACGCGATCCCGGAGCGAATCGAGCTTCTTCGACTTCTGGAGGACCGCGGAGGGGTCGGGCTCCGGCGCGCTCGGAGCGAAGGGCTTCTTCTCGTCCGCCGCCCCAAGCTCGCGGCGGGGAAGAGCGGCGGCGACTTACTCGTTCGTCCGGCTCCCGGCGATCTCCTTCGCCTGACGGTCGACCGAGCCCGGCCCGCGTTCCGGGCGTTCCGCGTTGCGGGACGCGGGCGGCGCGGCGGCCGCAACCCTCCCGCGCGCGCTCTCGAGAACGACCGGAACCGGGGCGGCTTCGGGGGACGGGCGGTTGCGGACCTCGTACCGCGCGACGATCGAGGAGCCGATGATCGCAGCGACGACCGCGGCCGCGAAGGCCCCCGCCCATCGGAGGTCGA
>JBBQNC010000401.1:0-2415 GCA_038329555.1 Thermoanaerobaculia bacterium
ACCGCACGCTCGAGGGTGCGAAGAAAGAGGGCGCCCTTGTCGTACGCGACCTGGCCGAGCGCTTCGTCTGGGTCGCGTCCCGTGACGTCCGGGCGCAGGACCTGGTCGCCAGGGGGAAGCGTCCGCATGAGGTTGTCCAGGGTCTGCCGGCCGAGGACCCATTCCATCTCCGCGCGCTCGACGCCGAACACACGCTCAACGATCCGCCTCTCGAAATACGTGGTGAAGCCCTCGTTCAGCCAGAAATCGGCCCACTCCGCGTTCGTCACCAGGTTTCCGGACCAGGAATGCGCGAGCTCGTGGGCGACGACGTCGATCAGGCTCCGGTCGCCCGCGAGGATCGTCGGCGTCGCGAAGGTCAGGCGCGGATTCTCCATGCCGCCGTAGGGAAAGCTCGGGGGCAGCACGAGCAGCTCGTATCTGTCCCAGCGATACGGACCGAAGAGCTCCTCCGCGGCGGAGATCATCGCCTCGGTATCGGCGAACTCGTATGCGGCCGCGCGGAGAACCGGCGCCTCCGTCCAGACGCCGGAGCGCGGGCCGAGACTCTCGAAGCCCAGATGCCCGACCGCGAGCGCGATGAGATACGACGGAACGGGCTGCGGCATCCGGAACCGAAACGAACCGTCCGAGCCGCGCGTCTCGCGGGCCGCGCTCATGAGGGCCGTGGCGCCCGCCGGAACGCGGATCGACGCCGAGTAGGTCTGCCGGACGCCCGGCGTGTCTTGAAGGGGGATCCAGCTGCGCGCGTGGATCGCCTGCGACTGCGTGAACAGGTAGGGGGCGGTGCGGCCGGCCGTCTGCTCCTTCCCCAGCCACTGCAGGGCGGAGGCCTCGGGTCCGGTCTCGTAGAAGACCCGGACTCGCCTTGCGCCCGCCGGCAGGCGGATCGAGAGCGGCGCGCCGAGGATCGGGTCGCGCGCGCCGGTCGTGAAAGGAACCGAGGCGAAGGAGGCCGAGCCGGCCTCGCACTCCACGGAGGCGATGCGGAGGTCGCGCGTATCGAGGACGAGGTCGGCGGAGCCCGCCGACGGCCGCTCGAACGTCAGGGTCGCCGAGCCTTCGAGCACGCGCCGCTCGAAGCGAACGTCGAGATCCAGGGCGACGTCCCGGACGCGGATCGCCCCCGGATCCGAGAACGAGTGCGGGTCCCCCCGGGAAGCGTCCGGGTCCCGCCGGACGGCCGCCGGTTCCCGCCGGGAGGCTTCAGCGTCCGGCGGGGGAGCTTTCGCCCGTTCGGGACGGGCCGCACCTCCACCGCCGCCGGCGCACGCCATGGCCGTCGAGAGTAGCAACAGCATCGCCCGATGGCACGTCCGCATCCGCGCAGAATATCGGACTCGGAACGGAGGGCGTCGCGAGACGCGGGTTCATGCCCCGTTCACCCGCGGCTCCCTACTCTCGATCTCATTCAAAGGCCCGCGGCATATCGCCGCGCCGAAAAGGAGTCGAGACATGAACAAGTCCCTCGCCCGGATCCTTTCCCTCGCCGTCTCCGTCGCTCTCCCCACGGGTCTCTTCGCGCAGACTGCGGCTCCGAAGCCGACCGCCGCGGCGTCCTCGTCTACGCGCGAGAAGTCGTCCAGCTCCATGGAGTCGAAGACCTCGTCCGATGGTTCCACGATGACCACCAAGAAGAAGTCCCACAAGAAGACCAGGAAGTCGAAGAAGGCGATGGCCCCTGCGGCCGAGCCGACCAAGGCCCCCGCGAAGTAAGATCGGGTCGCCGGCATCTCGAGAGCGCGCCGGCGACGGCGCGCTTTCTCCATTCAGGGGTCTCGCGTCGATCCAGCACGAGAGTTGGCGGATCGTAAAACCACGCGTCGGAAAATCGTGTTTTGATTGGCGGCGATGACCATGATCGAAAATCGACTGCTGGCGAGCCTGCCTCCCGCGGAATTCCGAAGGATCGAGCCTCATCTCCAGCGGTACACGATGAGCGCCGGAGAGGAGCTCCATCAGAAGGCGGGATTGAGCCCCTGGGTCTTCTTTCCCATCGACGCGGTCGCGTCCCTCATGGTGAGTCTCGCCGACGGCACGACCGTCGAAGCGGCGACGGTCGGCCACGAGGGCATGGTCGGACTGCCGCTTTTCGTGGAGAGCGAATCCGTGGCGATTCAGGCCTACACGCAGGTGCCCGGAGAGGGACTTCGGATGCCGCGGTCGGCTCTCCGGGCGGAGCTCAAGCGCGACCAGGCGCTCTGCCATCGGCTCCACGAGTACACCGAAGCCCTTCTCCTCTTCATCGCGCAGACGTCCGCGTGCAACCGGTTGCACAGCCAGAGAGAGCGCTGCGCGAGATGGCTGCTCCTGATCCAGGACCGCGTGGGCCGCGACACGTTCTCGCTGACCCACACCTTTCTGGCGATGATGCTGGGTGTCCGCCGGGCCACGGTCACCGTCGTCGCCGGCGAG
>JBBQNC010000402.1:0-2393 GCA_038329555.1 Thermoanaerobaculia bacterium
TCATCTCCCGGGCGATCCACTACACGTCGATCCGCAAGGACCGCAAGTTCATCTCGATCAACTGCGGAGCGCTGCCCGAAACGCTCCTCGAGTCGGAGCTCTTCGGCCACGAGCGCGGCGCGTTCACCGGCGCCGTCAAGGAAAAACGGGGCCTCTTCACCGAGGCGGACAACGGCACGCTCTTCCTGGACGAGATCTCGGAGACCTCGCCGACGATGCAGGTCAAGCTCCTGCGAGCCATCCAGGAGAAAGTCATCCGCAAGGTGGGCGGTAACGAGGAGACGAGCGTCGACGTCCGTATCATCGCTGCGACCAACAAGGACCTGACCGAGCTCGTGGCGGAGGGGAAGTTCCGGGAAGACCTTTTCTACAGGATCAACGTCATCCCGATCGTCCTGCCGCCGCTTCGTTCGCGCGTCGAGGACATCGCTCCCCTGACGTCGCACTTCATCGCCAAGGTCTGCAAGGATCAGAAGATCCCGGAAAAGAAGATCTCGACCGAGGCCATGCGGCTGCTCGAGGCGTATCCCTGGCCCGGCAACGTCCGGGAGCTCGAGAACACCCGCGAGCGCACTGTCGCGCTCGAGCCCGGCCCCGTGATCACCGCGTCGAGCCTTCCCGAGGCGATCGCCTTAGGCGTCCGGACGCGCGTACCCGACTTCGAGAGCCTGCCCGCGGAAGGCATCAACCTGGAGGCGTACCTCGAAGCGGTCGGCAAGCGCCTCATGCGGGAGGCCCTCGACCGGTGCGAGGGCGTGCAGACCAAGGCCGCGGAGCTCCTTCGCATGTCCTTCCGCTCCTTCCGGTATTACGCGAAGAAATACAACCTGGTCAAGAAGGACGACGTGTACGAGGAGGGGGTCGAGCCGCAGGAGGCCGAGGCTCCTTGAGGAGCGTCGGAATCCTGCTGGGGGTTCTCGCGATGGCGGCGTGCGGCAACGCGGGACCCTCTCCCCGGGCCGCCACGCCATCCGTCGCCCGGGAGGCGCGGTCCGGTCCCCGCGTCGAGATGCCGTCGGGGGCGATCTACGTCCTGGAGCTCGCGAGGACACCCGAGGAGCAGGCGCAGGGCCTGATGTTCCGCGAGAGCCTTCCCGAGCGCTCCGGAATGCTGTTCCCCTTCGCCGACGCCTCCGTTCACAAGTTCTGGATGAAGAACACCATGATTCCTCTCGACATGATCTGGCTGGACGGCGCCGGCCGGGTCCTCTTCATCAGCGCGAACACGCCCCCGTGCAAGGCCGATCCGTGCCCGAGCTACGGCCCCGACACCGCAGCGGCGAGCGTCCTGGAGATCGCGGGCGGCAAGGCGGAAAGGGAAAAAGTCACCGTCGGGGCGACACTGAGGTTCTCTGGGGTGAAGTGAGTCGGCCCGTTGCGGCAGTACCGATTCCCCCATCTAGGGCTCGAAGAGAAAGAGACCGTCGCCGGTCGTTCCCACATAGAGCCGGCCTCCCGGAGCGGCGGCCGCGGTCGCGAGCGCGAGGCCCGGGCGCGGGCTCGTGACCGAGAGGCGACGGCCGCCCTCCTCCCACACGAGCGTTCCATTCTGATCCTCGAGCGACGTGTACTGCGTCGTCGTGGCCGAGCCCGGCGACTGCTGGAGGAAGACGCCTCCCTTCAAGACACCCTGCCTGCGACCGCTCCAGACTTGGCCGTTCCAGCGGAACAGCCCGTCCGCCGTGCGCACCTCGAGCAAGGGGGTTCCCATCCCGTCCCAGAGGAGCTCGGCCCCGATCGGCATCGCGGGCCCGCCGGGAAGGCGAGCGAAGTCCCGCCCCGCGTCGGCCGTATGGAACACGCCGGCGGAGGTGACGAGGATCGGGCGCGTGAAGGGAGAACCGAACAGCGCCAGCGGCACGCCCGGGGGCGGCACGGCCGGGACGCTCCACCGCTCGCCGCCGTCTCTCGAGATGCGCACCCCGGCGAACGACGACAGGACCAGGACCGTCCGGCCGTCGGCTCCGCGGAACGCCGCGAGCGACGCGGCCGCGGGGAGCGCGTCGCGCGAGACGCGTCGCACCCGCGTCCCCTGGGCCTCCCAGACACCGCTCTCGTCGCCGCCGTACGCGCGAAAGAAAAACACACGCGTCGGGTCGTTCGGGTCGGGGACCAGGTCCGCAACCCGCCCTTCCGCGAGCCCGACGGAGCCCGTTTTCAACGTCGCGCCTCCGTCGTCCGAATAGAAGATCCCCTCGCCCTCGGTGCCGACGTAGAGCCGCCCGGACCGCCGGTCCACCTCCAGGGCGGTGACGACCATCGACTCGCGCGAGATCCGTGCCCACGTCTCGCCGTCGTCGACCGATCGATGGAGCCCGCCGACCGTGGCGGCGTAAATCATGCCCGGGCGATGGGGGTCGCGGCGGATCGTGTGCGAGCGCCGGTTCGTGAAG
>JBBQNC010000403.1:0-2322 GCA_038329555.1 Thermoanaerobaculia bacterium
TGCGAGACGACCCCCAGGAGTTTCTCGAGCGAACCCATCTCCCGGGACTCGATGCGCGCACCGGACAGCACGAGCGGGGCGCCGGGCGACCGTCCGCCTCCCGGGCCGACGCGCGACAGGACGCGCCCGTCGAGCTGCCGCACGAGGTCCGGCACGTCGCGGGCGATGATCTCGATCAGGCCGGCCTCCTTCGCCTCGGACTCCGTGAACGACGCGCTCGCGGAGACCGCGGACTCCGCCTTCTCGGCGTTTCTCCCGCGCTGGCGGGCCAGGGTCCGGATGAACGCGCGCGCGTCCTGCTCGGCCTTCTCGCTCATCGTCTTCGGCAGGTCCTGTCCCTCCTGGCCGACGGGATGCGCGGCTCCCGTGTTCGTACCGGGCGCCATCGCCGCGACGTCTCCAGCGAGCAGGAGGAAGAAACCGGCCGACGCCGCCGACGCCCCGGACGGCGCGACGTACGTCGCCACGGGAACGGGCGAAAGGAGGATCGCCGTGGCCATCTCGCGCGTCGAGCTGAAGAGCCCGCCCGGGGTCGAGAGCTCGAGAACGACCAGCGACGCGTGGCTCTCCCCCGACTGGCGAAGCAGCTTTCGCAGGTAGGCGGCCGAGGCGGGATGGATCGGAGTCTCGATGCGGCCGCGCACGACGAGAGGGGCCGGCGCTTTCCTTCCCGGAACGGGACTGCCGGCCGCGGCGGCGGGAACGGCCGTCAGGGCCAGAAGGAGGATCGCCAGCCGCGATCGCATGGGACGAGTCTATCGCGGCGGTCTTCGGCGCCCTTTCGGGTATAAATCCGCGCGTGCAAGCGCGCCGGAGATCCTTCGACCCGCCCCTGCGTCCGCTCGAAGCCTTGAACCTGCTGGCGCTCTGCGCCGTCGCCGTCCTGACGGCTCTTCTGCGCCGGCGGCTCGAGGACCCGACGGGGATCCTCCTTCGATACGCGATCATGGCTGTCGCGCTCCTTCTCGTCACCCTTCTTCTCCGATACGAGGAGAGGTTCCCGCGCTGGGCGGGCTTCCTGCTCGACTTCTATCCGGCGGCGTTCATCCCCGTCCTCTACGAGACGCTGGGGCCGCTCATTTCGGCCGCTCGGGGAGGTCCCCGCGACGCCCTGTTGATCGCCGCGGATCGGGCCCTCTTCGGCGTCGACGTGACGGTGTGGCTGCAGCGGGTCGTCCGGCCCTGGCTCACGAACTTCTTCTACGTCTCCTATACGACCTACTACTTCGTGGCTCTGGTCTTGGGCTTCGTGCTCTTTCGGCGGTCGACGAGGGACCTCCGCCGCTTCATCTTCACGCTCACGGTTTGCTACTACGTCTCGTACGTGGGCTATTTCATCGTCCCGGCCCTCGGCCCCCGCTTCGCCCTCGCGGCGAGCCACACCGTCGTGCTCGAGACCACCGCCCTCTCGGCCGCGATCGAGAGAACGTTGAACGAGCTCGAGCACACGAAGCTCGACGTCTTTCCGTCGGGGCACACGATGATCGCCGCGACGGTCCTCCTCGTCGCCTACCGCCGCGCGCGGGACGCGTTCTGGTGGCTGCTGCCGGTCGCCACCTGCCTCGTGCTTTCAACGATCTATTGCCGCTACCACTACGTGGTGGACGTGCTCGCCGCCCTCGCTCTGACGGTCGCCACGGTCCCCCTCGGCGACCGCCTGTACGACGCCTTGAACGCGTCGAGGAGCTCTCGAGCGCCGGCGTCCGGGATCTGTGACGGCGGAGAGGGAACCTAACCGTCGATCGGCCGGTCGTAGATCCGGTAGGTCTTGTAGAGGCGGCCGCCCCAGAGGTCGACGGCTTTCAGGATCGCGTCGTTGTCCTCGAGGAGCCAGGAGATCTCGCAGCCGGTGTAGCGCCGCTCGAGCGCGGCTCGAAGACTTTTCTCGAACATCACGGACTGAATGCCCTTCGACCGCCAGGGCTTCTTGATGCCGAGTGTGAGGACCCGGAGCGCGCGGATTCGGCGAAGACCGAGGAGAAACTTCATCCACCCAAAGGGAAGAAGCTGTCCGCGCATCGGCTTAATGGCAACGTTGTAATCGGGCAGGGCCAGTAGGAAGGCGACCGGCTCGAGCGAGCCATCCGGACGCCGCGCCTGCGCCAAGAAGAGAAAATCCTCGTCGACCAAGGGCTTGAGCCTCTTCGCCATGAAGACCATCTCAGCCTCCGTCATCGGGACGAAGCCCCAGTTCTTCTCCCAGGCGTCGTTGTAGACCTCCCGGATCTTGGGGAGGTCGCCGGAGAGGCTCTTCTTGGAGATCTTGCGGATCACGACGTCGGATTCCCGGCGCGAGATCCGATTGGCCATCCGCGTGAGTCG
>JBBQNC010000404.1:0-2320 GCA_038329555.1 Thermoanaerobaculia bacterium
CCCGCAACGAGCTCGAGATCACGGACGCGATCCAGTGGCTCATCGACCACGGCAAGAGCGTGCATCCGCACCTCGTCTCGGGATGGTGGAAGGACACCGGAAAGATCGAGGACATGCTGGAGGCCAACCGCATCATCCTCGATACCTTCCAGGCGAGCGGCCTCGAGGGTATTGACTCCGGCTGCCGGATCGAGGGGAAGGTCGTCGTCGAGGAAGGTGCCCGCCTGATCCGGAGCATCGTCCGCGGGCCGGCGATCATCGGCGCGGGGTCGGAGATCCGGGACGCGTTCGTCGGGCCCTACACCGCGATCGGGCCCGACTGCGTGGTCGAGGGCTGCGAGATCGAGAACTCCATCGTCCTTCGAGGCTCCAAGCTCGAGCGTATCCCGGGGCGCATCGCTGACTCATTGATCGGGACCAACGTGCGGATCCATCCCGGCGCCGAGCGGCCGCGCGTGCATCGCTTCCTGATCGGCGACAACTCGGAGATTGGAATCGTATGAAAGTTCTCGTTACCGGCGGCTGCGGATTCATCGGCTCTAACTTCATCCGCCACGTCCTGGAGTCCCGCGGCGACGGCGTCTCCGTCGTCAACCTCGACAAGCTCACGTATGCCGCGAACCCGGCGAACCTCGCGGACGTGGAGCATCTCCCCAACTATCGGTTCGTGCGCGGGGACATCGCCGACCCCGACGTCGTCCGCGTGGCGATGGAGGGCTGCACCGACGTCGTGAACTTCGCGGCCGAGACGCACGTGGACCGCTCGCTGCTCGGGGACGCCTCCTTCATCGAGACGGACATCCGCGGTGTGTTCGTGCTCCTCGAAGAGGCGAAGCGCCGCGGCATCCGCCGCTTCGTGCAGATCTCGACGGACGAGGTCTACGGCTCGATTCCAGAGGGCTCGTTCACCGAGGAGTCGGCGCTCAATCCGCGCAACCCCTACGCGGCGTCGAAGGCCGGCGGCGACCGGCTCGCGTACTCCTACTGGGCGTCGTACGACCTTCCGGTCCTGATCACGCGCGCGTCCAACAACTACGGCCCCTACCAGTACCCGGAAAAGTTGATCCCGCTTTTCGTGACGAACGCCATCGAGGACCGGGACCTCCCGCTCTACGGAGACGGCCGGAACATCCGCGACTGGCTCTACGTGCGCGACCACGCCGCCGCGATCGACTTCCTGCTCGACGCCGGCGAGCCGGGGGAGGCCTACAACATCGCGGGCGGCAACGAGGCCGAGAACATCGAGATCACCCGACAGGTCCTGCGGGAGCTCGGCAAGCCGGAGTCGCTGATCCGGTTCGTGAACGACCGGCCGGGCCACGACCGCCGCTACTCCCTCGACGCGTCCAAGCTGGCGCGGCTCGGCTTCCAGAGCACCACCCCGTTCGCGCAGGGTCTTTCCGAGACCGTGGCGTGGTACCGCTCGCGTGAGGACTGGTGGCGCCCCGTCAAGGAAAAGGACGCCGCCTACCGCGAGTATTACCGCACCCAGTACGAGCAGCGCCTCGCGACCTCTTCCGCGACGGCGAAAGAACCGGCGACCCGGAGATAGCCGACCTGAGCTCGGCTCCCGCGGCGGCCACACTTTCCGAGGCGCTGCCCGCGCGTCAGCCGTCGCTCGCGACCTCCCGGCGGGTCCTCGTCACCGGAGCCGGCGGGATGCTCGCGTTCGATCTCTCGCCGCTTCTGGCCTCCGCCGGATACGAAGTCTTCGCGCGGCCTCACTCCGATCTCGACGTCGCCGATTCCGCGGCCGTCGCCCGCGCGTTCCGGGAGACGCGCCCCGACACCGTCGTCAACTGCGCCGCCTTCACCCGCGTCGACGCGTGCGAGACGGATCCGCGCGCGGAAGCGGTCAACGCCCGCGGGCCGGCTCACCTCGCGCGGGAGTGCCGGATCCATGGCGCCGTGCTCGTGCAGGTCTCGACGGACTTCGTGTTCGACGGCATGAAAGACACTCCCTACACGGAAGAGGACGAGCCGCGCCCGCTGTCGGAGTACGGGCGGACCAAGCGTCAGGGCGAGGAGGCGGCGCTCTCGCTCCCCAATGCCCTCGTCGTCCGAAGCTCGTGGCTCTTCGGCCGGGGCGGATGGAACTTCGTGGAAGCGATCTTGAAGCAGGTGGACGAAGGGCGCACGGAGCTCGAGGTCGTCCACGATCAGTGGGGCCGCCCCACGGCCACCCCCGATCTCGCGGAAGCGATCGTGGCACTGCTCCAGTCCGGCGCCGGCGGCGTCTTCCACTTCGCCAACCGGGGCGAAGCGAGCTGGCTCGAATTCGCGCGCGAGATCCTGGCTCTCGCCGGCCGTTCGGAGGTGG
>JBBQNC010000405.1:0-2319 GCA_038329555.1 Thermoanaerobaculia bacterium
GAGGGCGACCCCCTCACCCTGACCCTCTCCCCCGGGGGCGGGGGAGAGGGGATTCCTGGAAAGCGCGTCCTAAGAGATTTCTGACAGGAGATGCGTTGAGAGCGGATTCCCGACGTAGATTCTCGGCGCGGGCTCACGCGATCCCTCGATCACCCGATTCCCTCACCGGATCACGAGATCACCCGATTGCCGATCGAATCCCACGCTCTCATAAGGGCGTATCTTCTGAGCATGGAGAAGATCAATTTGGCAGAAAAGCTCTCCCGGTTTTCCGACCATTGGACCCCCCGGATCGTCGGGGACTTGAACGACCACGAAGTGAAGCTCGTGAAGATCCGCGGCGAGTTCGTCTGGCACAAGCACGACGACGTGGACGAGATGTTCCTGGTCGTCAAGGGGCGCATGCGGATCCGATTCCGCGATCGCGATGTCGAGCTCTCCGAGAACGAGGCTTTCATCGTCCCGCGCGGTGTCGAGCACATGCCCGTCGCGGAGGAGGAGGCGCACGTTCTCCTGATCGAGCCGCGGGGCACTCTCAACACGGGCGACGCCGGGGGCGAGCGGACCGTGGCGGAGCCGGAGCGGATCTGACGCATGGCTTCCCTGGCAGAGCGACTCCCCGACAACCAGCCCGGTCCCTTCTTCGTCGACCGGACCTGCATCGATTGCGACGCGTGCCGGCGGATCGCGCCGACCGTCTTCGCGGAGGCCGCCGACCACTCCTTCGTCGCGCGGCAGCCCCGCGACCACGGGGAGCGCGGGCGCGCGATGATGGCGCTCGTCGCCTGCCCCACCGGGTCGATCGGAGTGTCCCCGCGCGCGGACGCCCGGGCCGCGATCGCCGCGTTCCCGGAGAGCGTGGACGAGAACGTCGCGTTCTGCGGCTTCACATCGCGCGACTCGTTCGGGGCCTGGAGCTATCTCGTCGAGCGCCCCGAGGGCAACGTCCTCGTCGATTCGCCGCGCGCCGTCCCGCGCCTGCTTTCGGAGTTCGAGCGCCGGGGCGGCCTGTCGACACTGTTCCTGACTCACAAGGATGACGTCGCCGACCATGCGGCGTTTCGCCGCCGATTCGGCTGCGAGCGCGTCCTCCATGAAGCCGACCGGACGGCGGGGACGGCGGACGTCGAGCGGTTCCTCGCGGGCGAGGACCCGGTCCGGCTCGCGGACGACCTCGTGGCCATTCCGACGCCCGGGCACACGCGCGGGCACGCCGTCCTGCTCTACCGCGACAAGTACCTCTTCACGGGCGACCACCTGGCGTGGTCTTCCCGGCGGAAGGGGCTCGTGGCGTTTCGCGACGCCTGCTGGTACTCGTGGAAGGAGCAGACGCGGTCGATGGAGCGGCTCCTCGACTTCCGCTTCGCATGGGTGCTGCCGGGGCACGGCGCCTGGCACCGCGCCGATTCGGCCGACGCGATGAGGCGCGAGCTCGAGAGCTGCGTCCGATGGATGCGGAGCCGGTAGGGCGAGCGCCGCCGCCTCAGGTCTCTTCGGTCTCTTCGCTTCCCTCGACCCGCACCTCGAGCCCGCGCGACACGACCGGCGCGCCGACGACGCGCCCTTCGCGCAGAGCTTCGAGCGCGTCCCGTACGGTTCCCGTCGCCTCCGGCGGCGACAGCAGGACGACGAACCCCCCGCCTCCCGCCCCGCACGCCTTTCCTCCCCACGCTCCGGCCGCTCGGGCCGCGGCGATCGCCCTCTCGATCGTCGGCGTCGCGACCACCGGGGCGAGCCGTCGGCGGGCCTCCCACTCGTCCGAGAGCGCGAAGCCCATCGCGGGGAAGTCGGCGCGCTCCACCGCGCGGGCCATCGCGGCCGCCGCGCGGCGCACGCCCTCGAGCTGCGCGGCGACGCCGCGGTCCCCGTCGAGCCGCGCCCGCAGGACCTCCCAGTTGTTCAGGCCGGACGAGTGGGCAGCGCCCGTGTCGAACAGCGTCATGTGCCGCTCCCAGGCGGCCGGCTCGACCTCGCTCCGCACGGCGGCCGTCTGCCCCGCCTCGAATCGGATCGTGTGGAGGCCTCCGCCGAAAGGGGGGTAATAGTCCTGGACCCCGGCCGGTTTGCCGAGCACCCGCGTTTCGACGTCGCGGACGAGATCCACGCGGTCCACTCGCGAGAGGTCCCGGGGAGAGAGCGACTCGAGCGCGCCCAGAAGACAGACGGTGAGCGCCGAGGAGCCGCCGAGGCCGGACCCGAAGGGGACGTCGGAGCCGAGCTCGATCTCGAGTGGCTCATCGATTCGCAGCGCTTCCAGGAGAGAGCCGACGAGCGCGGATTTCGGCTCTTTCAGAAGCCCGGCGGCATGGGGCGAGGAGA
>JBBQNC010000406.1:0-2294 GCA_038329555.1 Thermoanaerobaculia bacterium
ATGGCTCCGTCGCGGCCGGTCTTGAAGGCCCGCGCCGAGGAGGTCCGGATCTCCGCGCGAGACGCCGTCGCCGCCGAAGCGCGCGTGGCCTCCGAGGAGAAGCGCTGGGCGCAGGCTCGGGATCGCATCGCGATTGCGATCGACCTGGCGCCGGAGTCTTCCGCGATCCGCGTTCTCGCCGGAGAGATCGAAGACGCGGCCGGCGAGCCCGAGAACGCGTTCCGCCGATACCGCGAGGCCTGGGAAATGGACCCGAAGAACGTCGCCGTCGCCGAGAGAGTCGGAGACCTGGCGATGGATCTGGGCGACTATGCGCTCGCCGTCTCGGTCTTCGACGGCCTCGCGCGTACCGACGCGAAGCACAAGGCGCGCGCCGACGAGGCGCGTCTCGAGTTTCGCGTCGCCAACTGGCCGTCGCCCGAGCGCGAGACGGCTCGATCGACGCGGCTCAGCCGCGCCTCGGCGGCCGCCCTCGTCTGGTGGATGTTCCCGGAAGTGCGGGAGGCGCGCGTCAGCTCGGGAATCATCGCGAGCGACGCGGTCTCGCGCCGCGATACGCGGGCGTTCGCTCGAGCGGTGGCGCTTGGGCTGCTCGAGGTGGACCGTGAGACGCATCGCGGGAGTCCCGACGCTACCCTCACGCGACCCGCCGCAGCGAGACTGCTCCTGCGCCTCGTCACGATCGTCCGTCCTCACGACGAGCCGCCGTGTCTCGCGAAGCCCGCCGGCCGGAGCTCGCGCACCGCCGCCGAGGCGATTCGGGCGGCCGAGGCCTGCGGCCTCTGGAAGGACGTCGAGGGAGGCCCTCCGGACGGCCCCGAATTCACCCGGGCGCTCGACCGCGTGCGGGCGCTCGCCGCCGCGCCGGCCGCGGACGTCTCCGATGGTTGAGCGGTCTCCCGCGGCCGGCGCGACACGCCGCGGGCCCTGGACGCTGCCGAACTTCATCACGCTCCTGCGTCTCGCCGCGCTGCCGTTCTTTCTGTACGCGATCTCCCAGGGCCGCATCGGAATCGCGATGGCGCTGTTCGTCGCGGCGGGCGTCTCCGACGGGATCGACGGATACCTTGCCCGCCGCTTCGACATGAAATCGGCGCTCGGCGCCTATCTCGATCCCATCGCGGACAAGCTTCTGCTGATGAGCTCTTACCTGTTTCTCTCGATCCCCTCGTACCCAGCCCGGGAGAAGATCCCCGTCTGGCTCGCCTTCATGGTCATCTCGCGCGACGTGCTGCTGCTGACCGTGGCGCTCCTGCTCATTCTGAGCGGGTCGAAACGCCGGTTCCCGCCGACATGGCTCGGCAAAGTCACCACCGTGACGCTCATCATCCCCGTGCTCTTCGTGCTCTGCGACAACCTCTGGGACTGGCCGCGACCGATCGTGCTCATCGCCTATGGGGCGGCGGCGACCGCGGCGATCCTGTCGGGCTTCGACTACATCTACCAGGTGGCGCGCGCCTCGGCGGTGGAGCGTTCCGGCGAAGCGTGGAGAGACTCGTGAGCGCCGCCCCGCCCCGGCCGCGGACCCGCCTGCGGCTCCTCTCCCGGCCGGGATGTCACCTCTGCGAGGAGCTGCGGTCGCGGGTCGACGCGATCCTCTCGGACGTCCCGCGCGACTGGGAAGTCGTGGATGTCGATTCGGACCGCGACCTCGCGGCCCGCTGGGGCGAGGCCATTCCGGTCCTCTACGTCAACGGACGGCTGTTCGCGAAGACTCGCCTGCCCCCGATCGCGGCGCGACTCCGCCTGCGGCGCGCCGCCCGGGTGCCGCCCGCGGCGGACTAGAAGGCCGGGAGGCTGGAAAGACTGGAAGACTGGAATGCTAGAAAGCCGCGATGTCCGAGAAGCTGTGCAGCGCGCCGGCAGGATTCTCGTACCTGCGGACGAGACCGGTCGCCGTGTCGGTGACCGTGATCGTGTACGCCACGTCGGAGAGCCCGCCCCAGAAGACCCAGAACCGCCCGTTGAAGGCGCGGCCGTCGACGACCTTCACCACGAGCTCCACGTTGTTGGCGCTGAAGAACCAGAAGTAGCCGGTGTCTCCCGTGACGGGCATGGCCGTTCCCCGGCCGCTCGTGCCCTGATCGGGAACCCGCCAGCCGACTTCCACCCGGAACCGCGAGCCGTTCAGGCACATCCGCGTGTCGTCCGGGCCGCACGGGTCGGCCGTGTCGCCTCCGGCGAGCGGCCGCGCGGCCTGTGTGCTCGGCGGAGCGCCCGGGTCCGGCGCCGCGACCTCGTCCGGCGCGGCCCGGGACGGCGCGCCCGCGGAGAACGCGGAGGCGTCGGACGTG
>JBBQNC010000407.1:0-2290 GCA_038329555.1 Thermoanaerobaculia bacterium
TCCTCGGGGAAGCGAAATCGATCGGCAGCGCGCGAATTCTCTCGTCGACGTACGTGGCCCTGATCCAGCTTCACTCCGAGATGAACCAGGTGTCGGAAGCATTCGCTCTCGCGCGCGAGGCCGCGCCCTTTCTCCAGTCCTCGAACAACCGGGTCGCGCTCGCGAAGCTGCACTGGGGCGTCGGGCTGCTGATGCGCACGCAAGGGCGTCCGGCGGAAGCCATCGAGGCCTTTCGAAGCGCACAGTCGGAGTTCCGCGAGATCGACATGAAGGCCGACGTGGCCGCTCTTCACCTGGTCGTCGGAGATCTCCTCCTCGAGGCCGGCCAGGACCGCCAGGCCGAGTGGGAGATCCGCGCCGCCCTCCCGGTCATCGACGAGCTCAAGATGGTTCCCGAGGGATTCGCGGCGCTCTCGCTCCTTCGAGAGTCGCTGCGCCGCCGGTCCATCGACCGCGCCGCGCTGCGGCACGTGCACGGATACTTCGAGGAAATCTCCCCCTAGGCCATCTCTCCGTCCAGGCCCGCGTCTTCGCGGGCGCCTTGCGGCGAGCGCGCTCCAGTCGGGATCCTGCCGCCCCCGGGGAAAACCCCGAAGGACGCCGTCCCGTAAGACTCTGGCGATGGGCATCAGCATCTTCGCCTCGGAAACCGTCCGCCGCGCGCGCCCTGCGCGACGAGGCCGGCACCTTCGCCGCGGCGGCGCACACCAGGCCGCGGGCGATCGGCTCCCCATCCCGCCGGTTCTCACGATACTGCTCCGCTCGACTGCCATCACCGACCCCATTCCTCGTCCTCGTGAATCCGATTCCGTGCGAATCACCTACTTCGGCAACGATGACCCCGACCCTGGTGTCCGTCAACCTCGCCGTGCCCGGGGCGCTCCGGACGCGGGGGCGCGAGGTGCGGACGGGTATTTTCAAAGAGCCGGCCGCCGGCCGGATCGCGCTTCGGACGCTCGGGCTCGACGGGGACTTCCAGGCGGACCACCGCTATCACGGTGGACCGGAGCAGGCGGTCTACGCCTTCTCCTCGGAGCACGCGGCGTACTTCGCAGCCGATATGGGAAGCGCCGAGACGCTGCCCCCCGGATTCTTCGGAGAGAATTTCACGACCGCGGGACTTTTCGAGGACGACTGCGCGGTCGGCGACGTCTATCGGATCGGCGCGGCGCGAGTCCAGGTGACGAAGCCGCGGTCGCCGTGCTTCAAGCTCGGGCTCCGTGTCGGCTCGCCCGCGTTCCTGAAGAAGTTCCTGGCGAGCGGCCGGCTGGGGTTTTACCTGCGGGTCGTCGAGGAGGGCGAGGTCGGAGCGGGTGACGCGATCGTGCGAACGGACCGGCCGTCGCCGGCGCTCTTCGTTTCCGAGCTCATCCGCCTGCTTTATTTCCGTCCGGTCGATCCGGAGATACTCCAGAAGGCCCTCGCGGCGCGGGGACTGATTCCCTCGATCCGTGAACGGCTCGAGGAAGCTCGCGCCGAATCGAGCGACCGGCTCTTCTGACGCGAATCCGGATCGGTTCTTGCTGTAGCGGAAAGAGGAGGGACCACCCATGTCGTTTTTCGATGAAATCGGATCGATCCTGAACCAGTACCAGTCCGGCGCGGCCCCGAACCGCGAACAGGCGCGCGCCCACTACGACGAGATCGCCAATGCCGTTCCCCGCGACGTCCTCGCTGAGACGATCGGACCGGCGGTGGGAAGCCTCGACTCCGCGCACGTGGAGCGGAAGATCGAACAAAGCGCCGCGGCGATGACACCCGATCAGAGAGGGAGCTTCCTGCAGACTCTGCTCGCCGGGCTCGGCGGGGGGGCGACACTGCCGGCGATTCTCGCTCGGATCGGCGCCTCCCCGGCGGTCGCCACCGACCCGGCCCAGGCGACCCCTCAGGACGTCGCGAAGGTCGCCACGTACGCGAAGGACAACCGGCCGGAGATCTTCCAGAAAGCCATGGCCTTCTATGCGGAGCACCCGACCCTCGTGAAGGTCCTCGGGACCCTGGCGATCGCCTCGATCGCGAAGAACCTGGCTGGCGGGGGAGGACGACGGAGCCTGATCTAGGTCAGGCCCCGGTCTCGTTCGGGAATCGGCTGATCGGGTGATCGTGATCGGGTGATCAGAGCCGGCGCCGGGCTCGTCGTGAAAAAGGAAAGGGGCCCGAAGGCCCCTTTCGAGAGTCGAATCGGAACGGATCAGAACTCGAGGCGGAAACCCACCTCATACCGCCGCGGCCGCTGGTAAGCCGTGTTGAGGTTGAAGTTGGGGTTGTCGATGTTGGCGGGATCCAGATC
>JBBQNC010000408.1:0-2259 GCA_038329555.1 Thermoanaerobaculia bacterium
GGCGTGGTCGAAAGGGGAGATGTCGATCCATCACGAGCATTTCTTCTCGGAATGCGCCGAGGACGTGCTCCGCAGCATTCGGCTCCCTTACGAACGGGCGGCGCGCGGTCCGGTGATTCTGCTGGCCACGCTGTCCGGCGAGACGCATCGCCTCGGGCTCCAGATGGCGGCACTGGTGACGGCGACCGCGGGGCTGAGGCCCCACCTCCTCGGCAGCGACACGCCCGTCCGGGAGATCGCGGACGCCTGGGTGCTCCGGAATGCTTCGGCCATCGGGCTCTCGATCTCGATCTCGACCGGAGGGGCCTCGGTGCACCGCGAGCTCGAGGAGCTTCGGCAGGCGGTGCCTTCCCACGTCCCGATCTTCGCGGGAGGCAAGGGAGCCCGCCGCAGCCATCCTCCCGCGGGTGTCGCGGTCGTCGAAGACTTCGAGCGGCTGGCCGACTGGATGCGGAGCCTCCGGTCCGCGCGGTCCGCGTGACGGGCCTTCGAGAGAGGCTCGTCCGCTTGGACCGCCGGGCGACTCTCGAGGTCCGCAGGCTGCACGGTCCCGCGCCGGACCGGCTCCTGCGGCGCGTGAGCTTCCTCGGCGGTCCGCGTTTCATGATTTCGGCGACGATCGCTGGCGCGGCCGCGCTGATCGCCTCCGGACACGGCACGCTCGCCGCGGTTTTCGGGATTGCCGTCCTCGGCGGCCGGGCCTTGAGTCCCCTTCTGAAATGGCGGTTCCGGCGGGCGCGGCCCGATCTGTGGCCGGCGCTCGAGACGGAGAAGAGCCACAGCTTCCCGAGCACGCACTCGACGATGGGCGCCGTATTCTTCGGGGGCCTCTCCACCGTCGTCTTCCGGCTCACGTCGGATCCCGTGTGGCGCGGGGGAGTCGTTCTCGTTTCCGTGATCGCGATCGCGGCCATCGCGTTCTCGCGGGTCTACCTCGGGGCGCACTGGCTTTCGGACGTCGCCGGGGGTGTCGTCCTCGGCCTCGTCTGGCTCTTCCTGTGGAACCTCGCCTGCCGGCCGCTGCTCGACCGGCCTCCGCAGGCGAGGGACGGCCGCGCGAGCCGCTCGACTTCCGAACGGCGCGGTCCGGAGGCGAGCCCTCGGGGCCGTGCATGCGTCTTGCTCCTGCCGCTCGCGGACTCGACGACCGACCGGAGGGCCAATGGATACTCCTCGGGATTTTTCGCGAACATCCGGCGCTTCGCGGCCTGATCCTCCGCCGCCGGTGGGGGGGGTTCTGCTCGCCAACCTCCGGTCCGGAGCGCCGGACGACGGCGAAGACAAGGACCTTCGCGCCGCGGCCGCCGAGGCGGGCCTGGAAGTCGTGGAGCTCGACCCCGGCCTCGACGTCCGCGGCCTGATCGAGCGGCGCCGCGCGGCGGGAACGAAGCTCTTCGTCGTCGCGGGCGGCGACGGGTCGATCCATTCTGCAGTGCAGGGCCTCGTCGGCACGGATGCGACGCTGGCCGTCATTCCCATGGGATCCATGAACCATTTCGCGCGCGATCTCGGCCTGCCGCTCGCCTGGAGGGAGGCGCTCGAGGTCGCCGTCTCAGGCAAGACCAGGGAAATCGACGTCGGGAGGATCAACGACCGCTATTTCCTGAACAACGTCCTGATCGGCGTGTACGTTCGAATCTCCGAGTACCGGGAGCGCTACCGGGGGCGAGTGGGAAAATGGAGGGCGTACCTTCATGGGATCCGAATGGCGCTCCGGCGTTTTCCCGACGTGGCGCTCGTCGTCGAATCGCCCGAGGGCACGTCGAGGATCCGGACCCAGATGTTCACCGTCTCGGTCGGCCTGGACGACCTTTCGCGCCTGGGTTTCCTCGCGCCGCGGTCCGACTTCGATGCCGGAACCCTGCACGTCTACTGGCTGCCGTTTTTGACGCGCGGCGCGTTCGCCCTCGCGATGGCCCGCTACGTTCTCGGAGTGGCGGAGACGTTCGGGGACTTCGAGTCGCTCGCGACGCCCCGCCTGCGGCTGGATTCGCCGCGCCGCCGAATCCAGGTCGCCACGGACGGCGAGCTGTCCTGGCTCATGCCCCCGATCGAGGTCGCGGTCGTCGCCGCGGGCCTCCGCGTCAGGGTGCCGTGAGAGCGGTGACTTGCCGTTTCGCCCAGCCGGCCTCCGTGTGCTCGAAGAGCTGCTCCTCGAGCGGGACGAAGGTCTCCGACTCCCGGAGGAAGGTGTAGCGCCGAACATCGAGGAGAGGCTTCGCGATCCGGATCCAGTTGAACGAGTTCGTCTCCCCTCGT
>JBBQNC010000409.1:0-2258 GCA_038329555.1 Thermoanaerobaculia bacterium
GCGGGACCTCGTAGATGGAAGGAACGTCTTTCGCGTTGATGACGGCCTCGACGGGCACGTTGCAGAAGAGGGCGATCTTCTTCTTCACTTCGGCGGGAAGCGAGCGGTCGGTCCGGCACAGGAGGACGTCCGGCTGGATCCCGATCGAGAGGAGCTCCTTGACGGAGTGCTGCGTGGGCTTCGTCTTCAGCTCGTCGGACGCCTTGATGTAGGGGACCAGGGTCAGGTGGACGTTGATCGCGTTGCCGCGCCCGGCCTCCTGCCGGATCTGGCGGATCGCTTCGAGAAAGGGGAGCGATTCGATGTCGCCCACGGTGCCGCCGATCTCGATGAGCACGACGTCCGCATCGGGAGAGACGCGGCGGATCCCTTCCTTGATCTCGTCGGTGATGTGCGGGATGACCTGAACGGTCTTGCCGAGATAGTCTCCGCGGCGCTCCCGGTCGATCACGGTCAGGTAAATGCGGCCCGCCGTCGTGTTGTTGGTCCGGCCCGACGTCGTGCTGGTGAACCGCTCGTAGTGGCCGAGATCGAGGTCCGTCTCCGCGCCGTCGTCCGTCACGTAGACCTCGCCGTGCTGGAACGGCGACATCGTGCCGGGGTCGACGTTGATGTAGGGATCGAATTTCGCGAGCGCGACGCTGAAGCCCCGCGCCTCGAGGAGCGCTCCGATCGACGAGGCCGCGATTCCCTTGCCGAGCGACGAGACCACGCCACCGGTCACGAACACGTACTTGCTCACGAGGCCTCCTTCGCTCTGCGCAACCATTCCTCCGCCCGGGAGAGATCCTCGGGCGTGTCCACCCCGATCGAGTCCGACGACCCTTCGCCCATCCAGATCGCGAAGCCCGCCTCGAGCCACCGAAGCTGCTCGAGCGACTCCATTTTCTCGAGCGCAGAAGGGGGAAGCCGCGCGATCGTCTGAAGCGTCTTGGCCCGGTAAGCGTACAGCCCCAGGTGCTTGCGGTACGCCGGCGCGCCCGAGCGCGGATAGGGAATCGGAGCGCGCGAGAAGTAGAGCGCCCGCCCGTCGGACGCCACGACCACCTTGACGGCGTTCGGATCGTCCCGCTCCGATTCCGGAAGGGGCACCCAGACCGACGCGATCTGACGATCGGCGCCGGCCAGGAGCGCCTCCACCGCACGGTCGATGTTCTCCGGCGCCATGAGCGGCTCGTCTCCCTGGACGTTCACGTAGACGTCGGCGTCCAGGGCCCGCGCCGCCTCCGCGAGGCGATCCGTTCCGCTTGCCGCCTCGCTGGACGTCATGAGAGCTTCTCCACCCGCCCGCCGGACCGCCTCCGCGATCCTTCCGTCGTCCGTGGCGACGGCCACGCGGTCCAGGCTCTTCGCGGCGCGGGCGGCCTCGAGGACGTGCAGGACCATGGGCTTTCCAGCCAGGAGTGCGAGGGGTTTGGCGGGGAACCGGACGGAGGCGTAGCGCGACGGGATCAAACCGACGATTTTCATGACGTCGGGAAGAAGAGTGTATTCTCCGCCGCGGATTGCGTCAACACGACCGAGGGCCCGATGACCGGCGTCGACCGGCGCTCGCGAGCCCCTTCCCCGCCTTCCTCATGACGATCGTTCTCCTCGCGCTCGGAGTCCAGGGCGTTCTCGGCTTCGTCCGCGCACGGCGGGCCCGGGAAATCGGGATCGCGGGGGCGCGGTGGATCTGGGTCGAGCGCAGCCCCGAACCCGCTCCCGTGCACTTTTCCGCGATCCGGCCCTTCGATCTGCCCGCGGCCCCGCGCCGGGCGGAGGCGCGGATCTTCGTGGATCGCCGGTTTGCGCTGTGGGTCAACGGCTCCCGGGCGGGAACGGGCGGACAATCGCCCGGCGACGCGCTGGCGCGGTTCGACGTCGCGCCGCTCCTCCGTGCGGGACGAAACGTGGTCGCTGTCGTCGCCGAGAGCCCGCGCGGGATCGGAGGGATCCTCTTCGCCCTCGATACCGGAGGGGGATCCCCGGCCGTGGTGAGCGACGCGAGCTGGTCGGTCGACCCCGCCGGCCGGGAGATCGCGTCGTCGGGTCCGCGGCGCGCGGTGGTCCTCGGAAGACCGCCTATGCATCCGTGGGGTTTCCCCAGGGCGCGATAGCGAGAGAGCGGTAGAGCGCTAGGTGTGATTTCTCAGGAGGTTGTTTACGTAGGGTAGTTGCCCATCTGGGTCCAGATCGGTGAGGCTGGAGGTGTCTAACGCCGTCAACCCACCGGAGGAACCCAGATGGAGCTTCACAAGAATGCCCGAAGTTGCCCG
>JBBQNC010000410.1:0-2255 GCA_038329555.1 Thermoanaerobaculia bacterium
CGAACGCGGTCGAACCGATAGAGCACGACCGGATTCTAAACGGTCGCCGCCGCCTCTCGAGGCCGCGCGCCGGCGGCCCCTCCCGCGACGATCGCGCGCAGTGCCGCGGGATCGTCCGTCATGATCCCGTCGACCCCCAGCCGGACGAGCTCCCGGAGGCGGTCGCTGTCGTTGATCGTCCAGACGACGACGGATTCGACGCGCCCGCGCTTCCGGGCGCGCACGACGGCGGCGACCTCGCGGTGGAACTCGTTCCAGAACCGCTGCCCCACCCCCGTGCTGACGCGCGAAAGGCCGAGTCTTCGCGCGTCGGCGAGGACGCCCGGCAGCTCGAAGTCGGCATGGACGTCGAGCGCCGGCGGAAGGCGATCGAGTTCGCCGCGGGCGACGAGCGCCTCCAGGACCTCGCGCTGCGGGCTCAGGTAGTGGAAGGAGAGGCCCTCCCGGGCCGCGGCGCCCGTCACGCGCTTCCGCACCGTCTCGAGCAGCTCCACGGCGCGATCGGCCTGCCGCGGCTCGAGCTTGACGTCGAGGAACACGTGCTCGACGCGCCTCTCCCCCTCCGCCCACGCGAACAGGTCGGCCAGCGTGATCGCCGGGACGGCGGGCGGATCGTCCGAGCCGATCAGGTCCGCGAGTCCACCCCGGCGCCGTGTGTAGCCGTAGTGGCGGTGGAACTCCGCGAGCGTGAGCTCGCACACAGCGCGGCGCCACTTCGATCCGATCGGAGGAACGTCCGGGGTGTAGAGGAGCTCCTCGCGTCCCGCCTGCCGCGCGAGCGCGATCTTTCCGCCGGGATCCGCGTCGTGCCATACGACGAAGTGGCCGTCCTTCGTGACACAGATGTCCCCTTCGACGGCGTTCGCGCCGAGCTCGACGGCGCGGGCATATGCCTCGATCGTGTTCTCGGGCGCCAGCCGGGCGGCGCCCCGATGCGCGATCACCCAGGTCGGATGCGTGGGCGGCGCGCCCCGTTCGCGCCGGGGAAGGAGCGCCGCCAGGGCGCGGCCGACGCGAACGAGGACGTTGCGGCGCCCCGTCATCGTCATCGCGGCGTCTCCGCGGAGGGCCAGCCGAGGACGAATCGGTCGAGAGGCTCGAAGCGCTCTCCGCCCTTCGGAATACCCTTCATCTCGATCGTGAGACCCTCGGGATCGACGGTTCCCACGAGATAGTGAAAATGCCGGACCGCCGGTCCTTCGAACAGATCGTCGGCGTGCCGGCGCCCGACCCCCGCGGCGAGCCGAACCCGCGGGCCTCCCCCGCCGCCGGCGACGAGATACGTCTTGCCGCCGCGCGAGAAGCGTTCGTAGCTGTGGACGTGACCAGAGATCATCGCCACCGTCTTGCTCGCCGCGGCGAAGGCGGGGACGAAGGCGCGCTGCACGTGGATCTCGTCGCTCGTAACCGTGCTGTTGGTGTACGGAGGGTGGTGCACGAGGACGAGGACCCCGCGAACCTCCGGGTCGGCGTCCGAGGCGGCGAGCGACGCGGCGAACCACCGACCCTGCTCGATCCAGGCCGCCGGCGACAGGAAGCGAAGGTTGGAGTCCAGGGCGATGACGGCGAGGGGACCGTACCGGGCCTCGTGCCAGTGGCGCCCGCCGAGCGCGGGGAATCGCGCGAAGAAATTCGCGAGAGCCGGGCCGCGTGCGAGCCAGTATTCGTGGTTGCCGAGGATGGGGACGACGGGGATCCGGGCCTCGCGCAGCGGCGCCGCGAGGACGTCGAATCGCGACCACTCGGCGGCGGAAGAGCCGCGGAACACCAGGTCGCCGAGGAGCGCGACGAAGTCGGGGGTCTCCTCCGCGATCGAAAGGAGGATGCGCTCGCGCTCGCGGTCGTTCGACTCCCGCCAGACCTCGGCGCGGGAAGTCCGCTGGAGGTCTCCGACCGCGGCGAACCGTCCGGACCGGAATGCGATCTCTCCCTCGTGGGGCGCCGCCGCGAGAGGCTTCCTCCGCCGGAGGAGCCGTCGTGCCGTCCCCGCTCGTCTCGTGCGCTCCACGCGGCCGATTCTAGGTCGGTCCGACCGGCGCAAGGCGGGTTTCGGCTTCGGCGGGGATCCGATTGATAGAGTAGAGCGAAAATCCCAACCTCGGACAAAGACGCGAAGGAGAAACATGAAAAATCGGGTGACCCTCTCGATCACGCTCTGGCTGGCTCTCGCTTTCACGGCGGCCGCCCAGCAGCCGGCGGCTACGTCGCCGGCCGCATCCAACCGGACGGATCTCTACCACGTCCATTTCGTCAAG
>JBBQNC010000411.1:0-2249 GCA_038329555.1 Thermoanaerobaculia bacterium
GATCGGGCGAGGGGTCTTCCCCCCGAGGCTCCCCTGTGGCCCCTGACGCTGCGCGACGGTCTGCCGGAGGCGATACCGGGCTGGGCGGCGGCGCCGAGAGACCCTCTGCCGGAGGAGGACGAAAACGGCATGGGACACTACGTCGAGGTCTCCCGGTTCTTCCAGCGGATCGAGAGCCCGACGTCGACGAAGCAGTTCCGCCTCGCGGTGCAGGACTACGGCGCGGACAAGGACCTTCTCGGAGAATTGCGCAAGGCCGTCGCGGAGGCGGCCGCGTCGGGCGTCGAGACCCGGTCCCTCGATCTGTCCGGCCATCCCGCGTTCGTCGTGACCGATCGTTCCACGGGCAAGCCCACCACGATGGTGACCGTCGTCGTCTCTCCCGGGCGCCTCCTGCTCGGGCAGGGAGCCAACGTCGCCGGTGACGAGGCAGTCAAGCTCGTCCGCGCCGTCGACCTCGGCAAAGTCGCCGCCGTTCGCGATTCGGGCCCCAAACGGTGACTCTTGGGGTCGCATCGGAGGCCGGAATGCTTCGCGTCCGCCGGGCGGTGCCGGCGGACGGAGCGCGGATCCTGGAGCTCGACCGCGAGCTGGCGCGTTTCGAGCGGCTGACGCCTCCCGACGAAGAGGAGGGGCGCCGGCTGCTCACGTGGATCTTCGACACCGGCCGTCTCGAAGCGCTCGTTCTGGAGGTCGACGGCTCGATCGAGGGCATCGCGCTCTTCTACGAGGGAATCGGGACGTTCCGGGCGAAGCCGTTTCTCTATCTCGAGGACCTGGTGATCTCCGAGGCCGCGCGGAGCCGGGGGGCCGGGGAAGCTCTGATGGCCGCGCTCGCTCGGGAGGTCGTCGCCCGAGGGGCGCTCCGTCTCGAGTGGTCCGTCCTCGACTGGAACGAGGGCGCGATCCGCTTCTACGAACGGCTCGGCGCCCGCCGCCCCCACGAGTGGATCAAGTACGCGCTCGAAGACGACGCACTCAAAAAGCTGGCCGAGCCGACCTAGAAACTACTCCCGCCCAGTGGGCATCCCGACTCCGGTCTCCCGCATTGTTCCAAGCGAAAGCGGCCCTAAACCCCGATGGGGTGCCAGGTCGTCTTGATCTCCGTGAACGCCTCGATGAAGTCGAGCCCCTGCGCCGTCTCCCCGCGCCAGTCGCCGCCCGAGTAGCGGCGCACGCGCTTGACGTTGACCGCGGCGTCCTCGGCGATCGCCTTCGAGAGCGCCGCGTCGCCCGCGGCGTCGGCGATCGCGTTGACCTCCATGTGACGCGCGAGATGCGGCGCGAGCTCTTCGCGGCGGCCCGAGATCAGATTCGCGACTCCCGGTGGGAGATCGGACGTCGCGAGGACCTCCGCGAGCTCGAGGGACGCCAGCGGGTGGCTCTCGGACACGAGCGCGACCGCCGCGTTGCCCGACACGATCACCGGAGCGAGCAGCGAAACGAGCGAGAGCAGGTCGGGCGCGTCGGGACACACGATGCCGACGACCCCCGTCGGCTCGGGAACGGAGAAGTCGAAGTAGGAGGACGCCACGGGGTTCACCGTGCCGAGGAGAGCGGTGAACTTGTCGGACCAGCCGGCGTAGTGGACGAGCCGGTCGATCGCCGCTCGCACCTCCGAGCGCGCCGCGGGAGCCGTCGCGCCCCGGCCGTCGCGCAACAGCTTCTCGAAGGCGGGCGCACGGCCCTCGAGCATCTCCGCCATGCGGTAGAGGATCTGGCCCTTCAGGTACGCGGTCTTCGCCGCCCAACCGGGTTGCGCCGCCCGGGCAGCGCGGACCGCTTCGCGAAGGTCCTTGCGCGACCCGCGGGAGACGTTCGCGAGAAAACGGCCGGACTTCGACGCGATCGGGTCGGCGCGCCCGGACTCCGTCCGGACGAAGTCGCCGCCGATGTAGAGCTTGTAGGTCTTACGAACCTCCAGAGGATTCACGGCTTCCTGTTCCTCGACTGTTTCTTCAGCGGAGCGTTCGGCCGCGCTTCGCTCGGGCGGCCTCCGCTCCAGGCGGGCTCACCGCCCGCGCCGCCCGCGCCGCCCGCGGTCAAGACAGCCCCACGTAGGCGCGCAGACCGTGTACGCCGCCTTCGCGGCCGAAACCCGACTCCTTGTAACCGCCGAACGGGGAGGCCGGGTCGAACTTGTTGAACGTGTTCGCCCACACGACCCCCGCGCGCATTCTCGACGTGATTCGGAAGATCTTCGATCCCTTGTCCGACCAGACACCCGCGGAGAGTCCGTAGGGCGTGTT
>JBBQNC010000412.1:0-2225 GCA_038329555.1 Thermoanaerobaculia bacterium
GGATCTCGTACTGCGGATCGTCCTTGGTCGCGTGGTGCGTATACCCCTTGTAATCAGTATCCTTCGTGTGGACCTTGACGATCTTGCCGCTCACGTGACCGGCCTCCGAGTTCCACGTCACATGGTCACCGACGTTAAATCTCTTCGTCATGATGATTCGCCGCGACCGTCGCGCTCCTCGCTGACCTCGGCTGCGATCGGGGCGGGCCGGGTGGTCTGGTCGGAGCGGGTCATGTCGTTGAAGTCCTTGCAGAAGAGGCAGTGAACCTGGCCCCTCCAGTCCGGCGTTTCGAGAAGGCTCCGCGGAAACGCCTGTCCGGAGTAGAAATTCCGGCACGTCGCTTCGCATTGGAATCCCCCGAACGCGAAGCTGTCTCCCAGATCCGCGCCCGCAGTCTCGAACGGAACGATGACCCTCAAGTTAACGTTGCTCAAAACCATCCTCCTTGAAAAGAATCGGCTCTAGCATCCGCCAGACGGGCCTAACGACCGCGCCGGCGGAAGGTTCCCTCGTAGATGACGGGACCGCCCGGCGGGGGCGTTCCTGCGGCGGGGCGGTTGTACTCGGTGAGAGGCCCCGGCGGGTCCCTCTCCCATCCGGCTGCGAGCAGCTCGTCGGTCACCTGCGCCTCGGTCAGGAAGCACTGGGGCTCGCCGGCGAACTGGGTGAACACGAAGGACTCGCCCGGGACGGGCGGGGCATCGGAGGCGAGGGTGTTGCGCGAAAAGGTGAAAAGGAAGAGACCCGCGCCCGGCCGGGCGATGCGGGCAGCCTCGGCGACCGCGCGACGAATCTCGGCGGCGGAACGCGCGAGGTTCCAGATCCCGTGCGCAACCACGAGGTCCGCGCTCCCATCCTGCATCGGCAGGTAGTCCATGGACGCGCGCACGAGGCCGACCCGCCCGGCGACGTCTTCGGATGCGACCCGCCGGCGTGCGCCTGCGAGCATGGGCCAGGACACGTCCGTGCCGATCACGGTGCCGCCGAGCGCCGCCATCGGCGCGGCGTTGCGGGCCGCGCCGCAGCCCACGTCGAGGATCCGTAACCGCGGGCAACGAGCAAGCTCGATGCGGACGAATTCCAGGAGAACCGTGTTGGGGTTGGCGGTCGAGAAGCCTCCGACCGTCGCTACCTCGTCCCAGCGGCTGGTTTCGGCCGGTGACATCGCCCCGCTCAGGCCCTGATCATGATGAGCAGCATCTTGAAGGGGGCGATCGCCTTCACCGCGTGCGGCTTTCCGGCAGGGAGCCTGAGAAGCTGACCCGCGCCGAGACGGTGAGACGTGCCGGAGATGGAGATGTCGGCTTCGCCCTCGAGGTTGATGGCCACAGCGTCATAGGGCGCCGTATGCTCGCTCAATCCCTCTCCGGCGTCGAACGCGAAGGCCGTTATCGTACCCGCCGGCTTTCGTACGAGCGTGCGACTGACCACCGTCCCGGATTGGAAAGCGACGAGATCCGAGGCGACCACGGCGCCTTCGAGTCCCGGGGGCTCTGCGAGATTTTCTGACATGGGACCTCCGGTTCGGGACATGGGCAGCCTATCGACTGCGAAATTCGACTGAGACGATGCTATCGCGCCCCTCGCATTCCTGGTCGACGGCCAAGCCAGGATCCCGACCTCGAGGGATCCCCATAGCCTCCAGGCGGCCGGCACGGCGCCGGATCAGAGCCTTGCTCTCGTGCGATCAGCGACGGAACATCAGACGTCGAAGCGTTGGTCCACTTCGGGGTGATACAACACCTCCTCCACTTTCAGCCGCCGCGTCCCGCCGGGCACATCCCACTCGATGCTGTCGCCATGTACCCTCGCTGCCCTGATCTTCCTCTGCTGCTCTTTCTTCCCCCTGCCCCGTCCCGAAATCGGAGGACTATCTTTCACACCCTATTGAGGAGAACCCTTTTTTCGACGGCCGGCTTCCAATGGAAGCCTTCCCGAGGAGAGATGGCGTACTCTCGGCGCCGGATCGATGAGCCCGCGGCTGAGGAGTTGCGCGCCGAGCGAATAGAAATAGAGATAGCCCCGGTGCTCGCCGAAGCGTTCGATCACGTCGGCCGGCGAGGGGCCCGCCTTCCGCGCAAACAGCGCACCGAGGCCGCGGGCGACGCCGGTGTCATTCGGCGGGAACACGTCCGTTCGGCCGAGCCCCCGCAGCAGAACGACCGCCGCGGTCCAGGGGCCGACGCCTGGAATGTTCGTGAGCTCCGCAAGCGCGTCGCGCGTG
>JBBQNC010000413.1:0-2216 GCA_038329555.1 Thermoanaerobaculia bacterium
AGGTTCAGGACGTCTTCATCGGTCGGTCGGGCGAGCGCGGCGAGATCGAGCTCCTGGCGCGCGACGTCGTATCGCTCTTCCTGAAGGTGCTTTCGCGCGCGCGACAGGTGAACGAAGAAGACACCCTGCTCCGCGGGGGACACCTCGCCAGTCGTCGCTCGGGACACGCGGTCTCCGGCCTAGGAGCGCAGGCCGGAACGGGCCGAGAGCTCGGTCGTGATCACCGGCCGGTTGTTCCTGTCGCGGAGCATGCGGACGGGTCTCCCGACGACTCTCCAGCTCTCCGTCGCGGGCCGGCCGAAGCCGCCCCCGAGAGCGGCCTTGCCGTAATAGGCCGTCAGGCCCTTGTTCACGTAGAGGCGTGTCTCGTTGTAGGGAGGAATCCCGCCGTAGCGCGCCACCGCCGCCTCGCCCGCGTTGTAGGCCGCCAGGGACTTCTCGACGTTGCCGTTGTAGACGCCGAGCAGGTAGGCGAGATGACGGGCGCCTCCGGAAATGTTCTCGGCGGGATCAAACGAGTTCCGGACGCCGTACTGGCCCGCGGTCTCGGGCATGAGCTGCATCAGCCCGCGGGCTCCCTTGCGTGAGATGGCGCCGGGATTGAAAGCCGACTCGATCAGCATCACGGATTTGATCAGCTTCGGGTCGACGGCCGCCGCGCGCGACGCCTGGTCGATCAGCCCGTCGTAGAGGGACGGAATGCGAACCCTCGAGGCGAGCCAATCGTCGCTCCGGTGGATGGACTCCCGTGCCGACGAGCCGACGCCGTCGTTGTAAATGAAGTGCTTACCGGCCTTCACGCCGACGCGCACCGTCGCCGAAGCGGTGCCGGTGAGCGTCAGAAGGGCCCCGAGCGCGAAGACAACGCGACGTTTCATCTGCTCCTGCTGGTTTTTGTCGAGATTGCGAGCCGCGGAATTATAGCGCCCTTCGGCCTCCGAAGGCAGTCCGGGAGACCTGACGGGGATCACAAACGGAGTCGGGTCGCGGTCGCAACACCTTGATCCGGAGACGTTTAAGCCGGAGTGACGGACTCGGCCAGGATCTCGCGGACGGCGGCCTCGGCTTCCTTCAGGGCTCCGGCGAGAAGGGCTTCATCCTTCCCGCCCGCCTGGGCGAGATCGGCCTTGCCGCCCCCGCTTCCGCCGAGCGCCTTGCCAATTCGCGCCGCCACGCGCGACGCGGGAACCCGCGCGGCGAGATCCGGCGTGACCGCCGCGACAACCGATGTCTTCCCGTCCTTCGCGGTGCCGACGACCACGATCCCGCTCTTCAATCTCGAGCGCAGCGTGTCGGAGAGATGCCGCAGCTCGGGTATCGAAAGGCCGCCGGCGATCCGGGTCAGCACCCGCACTCCGTCGACGTCCGTCGCTTCCGCGGCGGACCCGCCGCCTTCGCCCGACGCGAGCTTCATCTTCAGCGACGCGACCTCGCGCTCGAGCGCCCGCAACCGGTCCTCCCGCTCCTGCCACCGCGCCACCAGCCCTTCGCGGGGCGCCTGCGCGGCCGCGGAAATCTCGGCGAGCGTCCGCTCGTCCTGCTGAAGAAGCTCGACGGCGCCGAGAGAGGTCACCGCTTCGAGGCGGCGGACTCCGGTCGCCAGGCCCCGGTCCGAGACGATCTTGAACGCCCCGATCTCGCCCGTGCGGTTCACGTGGCATCCCCCGCAGAGCTCGACGGAGACGCCGGGCACCGAGACGACCCGCACGCGCTCGCCATACTTTTCGCCGAAGAACATGTCGGCGCCTTTTTCGCGTGCCTCTTCCATCGACATGACTTCCTTCGATACGGGCTCATCGCGAAGGACCGCCTCATTGACCAGCCGCTCGATCTCGGCGATCTGCTCCGCGGTCGGAGCCGTCGCGATCGCATAGTCGAAACGCATCCGATCGGGCGCGACGAGGGACCCCATCTGCCGCGCTCCCACCCCGAGGACCTGCCGCAGCGCGGCGTGAAGAAGGTGCGTTCCCGTGTGGTTGGCCTGGGTGCGCCGGCGCGTCCATTCGGGGATCTCCATCGCGACCCGCGTTCCCGGCGTGAGGCGGCCCCGGATCACCCGGAGGCGGTGGGCGATCACGTTCGGGATCGGCCGGCGCACGTCTTCGACTTCGGCCTCTCCGTTCGGCCAGGTCCAGCGTCCCCGGTCCGCGACCTGGCCTCCCCCCACGGGATAGAAAACGGTGCGGTCCGTGACGGCATCGCCCGTCTCTCCGGCC
>JBBQNC010000414.1:0-2127 GCA_038329555.1 Thermoanaerobaculia bacterium
GCCGCCTGCGCGACGACGTTGTGCCAGACGCCGCGCAGCACCTCGAGTCCCGCCGGCGCGCCGCCGGGCCCTCGAGAGCCCGCCCCGAACTCCGCCACGATCGCCCAGTTCGCTCCGCCCGAGGTGAGCGGATCCGGATGCACGACGCCGACTCCGGGCGCGCCGAGATCGGCGAAGTCCCGGATGCGTTTCGGGTTTCCCGTTCGGACGAGGATGACGAAGGGCGTCCGGTTGACGATTCCGTCGTGAGGCAGCCGGTGCCACGAGTCGGGCGGAACGGCGCCGGCGGCGGCGAGCTTCATCGCATCGAGCTCGAGCGAGAGCAGCGCGAGGTGCGCCGGCACTCCGATGAGGATCTGGTTCGTGATCGTGCCGGACCCCGCAAACGAGCTCACGAGCTCGACGCGCTCGCCGGTCCGCGCCTTCCACTCCCGCGCGAAGGCCGGGAACACTCCTTCATTCACCGCCTCGGCCAGGATGGAGAAGCCGTACAGCACGATCGTGCGTGGAGGCCGAGCAGACCGCGCGCCGGGCAGCCACGGGCTCAGCGCATAGAGAAACAGCGCCGCGACCGCCACGATCGGGATGCCCGCGCGCACCCATGGAAGAATCGTTTCCCCCAGGCGCCTTCCTCGACCCGGTGCGCGGAGGGAAAAGCCGCTCAGCGCCGCGCCTCGAGAAGAGTCACGCCGTGGCTCGGAGCGCCCATCGGGCCGCCGCGATCCCCGCCGCGCCGGCGGCGAGGCAGGCGGCCACCGTCAAAAGCACGTTGACGGCGCCCGTCGGCCAGGCGCCATGCCGGAAAGACTCGAGCGTCTCGTAGTTGAACGTCGAGTAGGTCGTTAAGCCGCCGATCACCCCGGTCGTCAGCGCGAGGGCGCAGCGTCGGCGACAGGAGATCCGTCGTGAGAGCGGCCTGCATGATCGCGCTCACGAAGAACGATCCCACGACGTTGACGATGAGAGTCCCCCACGGAAGGGCACGGCCCAGGGTCTCGAGCGCCCACACCGAGATCAGGTAACGGGCGCCGGTGCCGAATGCGCCGCCGAGACAGATCCAGAGAAAACGGGTGGTCGTCTGGTTCACGGCGTCGCGGTCCGCGGGGAATCTAACATTTCGTCCGAGGTCGCCCGGAGGGCCTGCGCCCCGCTGGGACAGCGTTTCGGAACGGGGTCTGCGTTGGATAAGATCGGGCGAGGAGGACAACCATGCTGAAAACCCAGCGAGTCCTGGCGGCAGTCGTTCTGACGGGTGTGCTCGCGGCCGGGACGGCGCTCGCCGCGAAGCCGGACGCTTACCAGGTGACGGGGCCGGTCGTCGAGATGAACAGCTCCGTCATCGTCGTGATGAAGGGCAAGGAGCGGTTCGAAGTCGCTCGCGACGCGTCCACCAAGATGCCCGCCGACGTCAAGGTCGGGGACAAGGTCACGATCCACTATCGAATGATGGCCACCGAGGTCGAATCCAAGGGCGCGCCGGCGGCGGCGAAGCCAAAGGCGAAGAAGGCCGCGTAGGCTCGGCACATCAGTTTTCCCCGGCCGCGCCCGCACCGGCGCGGCCTTTTTTTGTCATCTCCGGCCGGCCGTGGCTTCAAATGTCGGCAGACGGCCGGGGGTCCATCCCGCTAACCCTCACCAGCGGAAGAGCTTCTTCGCGACGCGCTCCGGGAACGCCGATTGCTACGGCTTCCATCACAAACACAAGGAAGACACCATGCAGAGAAGCACGAATCCGCTGGCCCTCGCCATCCAGAAGGCCGACCGCGACTTCCGCGCGAACGCCGAGACGGCCGAGGAGATCACGCGACCGGTGATCCTCGCTCCCATGGGCAGACGCCTGATGCGCGAAAGCGAGCCGGCTCTCCAGCTGTACCTGGAGGTCGAGGCGCCGCCGATGCCGAAGATCCAGGCGCCGTCGATGCAGGTGGATGACGAGCTCGAGATGCCGCGGCGGGATGGGGGCGAAATCGAAGGTTGAGCGTTGAGCGGCGAAGAAGTCGAGAGTTGAGAGTACTGAGGTTTCACCGCGACTGACGCGATTCGACGACCGTTCGTTTCCCCTTTCCCGTTGCCCGTTTCCCGTCTTCCGATTCCCGATCTAGTTGACCGCGGAGTACCGCGGCCGTC
>JBBQNC010000415.1:0-2079 GCA_038329555.1 Thermoanaerobaculia bacterium
CCATGCGAGCAACATTTCGGAAGGCGGCACGCTCGGCAACGCGAACCGCAATCTGCTGGACTAATTTCAGATCTCGTTCGACCCGACGGGAGCCGCGGTCATCGACTACACCGACGACCACAACGACTTCGACGGGCACACCTACGTGATGCGGCAGATCGGCGGACCCGGCATCCAGGGAACAAACGTCCCGGCCCCGGTCGAAGGAGGGGCGCTGCCGCCGGCGACCGCTCCCGGTCCGAACGATCCGCAGGTGACGGACTTCGCGCAGGACGTGTCGACGGGGCTTCTCGCGGTCATCCCCGCCAACGACCCGCTCGACATCCTCTCGATCAGGTATTCCTGCCAGGATCCGGGGAACAACCCGATGCTGGTCGTCACCATGAAGGTCTCGAACCTCTCGACCGTGCCCCCGGCGTCGAACTGGAGAATGCATTTCGCGGCGAACGCGCCGGATTCGGTTCTTTCTCCGACCGGCGATTACACGTTCGGCCTCTCCGATCGAGGCGACCAGTTCTACGTGCGGGCATCCACGGACCCCACGCAGACTCCCTTCTCCTTCGGCACGGCGAAGCGCAATTCCGACGGCACCCTCGCCTATACCGTGGCGGGCTCCGCGGACAGCGGCGCCTTCGACGCGGCGAACAACACGATCACGGTTGCCGTGTCGCTCTCGAAGCTGAACCAGTTCCTGCCGGCCGGCCACGCGCCCATCGGGGCCGGGTCGGTGCTCGTCGGACTCCGGGGAGGCACCTTTACGTCGGGCGCCAACGCCAAGAGGGACATCGCCCGGGGAGGAACGCAGTACAGGATCGTCTGCTCCAACGGGAATCCCGGCGGCGGGCCCGGCGGCGGCCCCGGTTCCGGCAACGGCAACGTCGTGAGAGTCACGGGCGGCGGCTCGATCGACGGCAAGCGCGAGAGCTTCACGCTGCAGGTGGAAAACAATTTCAGCGACCCCACGACTCTCCCGGGCGGCCGGATCCGGTATCACGACAACACGGCGGGCTTTGACATGGTCTCGGACCAGATCACGAGCTTCGTGCAGAGCGGCAACAACGAGGTCACCTTCACGGGCAACGGCCACGTCGGGTCCATGGCCGTGACGTTCCGGGTGACCGTGGATGACAACGGCGAACCGGGGGTCAACACGGACCGCTTTGCGATCGATATTTCGGGCTACCCGTCCCACTCGGGGCTTCTCACCCAGGGCAACATCCAGTTCCATCGGTGAGCGGGCAGAGATCGATTCCTTCACGGCGGGCCGGTTCCTCGGAGCCGGCCCGCCGCCGTTTTGTGGCGTTCCTCTCCCTCTTCGCGCTCGCGGCGAATGTTCCGGCCTTCCCTTCCACAGCGCACACGGCGACGTGCGATGCGATTCAGGGCATCCGGCCGGGCTCCGATTTCGACGAGGTCAAGACCGTGCTCGCGCCTTTCGGCCCGACATCCCGCTCTCCGGAGAAAGAGGAAGAGCGCGAAGAAAAACGGCGCGGCGTCTGGTCGCTCGCGCGCGGCGACTACGAGACGATCGTCGTCGAATCCGACGAGGACGGGAGAGTCACCGGGGTGACCGGATTCGTGCGAAAAGGGCGGAAAATACCCTTCACGCGCCTCGGGAGCCGGGCCGCCGCGGCGCGCTGGATGGACTCCGCCGCGATCTGGAACGTGCCGACGTCCAGGGGCGGCTACAGGCTCATCGCGAAGGGCCCGGAGGGGCGAGCGCGCGTCGTCACGCTGCTATGGCTGGCGGTCCCGGCGGTGGACTGACTCGGTCTCCTGCGCATTCGGATTTCGACGGATTCGAAACGGGCGGGCCCCTTCAGCTCCGCTGGAACTTCGGGGCTCGCCAGGAGCAACGCCAGCAGAGGCGGGATCCGGGGGTCCGCTCCTCCGCGGCGCGCCTCGGGGACGAGGACACACTCGCGAACGGCCCGCGCGGGTCCCTCTGAATCACCAGGGCGGGGTGCAGACGCACGGCTGATCCGCCGGGCAGGGAGCCGACTGGCAGTTGCATCCCGAGAGCGCGTTACACGGGAAACGGAAGGTGCCGATGTCGCGGCAGCCGACGACCTGGATTTG
>JBBQNC010000416.1:0-2067 GCA_038329555.1 Thermoanaerobaculia bacterium
GAAGGCGCCCTTCTCGACGGAGCCGATCTGCCCGGTCATTCCGAGCAGCTCCGCGGCGGAGGTCGTCGCGCTCCGGATCGCCTCGAGCGGCGACATGCCCGCGGCGACCTCGAGCTCGAACTCCCTCGCCTGCGGGATCTCCGTCCAGGGGAAACCGCCGGCGTCCGTTCCGAAGACGATGCGGACGCCCGCACGGCGGCAGTTGTCGAAGGAGCGGCGGTGGATCTTCGGAAGCTCCGCGCAGATCGCGCAGCCGGCCGCGGCGCGGGGCCCGGCCACGTATTCGGCGACGGTCAGCGTCGGGGAGAGAGCGATGCCGCGGCGGGCCATCTCAGCCGCCATCTCGGGCCGGATCGAATCGCCGTGCTCGATCGAATCGACGCCGGCGGCGACCGCGATTCTCAAGCCGGTGTCGGACCGCGCGTGCGCGGCGACTTTCACCCCGTGGGCGTGCGCCTCGGAGACGACGGCCTCGATCTCCTCCTTCGTCCAGTTCGGCGGCGAATCGACCCAGCCGTCGTCCGTCAGGCGCAGGCCGCCCGTGTTCGCGTAGATCTTGACCCAGTCGGTCCCGTACGAGAGCTGCTCCCGGACCGCGCGCCGGCACCCGTCCGCCCCGTCGCACGTCTGAACGCCCGTGGGGAATTTCCAGTCCGGGCGAAATCGGGTGATCGGGTAGCTTCCCGTCGTCGAGAGAGCCGGGCCGACGACCTTCATCCGCGGGCCCGGTACGACGCCCTCGTTGACCGCGTCCCGAAGGGCGACGTCGTCGTAACCCGCTCCCTCCGTCTCGACGTCGCGGATCGAGGTGAATCCGTGCTCGAGCGCGATCTTCATCGCGCGGATGGCGCGCGCGACACGGTGCGCCGGGTACTCCTGGAGAATCTGGGCGTTGTACTCGGCCGACGTCGCGTCTCCCTGGAGGAGCACGTGGGTGTGCGCGTCGATCAAGCCCGGAAGAAGCGTGCGGTCCCCGAGATCCACGACCATGATTCCGTCCGGAGCCGTCGACCCGACGCTCTCGATCCGATCTCCCCGTACGACGACGACGGGGCGGTCGACGTAGCGGCCTTCCCGGACGTCGAGGAGCCGCGCGGCCCGGACGGCGATCCGGCGGGGAGGCGGTGAGACCGGCGACTCGGGGGCCGCGAGAGCGGGCAGAACGCCCATGGCGGCCAGGCCGAGGGCGATGAGCGTCTTCATATCTCCTCCTCGCTGTGGGAGCGAAAAGGATACGTCAACGCGGCGTCACTTCTGGATCGCGTCCTCGACGCCTCTCGCGGGCCGGCTCTGCGAGAGACCCTGCAGGTGCTGTGACCCGCGGTCGTAACCGCGGCGGAAGGCCGGGACCTCGCAGTCGCTTCCGTAGCAGCGGGCGAGATCGGCGCTCGCCTGCTCGAAGGAGCGTCCGCGACGCTCGGGGTGGAGCGCCGCTTCGAAGCCACGGCGGTACCGCGGCTCGTCCTCGGAAAAATGGCCGCCGTCTTTCTCGTATTCCGCGGACTCGGCGGACCGGACGCCGACCCACCATTCTTCCTTGGCCGCGTCCAGGCTTTCGGCGCCGTCGCGGGCGAGAACGGCGCGCGCGAATTCGGCTTCCCCGTCTCCGTCGGCGAGCACGAAGATGACGGAGTGCCCCTTGCGCAGAGCGTCCTCGTAGAGGTAGAGCTCGTCCTTCGGGAGGCCGTGGGACATCGCATCCTCGAGGGCGCCTCCCGCGACGGCTCCGCCGATCGCGCCTCCCACGCCGAGGAGCGCCGCGGCCGCGAGCCCGACGGCGGCGACGGGTCCGATGCCCGGCACGAGGAGGCTGGCGGCGGCGGCTCCGAGGCCCATCCCCGCCGTGGCGCCCGCGACGCCTCCGACGACCCCGCCGACCGCCTTGCCCATTCCGGGCTGCTCCGTCTCGCTGGTCTCGACGGCGTTCGGATCGCCGCTTCCCGGCATCAGGAGATTGACGCGGTCCGAGGGGATCTTCCGGCGGAGATCCTCCGCCGCCTTCTCTGCGCGCTCGCGGTCCAGGAAGATTCCGACGACGTTTTCCATGGTCCCTCCCCGTTGAAAATC
>JBBQNC010000417.1:0-2059 GCA_038329555.1 Thermoanaerobaculia bacterium
ACTCGCGGCCTGCGTCGGCGAGCAAACCGATCGCGAGCTGGTCCACGAGGTCGAAGGCCTTCGTGACGTCCCCGGTCGCGTTCGCGGCGACGGAAGGATCCGGCCCGCCGTCGCTCGAGTAGAGAGCCGCGTCCATCTGCAGCTTGCCGCCAATCTCGACGATGTTTCCGAGAACGAAGCGGTCGGCGTGCAGCCGCTCGGCGATGGAGCGGCCCTGCGCGGGATCGAGCGCGCTCTCGCGGGCGGCGAGTCCCATGACCGCGCGCGGATCGATCGTGCGCAGCTCGCCCGCGTGGTCGAGCTTGGCGCTCAAGAGATTGACCATGCCCTCGCCGAGGTACCGATACTGGTCGCTGCCCCGGTACCGGAACGGCAGGACGGCGACGCTCACGGAGGCAGAGCCGGCCTTCGAGCCGGACGACTTCAATCGGAATCGCCAGAGGGCCCAGGCGGACAGCAGGCCGATCGCGCCGACGGCGGCCATGACCAGGACGGCCGAAGGCCGAGTCCGGAAGCGGCGCCCGGCCGGCCGGTCCCGATCCTCCGCCCCCGATGGGACGCGCATGGACATCGTGGGGGACTCGCCCTCACCGACCGCGGAGAGCGCCGTGAGCATCTCGCCCGCATTCCGGTAACGGCGCGACGGATCCTTCGACAACGCGCGCTCCACGACCGGCTCGATTTCGCGGGGCATTCCCGATTTGCGGACGATGGCGCCCGGGTCGTCGTTCAGGATCGAGAAAATGACCGCCTGCGCATGTTCCCCTTTGAACGGCGGCCGGCCGACGACCATCTCGAAGATCATCACGCCGAGCGACCACAGATCCGTCCGCTGATCGACGGAGTCTCCCCTCACCTGTTCCGGAGCCATGTAGTTCACGGTGCCCGACGTGGAATCTTTATCGTTCGTCAGGCGAGTCGCCCCGGCCAGCGTGGCGATGCCGAAATCGAGGATCTTGACCGAGCCGTCGCTCGTGATGGCAACGTTTCCGGGCTTGATGTCCCGGTGCACGATGCCGTGGCCGTGCGCCTCGGCGAGACCGCGCGCGACCTGGGACGCGATGTTTACCGCCTCCTCGACCGGAAGGGGCCCGCGGCCGATCCGCGCGGAGAGCGTCTCCCCGTCGCAGAAGGCCATCGCGATGAACGTCCGTCCGTCTTCCGCTTCTCCGATCTCATAAACCGTGCAGACGTTGGTGTGGTCCAGCGCCGACGCGGTCCTCGCTTCGCGGGTGAAGCGCTGTCGGGCGGCCTCCTCCGCGCCGAGGTGCATCGGGAGGAACTTCAGGGCGACGAGGCGGTCGAGCTTGAGATCCCGCGCCTTGTAGACCACCCCCATGCCGCCCTGGCCGAGCCGTTCGAGGATCTCGAAGTGGGAGACGGTCTGACCGATCACCGGGAGGCTCGCAATTCTGAGCAAGCGCCGGGGGTCACCCGGTCATTCTAGTGGCAGGCCACGCATTCCCTGTCAACAAGCGGGCATTCTTGATGCGCCGCTGAGTTCGCCCTGTGGTCTGACGACGACGACGACGGATGCGTCCGGGAAAAAGACGACGAGCGTCTTCGTGTACGACAAGCAGTAACTCCGACACTCCCACGGATTCGGCGGGCCCTTCCTCGAGCCCGATAGAATCTTCCCCGCCTCATGACAATCCAGGCCGGCAGCCGTCTCGGGCCTTACGAGGTCCTCTCCGCCATCGGCGCGGGAGGAATGGGAGAGGTCTGGCGCGCTCGGGACCCGCGGCTCGGGCGGGACGTCGCGATCAAGGTTCTGCCGGAGTCGTTCTCGGCCGACGCGGAGCGGCTGCGCCGGTTCGAGCAGGAGGCGCGCGCCGCCGGGATCCTGAACCACCCCAACATCACCGCCGTGCTCGACATCGGCGAGCACGAGGGCGCCCCCTACGTCGTCCAGGAACTCCTCGAAGGCGAGACGCTGCGGACCCGGCTTTCCGGCGGCGCGCTGCCGGTGCGCAAGGCGATCGAGCAGGCGGTCCAGATCGCGCGCGGTCTCGCTGCGGCTCATGAGAAAGGGATCGTCCACCGCGACTTGAAGCCCGAG
>JBBQNC010000418.1:0-2038 GCA_038329555.1 Thermoanaerobaculia bacterium
AAAAGAAGGACTACCTGGGTAACTGGGCGGTCTGGGGCTCGCTCCCGACCGGTGCCACAACCAGCCCCGCGGCGGTGGTTCGGGCCTATGCCGAGATTCACGGCCAGGGCTCCATGGCCCGGCGCCAGAACGAGATCTTCAAAGCGCTGGCGCTCGAAGCGATCCGGTATCGGCCGCGCGAGTATCTGGCTCTGTCCCTGCGGGGGATTCGCAGCCTCTGGGACGACGGGCTCGGTTTCTGGTACAGGCGCGAGTTGCTCTCGATCGATCCCCCGACACCGGAACAGACCGCGTGGTTCGAGGATCGTTTTTCCACGGCTCAACGCGCCGGGTGGATGGCGATCCACGGCCCCGTCCGTCGAATCAGCCGGTGGTCCCTGCCGGGGGTCTTCACGGACCTGGTCACCACCGCCATGACGAGGGGGTTCAGGATCATCGCGTGGTGCGGACTTCTCTTCGGACTCATCGCCGTGACGGCGTCGGAAGGAGAATCCGGGCGCCGGCGGCGGCTGATCGGGCTCCTTCCCTGCGCGGCGGTCGCCGTCCTGTACATCCTGTTCTGCGGATTCCTGATTCCCGCCGAACCACCACGGCTTCTCGCGCATGTTCAGGACCTCATCGTGGCGGTCCCTCTGATCCTCACCGGCGTCGGCATGAGCGCGGTCCTCGACCTCGCGAACGAAGAAGAACGGCGGGCCGCGGGCCGCGCCACGAGGAAACCCTCCAGAAGCCGTTCACGAAACCGCAAGCGCGCGGCGTCGACAGCTTAGAGGCGCCCGTTACCCGAGCCCTCTCCCGCCGGGAGAGGGGTAAGAATTTTTTCGTCGATATCGCTCATCCGCCCGCAGCGGGAGGAGTATCCCGAGTCGCGAAGGGAGGAGCCTCTCGCTGCGGGAGCCGAAGCGAAGGCGACGGCGGTTACCCGCCGATCGCGAATCCGGAACCCCCGCCGGCGGAGGCCTCGTAGATGCGGCGTCCGCTGCCGGCCTCCGGGTCGTTGCTCCGGACCTCGTCGAGGCGCCGGAGAAACTCCGTCTCGAGCGGGCCTCGCACGTCGTCGGGGCAGAGCTCGATCGCCCGTGCCGCGTAGCGGAGGATCTGCGTCGTCTCGAGGCCAGCCGGGTCGTCGAAGAACCAGCCGCAGCTCGTATACATGAGCATCGCGTGACGCTGCATCTCGAGCAGCCGGCGCGCCTCGCGAGGGTCGACGCCCGGCGCCGCCGCGGGCGCGTGCCGCGACAGGAAATCGTCGAACGCGTCCGCCGACGGGTCGAGAACGACGGCGATTGAGTCATCCCTCGCCGCCCACGGATCCGCGAAGACGCGCGCGCCGCGGGCCTCGAAGACCGCGGCGAGGTCGTCGCGGAGCCGGTCGAGCGCCTCTCGCAGTGGACCGCGCCAGACCTGGACCCAGCCGGGGTTCTGGCCGGTGCGGCAGGTGCAGTCGTCCCGCCAGCGGCCGAGGCCGTGCGCGCAGCTCCAGGCCGTGTTCTCGACGATCTCGACCTCGTGCTGCGGCGGATGGAGCGACAGGAACTCCCCGTAGTTCGACAGGCGCGCGAAGCCGCTTCCGACGAGCTCGTCGAGGCCTTCGGCCAGGGCGATCTCTCCGCCGCGGTGGTGGTGCCCGTACGTCTCGCCGTCGGTCGCCACGTGGAGCAGCTGCGGGCCCGGCGCGTCCGCCGCGAGAGAGGCGATGCGGCGCGCGAACCCGACCCCGCCCTCCGCGAGCGCCCCGAATGCGATGGCGTGCGAGGCGGCGCCGTCGTAGAAGAAGATCGCCACCCGGTTCCCGGATGGCAGCCGCGCTTCGTACGCCCGCCGCGGGTCGATGCGGGCTCCGGAGACGTCCATCCACTCGGCGGCGCCGATCGCCCGCACCCGGGCCGCCTGCTCCGGGGCGAGAATCGTGAATCGGATCCCGAGCTCCGCGAGGACTTCGAGCGTCGCGACGTCCACCGCCGTCTCGGGCAGCCAGAGCCCCTCCGGGGACCGGCCGAATCGATGCTCGAAGTCCCGGATTCCCCAGTAGACCTGC
>JBBQNC010000419.1:0-2013 GCA_038329555.1 Thermoanaerobaculia bacterium
CCGGACGGCTTCCCCCGTGTAGTTCGCGAAAAGACGCTCTACTCGTCCGGAAACGCGCGCCGCGACGTGCACGAGCTTCGTCTCGTCCGCCGCGACGGTGCCGACCGCGCGGATCTCGTGGGCGAGCTCTTCGCGAAGGACGGGAGCGGTGGCGACTCCGGCGGCGCGCAACGCCTCGGGCGAGAGACGGACAGTGGCTGGCGCGAAGGTACTCGCGCCTCCCTTCTCTTCATCGGCGTACCTTGGAACGAGTTGCATGTCCATGAAGGGCGATTTTCCAGGCTTGTCGAAGTGCGATCCCGGGGCCATGGGGTCGTACCAGTACAGGACCTTGCGTTGCGCCCCCGGTCCCGAGGCGCCGGCGGCTGCCGGAGCCGCCGCCGCCGGGGTGACCTCATCCGCGTAAACCGGCGACAGAGGCATTCCGCAGTCGGGAGCGATGCCCGGCTTGTCCGATTTGTACTGGGGATGCATCGTGTCGACGTAGTAAAGAACTTTGCGGCCCGACTGTCCGGACGGCGTCTTGCCCCGGCATGAGGCCCCGAGGGCGACGAGCGAGAGCACGAGCCCGCCGATCCAGACCCGAGAACTTCCGGCGCTTCTCATTTCGGGTCTCCTTCCGCATGCGGCGTTCCTGCGATCAGTGGTAGGCCGGACGCCTTTTGAAGCGCCGCGATGGAGCGCCCGATCCTCGCTGCGCGGGCGTCCGCTTCGCTCCTGTACTCGTCCAGATTCGTCGCGGCGCGCGCCAACGTTTCGAAGTCGATCTGGCCGACGACGTACCCCTCGCGCGCCGCCCGGAAGTTCACCTCCGCCTGGGGAAGAATGGACGTCCGATAGAGACGTGCCTGGTCCACGTTTTTCTGAAGATCCGACAGCGCCTGCTCGACGTCGACCCGAATCATGTTTCGAGCGGCCTCGAGGTCGGCGCGCGCGGCCGAGACCTGGGCCTCGGCTTCGGCTCTTCGCTCGGAAAGCCGTTTTGGGTGGGCGAAAGGAAGATTGAAGCCGATCGTTCCGCCGACGAGGTCCTCGAACCGGACACGATGCGCGTAGTAGCCCGTGGCCGTCAAGTCGAGGCGCCGCTCGAGGATCGCCCCCTCCCGCTCCGCTTCGGCCCGGGCGAGATCCGCCGCGGCGGCGCGCACCGCCGGGCTGCTCTCCAGCGCCTGGCGTGAGAGCTCTCCGGGGCTGTGCGAGTCCTCTCCCGGGTCGACGCGTCCCACCGTCGGGACCGTCTCCCCGGTGCGAAGTCCCTGCAACGCGTTGAAGCGGGCAGCCTGGCTGCGGCGATCCGACGTCAGAGAGAGGACCCGCTCCTCGAGCGCGGTCGTTTCGAGATTGGCCCGCAGGACATCGGCCTGCGCGCCCTTGCCGACCCGATACCGCTCTGTCGCCGACTGAGCCGCCTCGCGGAACCGGTTTCGAGCCTCGTCGAGGATCGCCAGCCGGCGATCCGTCTCCGCGAGCTGAAAGAACGCGTCGGCGACGTCCGCGGCAAGACGCACGGCGTCTCGACTCCGGATGGCCGCTGCGCTCGCGAGTTGCGCTTCCGCCGAAGCTCTCAGGGCGCCGCGCTTCCCCGCCGCCGGAAACTTCTGTCTGGCGCTAACCACCTCCATGGTGAAGTCATCCCGGGAGAGGGAGAAGTCGGACGGCGGAACGTCCTTGATGCCGATCTCGACCTCCGGGTCAGGCAGGACGTCCGCTTGAGCGACCCGATGCCGGGCGGCCTCGGCGCGAGCCGTAGTCGCATGCAGATCTGGATTGTTGGACAGAGCACGCTCGATCGCGGCCTCGAGCCTCGGTCTCCAGGTTCCATCACTGGAATCCGAGGCGCGAACCGGCACGAGCGCCAACAAAGCCACGGCGAAAGACGCCGACGCAAAGCGCAGCAGACGCATAGAAAGCTCCCATCCTGGTAATGCCGGCGCAAGCCGGCGACTATCAGCGAGAAGGAACCTTCAGAGTCGGAGGGGGATGGAGCCGAGCGCCGTCGGAGGCGATGGCGAC
>JBBQNC010000420.1:0-1993 GCA_038329555.1 Thermoanaerobaculia bacterium
GTTGCGCACGGCGCGGGCCATCGGCATTGCGCTCGTCTCCGAGAACTTCCCGGCGGGCACGGTCGCGTTGACGAGCCCCCGACGTGCGGCCGGCGCGGTGTTCCCCATCGAAGACGCGGAGGCGATCCGCGAGGCGGGAGAGTTCCTGGCGTCCGGCCGGATCGGACCGTCGGAGACCTGGCTCGACTTCTCGAACGCACCTATCCTCTATTTCCTCTACGAACGGGACTGCCCGATCCGCTACTACGAGGTGGCGTTCTTCCAGACGGCGGAGGCTCAGCGCGAGGTGATCGCCGCGATCACGAACAACCCCCGGGTGAGGGCGGTTCTCAAGGCGACGGGTCGTCCGAGCGACCGGGTCGACGGGATCCCGAACGGCGACCGCGCTCCGCTCGTGAACGACTTCATCCGAAGATCTTTCCACCCGGCGTACCGGCGCGGAGGCGTCGAGTTCTGGCTCCGCAATCCCTCCGGCTGAAACTCCAATACGATGCCGGAGTGACCTTGCTCCGGACCTTCTGCGCCCTCGGCGTCGGGCTCGCCGCTCTCTCCGTGGCCGCCGCGCCCCACAAGGCGGCACCGCCGAAGGACGTCGCGCGGTCGGAGCTGCAACGCCTCGGCGTCCCGGTGACCGAAGAGGGGTTTCTCCGGTCGGCTGCCGACGGCGACGCGGGTGCGGTGAAGCTGTTCCTCGCCGCGGGCTTTCCGGCGGACTCTCGAAACCAGGACGGATTCACGCCGCTCATCTGGTCGGCGGGACAGGGCCACGCCGCCATCCTCGAAACGCTGCTCGGCCGGGGAGCGGACCCCAACGGGGCGAGCAGGGATGGGACGACGGCGCTCATGGCCGCGGCGGCCGGGGGCCATACCGGGATCGCCGACCGGCTTTTGAGCCGCGGGGGGCGCATCGACGCGCGGCGCGCCGACGGCTGGACGGCCCTCATCTGGTCGGCAGTGAAGGTCCAGGACGGCAGCGTCCGCCTGCTCCTCGACCGCGGCGCGGACATCGACGCCGCGGACGTACGCGGGAACACCGCGCTGATATTCGCGGCCGCGAACGTGGACGCGGAGGATCCGAACGGCAAGACCGCGCCGGTCGTGGAGACGCTGATCGCGCGGGGCGCGAGAGTCGACGCGAGGGGAGCGGACGGCTCGACGGCGCTGCTATGGGCCGCCCGCAAGGGCGAAGAAGCGATCGTACGGCTCCTTCTCGAGGCAGGCGCCCGCGCCGACGCGGTGGACGGCGAAGACAAGACGGCCATCATGTACGCGGCGTTCCGGAAGGGCGCGCCGGCTCTCGTGAAGCTCCTCGCCGACAAGGGAGCCGAGGTCAATGCGCGCGACTGCCACGGCGTTACCGCACTCATGATCGCCGCGCGAAGGCGCTCGCCGGGAATGGCCCTCGCCCTGATCGAGCGAGGCGCGGAGCTCGACGCTCAGGACGAGGAGGGTCGGACCGCGATGATGATCGCGACCGCACTGACGAGGCGCGACGTGCTCAAGGCCCTCTGCGAACGCGGCGCCGACCCGGGCCGGTCGGACCACCTGGGCCGGACCGCTTCGGACATCGCGGAGAGAAACCATTTCGACGACGGGCTCGCTCTGCTCGAGTCAGGCTGCCCGCCCCGCACAAAATGAAGATTTGCTTCACGCCGGAAAGCTGCCCGTCCCGACGCCCTTCGCGTTCGAATGGCCGTCATTTTGCATCCGCGACCGCCTCGGTGACCGACCGTACAGAGGTGCTGAAAGCCTCGACGCGAATGTTGTAGGCTTCGCGCACAGAGCGAGATGAGGTCGGCCCCGTTTCCGTGGAGCCGACCTCACCTCGTCCTTTTTTGGGGGCGAGCGATGAGCGATCCGACCGGAGCACTGCGGGGGCGGCGCGCTTTTGCCGCTCTCCCCATTTTCCTTTCCTTCCTGGCCGTCCCGGCCGCCGTTCCGGCATTCGCGCAGGTGGGTGTGTTGACGCAGCACAACGACGCGGCGCGGACGG
>JBBQNC010000421.1:0-1941 GCA_038329555.1 Thermoanaerobaculia bacterium
ACGACGGAACGGGCGCCCGGGAGCAGATCCGACGGTGTCGCGCGCACGCGAATCGTCCGCTCGAGATACTCCATGCCCGCGTGGCGTCCGTCGGCGATCCAGCGCTCGAACCGATCGAAACGAGGCGGCGTCCCGGCGGGCGCGATTCCAATTCCGGCAAAGCCCTCGTGCCGCGCCTCCTCGCGGAAAACGCGCGCCGCGAGCGCCCGGTCCGGCCGCCCGCGTCCCTCGAGCGCGGCCTCTCCGGGAGCGTGTTCTTCCGCCGGGATCATCGAACCCCGCATGCTAGCATCGCCCGCGGAGACGAACGGTGAACAGCGACGATCGCTTCTACGTCCGCGCGTTCACGGTCGGGTTCGCTCTGTTGCTTCTCTACGTCCTGTGGCTGATTTTCCGCCCTTTTCTGTCCCCGATCCTCTGGGCGACCCTGCTCGCCTTCATGCTCTTTCCCGTCAACGCGGCGTTGCGCCGCCGGTTTCACGGCCGCCACGGGGGCGCCGCCCTCCTCCTGACGCTGTTCGTCCTCGTCGGGGTCGTCGCTCCGAGCATCTTTCTCGGCGCTCTCTTCATGCGACAGGCCGGCGAGCTCTCGGCCCGCGTCACTCAAGTGACGAGCGATTATCAGATCCAGAAGCCGCAGGATCTCTTTCGCGTTCCGGCGGTGGGCCGCATCGTCGAGTGGATCGACGCGAAGACGCCGTTGACGGCCGCCCAGGTTCACGACTGGGTCGTGGGCGGCGCGAAGTCGGCTCTCGGATTCGCGGTCGCCCAGAGCAAGGCGATCCTGCTCGGCGCGCTCGGGTTCGTCGCGTCGATGGTCCTGATGCTGTTCATCCTCTACTTCTTCTTGCGGGACGGGGACGCGATGGCGGCGGAATTCCTCGCGGCGCTGCCCGTCGCCCCGGACCGGAAGGCCCGGCTCGTCGAGCACCTCTCCCAGGTGACCAAGGCCGTCGTGTACGGATCGCTCCTGACCGCTCTGGTCCAGGGCGCGCTCGTGGGGATCGCGTTTCAGGTCTGCGGCCTCCCGACGCCCGTGGTGTTCGGCGTGATCGCGGGGATTGCCGCGCTGCTTCCCGTCGGCGGCACGGCCCTCGTCTGGGCTCCCGGGGCCGTCGTCCTGGCGATGCAGGGCCGCTGGCCGTGGGCGATCGGCCTCGCCGTGTGGGGCGCGCTCATCGTCGGATCCTCGGACAACGTTCTGCGGCCGATGCTGATCTCCGGCCGCGCCCGGATCTCGACGCTCCCCGTCTTCTTCGGGGTGCTCGGCGGGATCGCGGCCTTCGGACCGATCGGCATGTTTCTCGGTCCCGTCGTACTCGCTCTCGCGCTCGCTCTCCTGCGGTTCACGAGCGGCGAGGCGGCGCACAGGGCGCCCCCGGACGTCGTCTAGTCCGCGGCGTCCGGCGCACGGGCGTCGGGGATCGCGTCCGCGCCGGCGGCGGTCGAGAAGGAGATCCCCTCGGGCCCCCGAAAGACCCAGAGGCGGACATTCGGCGGCGTCTCGAGCGGGAGAACCCTGGAGCGCGCCTGGAAGAGGGGCCCGGAGAGAGCCGCCGGCCATCGCGCGGCGAAGCGCGCCCCGAGCCCGCCGCTTCCACGCCACGGAATCGTCCTTCCGCCCGCGCGCAGGCGGGCGAGGCCTTCCCAGCGCAGACCGAAGAGGGGCGACCGGACTTCGACGATCTCCGCTTCGACCGGTGCGGCCGCGTCCGCCTCGCGGCGAGGTCGCCGGCCATGCGCGACGTAGAGAGCGGCGGGAGTCTCCCAGAGGCTTCCGATGGCGACGCGCGGCGGCGGATCGGCGACACGCGCGAAGAAGAGCAGCGTCAGGGCGGGGGCGAGCGCGACGGCTGCGGCCGCGGCCACCAGGACGCGCGCGAGTGGCCCGCGATCCGACGGCGCGGCCGCGGCGCCCGCCGCGAGCAACGCCAGGGCGAG
>JBBQNC010000422.1:0-1932 GCA_038329555.1 Thermoanaerobaculia bacterium
GCGCAGCGCCGCCGCGGCCGGCTGAAGGCCGGCTCCGAACAGGCGCTCGAAAGCGCGCGCGGCTGTCGGAATCATGTCGTGGACATTCGGCGGGCTCCGGGTCGGTCTTTCGGTTGCATCCGTGATGCCAGCCTCTTATTCTCGCCTGCGGTGAGCTCCGAGCGCGACCGGGCGAGGCGTCTTGCGGACGAAGTCCGGACGGCTGTGGCGGAAACCGCGCCGGCCGGAGTCGCGCACGTCGAGCCCGAGCTCGGAAGCGCCGACGAGCGGGCCTCGCACGCCGCGACCGCTCGCGCCGCGGCCCACGTCATGCCGTCCGTGCCGTCCGGAGCGCGGCTGGCGGGCGCAAAGCGCGGGGCGCTGCGCGCGCTGCGCTTCGTCTGGCGCGATCAGGCCTCGTTTAACGCGCTGCTCCTCGACGCCGTCGAGTCTCTGCGGCAGGCGATCTCCCGCGAGCGGCGGGACAACGCGGAACGCCTGGAAAAAATGGAGGGCGCCATCGCGGCGTCCGGGGCGGCGGTCCGGCGCCGCTCGGCGATCGAGGATGGCCGCTTCGCGGCCCTCGAGGCGGCGAGAGCCGCGGCTCCCGGGGCCGCACAGCTGCCCGCAGCGGCGTCGGCATCGGCTCCCGGTCTCTCGCCTCTCGCGTCGCTCCCGCCCGGGGTTTACAGCCTGTTCGAGGAACGCTTCCGCGGCCCCGCGGAGGACGTCGCGGCGAAACAGCGGTTCTATCTCCCGCTGTTCGAGAACCTGCCCGGTCCCGTCCTCGACGTCGGCTGCGGACGCGGAGAGTTCCTGAAGATTCTGCGTGAAGCGGGAGTGCCCGCGTCCGGCGTCGAGACGAATCCGATTGCGGTCCGGCACGGCCGCGAGGAGGGCGTCGACGTCCGGGAAGGAGACGGTCTCGCGGTTCTCGCCGCGCAGCCCTCCGGGTCCCTCGGCGCGGTCACGGCCTTTCAGGTCGTCGAGCACTGGACGCCGGAGGCGATCTTCGTCTTCCTCCGCGAATCGCGCCGCGCCCTCGCTCCCGCGGGTCTTCTCGTCGCGGAGACGATCAACACGGACTCGCTCTCCGCCTGGAGGGCCTTCTTCCTCGATCCGTCCCACGTGCGACCCGTCCCCCCCGAGGCGCTGCGCTTTCTCGCCGAAGCCGCGGGCTTCGTCGACGCGCGCATCGAATACCTCGCGCCCCTGCCGGCCGGAGCCCGGCTCGAGGAGAAAACGGAGAACGACCGGCTCCTGAACCGCTTGCTCTTCGCGCCTCAGGACTACGCGCTCATCGCGCGCGTCCCGGGGGAAAGCGCCTGAACGGGGCCGTTGCCGTCCGCGGACGGCCCCGCCCCGGATGAGAGCCGCGCCGCGTGTCCTCGTCCTCGGAGTGCAGAGCCCCTTTTCGGAGGGGGGCGCCGAGCGGCACGTGAAGAGCCTGACCGCAGCGCTCCAGGCGCGCGGGATCGAGGCGGACCTCGTGACGATGCCGCTCGTCGAACGGGAGCGTTTCGACCTCCTCCGAAGCGCTCTCGCCTGGCGAAGCCTCGATCTCACGGAGATCGGTGGCCGCGCCGTCGACGCGGTGATCGCGACGCGATTCCCGAGCTACGCCGCGCGCCACGCGAACAAAATCGTGTGGCTTATACACCAGTACCGCCAGGCCTACGACCAGTTCGGCACGGCATACAGCGATTTCGGCTCGTCTCCGGAAGATCGCAGGACCCGGGAGGCGATCGCGCAGGTCGACGGCGTCGGTCTCTCGGAGGCCCGCTCGGTCTTCGCGAATTCGGCGACGGTCGCAGCGCGGCTCGCGCGCTACAACGGAATCCGGAGCCGTCCCCTGTACCACCCGCCGCCCCTGACCGGACGCTACCGGACCGGCCCGTTCGGCGATTACGCGCTGGCGGTCGGGAGGCTCGACGCCTGGAAAAGAGTCGATCT
>JBBQNC010000423.1:0-1888 GCA_038329555.1 Thermoanaerobaculia bacterium
GCGACGATGGCGTCGGCGAGCTCCGCGGGGACCTCGACGAGCGAGAAGCGGTCGGCGATCTCGATCGCGCCGATCGAGCGGGCGCCGATGCCGGCCTCGCCCGTGATCGCGCCGACGAGATCGCCGGGGCGAATCCCGGCCTGCCGGCCCGCGGCTACGTGGATCCGCACGGCGTGGCCGGACGCCTTCCCCCCCGCCGGTCGGGGCGCGAAGGGCCGGCCTCCGCGCGGCGCGGGCCGGGACGGTCCGCGGGGCGACCGCTCCGCCGGAACGGACGGGATCTCCTCTTCGCGTCCGGACTCGCCCGACGCGGCGTGGGCGATCTTCACCGCGGCCGCCGCCACGTCGACGATGTCGAACTCCTCGGCGAGGGACTCGACGACGACGCGGACGTCGTCCAGCCCGCCGGCCAGCAGCTGTTCGCGCAGGGACGCACGCGTCAGGTCGAGCCGCCTCGCCCGCAGGTCGGCGACCGTCGGGACCGTCGCGACCTCGATCTTCTGCTTCGTGTAGGCCTCGATATTCCGGAGAAGGCGATGCTCGCGCGGCTCGGCGAGGGTGATGGCCACGCCCGCCCGGCCGACGCGCCCGGTCCGGCCGATCCGGTGGACATACGCCTCCGCGGTCGACGGCACGTCGTAGTTGAAGACGTGGGAGAGGTGCTCGATGTCGAGCCCGCGTGCGGCGACGTCCGTGGCGACGAGGAGGTCGACCTTGGCCGCGCGGAAGAGGCCCATCACCCGATCGCGCTGTCTCTGGACCAGTCCGCCGTGAAGGGCTTCGGCGCGGTACCCGTGTGCGTTCAGGTTCTCCACGAGCGTTTCGACCTCGATCCGCGTCCGGCAGAAGACGAGCGCCGAGGCGGGGCTCTCCATGTCGAGCACGCGCGCGAGCGCCGAGGACTTGTGCGCCCGAGGCACCACGTACGCGACCTGCCGGACCCGGGGAAGCTTTCCCGGAATCGAGCGCGCTCGGCCGATCGTGATGCGCGCGGGATCGCGGAGATGCCGTTCCGCGATGCGCAAGATCCGGGAGGGGAGCGTGGCGGAGAAGAGCGCCGTCTGGCGCGAAGCGGGCGTCGCGGCGAGGATCGCTTCGAGGTCCTCGGCGAAGCCCATGTCGAGCATTTCGTCCGCCTCGTCCAAGACAAGGTAGCGCAGCGCGTCGAGCGCGAGCGTGCCGCGGCGGATGTGATCGAGGGCGCGGCCCGGGGTCGCGACCGCGACCTCGGCGCCGTTCTTCAGGAGCCGGACCTGCTGCTCCATCGAGGCCCCGCCGTAGAGGGGGACCACGCGCGTGCCCGATTTCCGGGCGTACTTGTGGACCGCCTCCGCGAGCTGCATGGCGAGCTCGCGCGTCGGAACGAGAACCAGCCCGCGCGTGCGGCCGCGCGGGACGGGAGGCTCCGCCAGCCGCTGGAGCATGGGCAGGGCGAAGGCGGCCGTCTTTCCGGTTCCCGTCTCCGCCTGGCCGAGGACGTCCCGACCCGCCAGCAGCATCGGGATGGCCTCTCGCTGGATGGGAGTCGGCTCCTCGTACCCGAGCGCCGTGACGGCCGCGACGAGATCTTCGGTGAGCCCCAGCGAACGAAAGGTCGGAGCGCCCTCGCCGGGCGAGCTGTCGGGGGTCGGCATCGGCTCAGAGTATCCCCGCACGCCGGGGGCGCGGTCAGGCGGGGATGAGCACCGTCGCCAGCAGCAGGAAGAGGCCCATGCTCGCGACGTCCGTGGCCGTGGTCAGGAAGATGCTCGAGGCGGTCGCCGGGTCGGCGCCGAGCCTCCGCAGCGTCAGCGGAATAAGCGCGCCCGAGATGCCGCTGATGACGCAGCTCGCGGTCATCGCCATGAAGACGATGACCCCGAGGCGAATGGACGCCGGATTCTTCTGG
>JBBQNC010000424.1:0-1861 GCA_038329555.1 Thermoanaerobaculia bacterium
AACACTATTGAAAAGGTCATCAAACGACTTTTCCATAATCGAGAAGTCCCTGACGACCACCTTCTCTGCCAAATCCAGACTCTTTATATCCGCCAAACGGAGAAGAAGGATCGAACTTGTTGAACGTGTTCGCCCACACGACTCCCGCGCGCATTCTCGACGTGATTCGGAAGATCTTCGATCCCTTGTCCGACCAGACACCCGCGGAGAGTCCGTAGGGCGTGTTGTTCGCCTTCTCGACGGCCTCGTCCGGCGTGCGAAAGGTCATGACCGACAGGACCGGGCCGAAGATCTCTTCGCGCGCGATCCGGTGCGATTGGGCGACCTCGGTGAAGAAGGTCGGAGGGAAGAAGAATCCCTTCTCGGGGATCGCGCAGGACGACTGGTGCAGTCGGGCACCCTCCTCGACGCCGCACGCGACGAGCTCGCGGATCTTGTCGAGCTGCATCTTCGAGTTGATGGCGCCGACGTCCGTGTTCTTGTCGAGAGGGTCGCCGACGCGGAGAGTCTCGACACGCAGCGCGAGGCGCGCGATGAGCGCTTCCGCGATGGATTCCTGCACGAGCAGCCGGGACCCCGCGCAGCAGACGTGTCCCTGGTTGAAGTAGATGCCGTTGACGATTCCTTCGACGGCCTGATCGATCGCGGCGTCTTCGAAGACGATGTTCGCGGCCTTTCCGCCCAGCTCGAGAGTCAGCCGCTTGTCGGTGCCGGCGAGGGCACGCTGGATCAGCTTGCCCACCTCGGTCGAGCCCGTGAAGGCGATCTTTCGCACGCGCGGGTGGTTGACGAGATGGGCTCCGGTCTCGCCGGCGCCCGGAATGACGTTCACCACGCCCGGCGGAAGGTCCGCCTCCTGGCAGATCGTCGCGAGCGCGAGCGAGGTCAGCGGCGTCGTCTCGGCGGGCTTCAGGACGACGGTGTTTCCGGCGGCCAGCGCGGGTGCGATCTTCCAGGCCGCCATGAGGAGCGGGAAGTTCCACGGGATGATCTGGCCGCAGACGCCGATCGACGAAACGCGGTGCCGCGGAAACGCATACTCGAGCTTGTCGGCCCACCCCGCGTGGTAGAAGAAGTGGGCGACCGCCAACGGCACGTCGACGTCTCGAGACTCCTTGATCGGCTTGCCGCCGTTCATCGTCTCGAGGACGGCGAGCTCGCGGGATTTCTCCTGCAGCAGCCGGGCGATCCGATAGATGTACTTGCCGCGCTCCGCCGGCGCGAGCTTCGACCAGCGGCGGCGGTGGGCGTCTTCCGCGGCTCGCACCGCCGCGTCGACGTCCGCGGCCCCGGCTTCGGCGACTTCCGCGAGAACTTCTTCCGTGGCCGGGTTGATCGTCTGGAAGGTCTTTCCGGATTTCGCGGGGACGAACCTTCCCCCGATGAAGAGCCCGTACCGCTTCTGCAATCGAACGATGTCGGTCGACTCGGGCGCGGCCGAGTATTCCCACGCGCCCCCGAACTCGATGCGGGGGCGTTCCGATTCGATCCGCTCCGCCGCCGCCCGTCGGCCCGCGTTTTTTTCGAGAACCTCGGTGCCCATGCTCAATCCTTCGTGAAGTAGTCCTCGTTCTGGTAACGGCCGGTCGACTCTTTCACGAGCTGCATGAGCAGGTCGTTAGCGAGCGTCGAGGCGCCGATCCGGAAGAGGTCGGGGGTCAGCCATGCGTCTCCGAGCGTCTCCTTGACGAGAACCAGGAGATGGAGGGCCTGCTTCGTGGTCTTGATGCCGCCCGCGGGCTTCATCCCGACGCGGCGGCCCGTCTGGAGGTAGTGATCGCGGATCGCCTCGAGCATCACGAGCACGACCGCCGGTGTGGCCGCCGGGTTCACCTTGCCGGTCGACGTCTTGATGAAATCG
>JBBQNC010000425.1:0-1857 GCA_038329555.1 Thermoanaerobaculia bacterium
CCGCACGACCCGGTCTCCCCCTCCCATGAACGCGAACTCGTTCAGGACCGCTCCCAAGGGAACCGACTCCCCCCGGTGACCGGCCAGGCCCTCGCGGGCGCCCGCGAGCGCCCGCTCCGCCGGGTCCCCCGGACTCGACGCGCGCCGCCGGAACGACTCCCAGACCAGCAACGCACCGACCGCGAGGAAGAAGACCGGCCAGAGCTCGCGCAGCCGAAAGGAGACGAGGTGCAGGCTCCTCACGAGCAGCAGGCCTCCGACGACCGCGATGACGATCCCGGCGATTTTTTGATCGCGATGCCGCGTCTGCATGGCCTTGGAGATGCCGAACGCGACGAGGAGCAACGGCCAGTACTGCACGATGTCGCCCGCGTCGAGCACCCCGAAGTTGTCGAGCGTGAAGAGCGCGCCGAGGACGATCAGGATCCCCCCGGCGACCATGCGCCCCGTGACGCGGGGCGAGACCACGGCGCTCAAGACCGCCTCTCCGGGTCGAAGCCCGGGGGCGCGGCGCGCCGCCAGATGAAGGACTCGGCCACCATCGCGCCGCCCGCGAGAATCAGGAGGACGGGCCACAGGTCGCGTAGTCGAAGCCAGATGACCCCCAGCCGGTCGAGCTGCAGGGCGATCCCCATGACCAGGATGACGAGCCCCGAGGCGAAGTGATGCGCGCGCCGCGGAGCGAGCAGCCGGGTGAGCCCGATCCACACCAGCAGCAGCGGCCAGTAGTCCCCGATCCGCCCGGCGCGGATGAGGCCCGCGTTCTGCAGGAGAAACAGGGCGCCGAGGAACAGCAGCAGGAACCCGGCCAGCACCCTCGATATGCGTCGTTGCTCGTACCTCTCGATCATCGAACTCCTCCTCGAATGATCGCAGGATAGGACCCGTGCGCGGGAGCTCGCAGGGGGATTCGGCGGCCGGTGGCGGCGCACCGGCGAACGGTGGCGGGCGCCGGGTCGAGCGTCCCCCGGTACTCCGACCGGGCGAGGCTTTAGAATCGGCGAAGCCCCCGATGATAATTGGATTTCTTCGGCGACTAGACTCGGGTCGCCAGAGAATACACCGTCAGCGGCCTTCGCCGGGCGCCGTTTTTCGCTATGCTCTGGACGAAGGGAGACGCATGGCCACCGACGTCATCATGCCGCAGATGGGCGAATCGATCGCCGAGGGAACGATCACCAAATGGCTGAAAAAAGTGGGAGATCCCGTCAAACGGGACGAGCCCATCTTCGAGATCTCGACGGACAAGGTGGACGCCGAGATCCCCTCGCCCGTCGCCGGAACGCTGGTCGAGATCAAGGTCCCGGAGGGGGAAACCGTCGCGATCAACACGGTCGTGGCGCGGATCGGCGAAGCCGGCGAGCAGTCCTCGGCGGGACCCCCGGCGGACGCCGCCGCCGCCTCTCCGGCTGCCGCCCCGGCTCCCGCCCCACCGCCCGCGAAGCCGTCCGAGGCGGCGCGGCCGGCGCCCGAAGCGGCGAAGGCGCCCGCGGCCGCCCCCGCAGCCTCCGCGACTCCCGCGACTCCCACCCCGCCCGCGGCACCCACCGCGCCGGCCTCCCCGGGCGCCGAGCCGCCTGCCCCGGAGCCGCCGCGCTCGACGGCGCCCCCTCAGCCCGCCCCGCCCTCTTCCGAGGGCGGACGCGTGGAGTCGATCGAAGAACGGATCCGCCAGCGCTCGTCGCCCCTCGTCCGGAAGATCGCCCAGGATCAGGACGTGAACATCGGCGAGATCGAGGGCACCGGCATCCACAACCGCGTCACGAAGAACGACATCCTTTCCTACATCGAGAACCGCCCGGCCGCCGCCGCGTCGGCCGCGGCCACGTCGGCGGCGCCGGCGCGCCCGGCCGCCGC
>JBBQNC010000426.1:0-1801 GCA_038329555.1 Thermoanaerobaculia bacterium
CTGCGCGATCGAATGATTCGCCGTTCCCTGCTTCCACAGCGCCTGCTCGAGGGTGAGACTTTCCACCGCCTTGGACGCCGGCACGAACCAGTCCTGCACGTTGTGCGACGTCTTCAGCTGCTCCAGCAGGATGGACTTCAACGTCGCGGCCGGCTTCGGCTGGGCCGACACGACGTTGGAACCGAGGAGCAAGAGACCGAGAGCTCCGACCAGAATCGATTTCATGGCGTTCCTCCAATCTGCAAGAAAGCGGGCGGGGAAAGAATAGGCGAAGCGGGAGTCCGGGGGTGGACCGTCTTCCTCACGTCGGGGGGGGGTCCCCTCACCCTTACCCTCTCCCCCGAGCGCGGTGGAAAGGGGAAAGCGAAGCGCTTTCGGCTGCTACAGTGTTCCGGTGACGACCGAGGGCAACAACCCCATTTCCGAACGGGAGCAAACAGACGAGAGCCTGCGGACCGAGCGCGAAAAAGCCGACGCCCGTCAGGCCGAGAAGGATGCGATCCGCGAGCGGGACGCCGATCGCGTGATCCACAAGGCGCGGCGGGAGGCGGACGAGGTCCTGGTCGCGGCGCGCGACAGGGCGGATGAGCAGCTGGAAACGAGCGGGCTTCCCAGCGAGGCGGCGGCCGCGATTTCCGACCTGTCCGCAGAACGAATCATCGAAGACGCGGCGCTCCGAAACGAGCGGGCTCGCGCGGACGAAGTCCTGAGTCGCGAACGCCGGCAACGTGCCCGCGTGCTCGCGGTTCTCCGGCTGGAAAGAGAAAAGACCAACCTGGATCTGTTGACCGAACGGGCGCGTTCCGACGACGCCCTCTCGCATCGGGACGACTTCCTGGGGATCGTCAGCCACGACCTCCGAAATCTCCTGAACGGGATCGTCCTGGGGGCCGCTCTCTTGAAGAGCGAAGCCCGCGAAGGCGACGAGGGAAACAGGATCCGCGAGAACACGGATCGGATTCAACGTTACGCCGCCCGCATGGACCGGCTCATCGAAGACCTGGGCGACGTGGTCAGCATCGACGCGGGAAAGCTCGCCATGACGGCACATCGCGAGGATTGCGCGGTCCTGATCGACGAGGCGATCGACACGTTCCGTGCGGTCGCATCGGAAAAGAAGATCGCGCTCTCGACGGAGATCGACGAGAGACCTCTCATGGCCCAGTTCGACGCGAGCCGGATGCTCCAGGTGCTCGCCAATCTCATCACCAACTCGATCAAGTTCACACCTCCGGGCGGCAGCATCTCCGTGCGGGTCGAACGACGGGGCGAAGAAGCCTGGTTTTGTGTGCGCGATAACGGTTCCGGAATACCGTCCAACTTGCTGGAAGCCGTGTTCGAGCGGTTCTGGCAGATGGGGAAAAACGACCGGCGAGGTCTCGGGCTCGGCCTCTACATTTCAAGATGCATCGTCGAGGCGCACGGCGGCCGGATCTGGGCAGAAAGCGAAGAAGGCCGGGGCAGCGAGTTCCGCTTCACGATCCCGCTCGGAAGGAGCGACCGGACATCCCCCTCATCCTGACCCTCTCCGCCGAGCGCGGGGACAGGGGATATCGGCGGCGCCCCTCGCCGAGCCTGCGATCGAGCGTTCGAATCTGGATTTAGCGGGTCGGGTCGGCGCAGCCCTCGACCTGCGTGTTGTCGGCGTGCGGGTGCTCCACGGCGAAGCAGACGCCGCGGGGAACGGCCAAACCCAGCGCCTGGGCCGCGACGGCGCTGGTGTTGCTGGGTTGATTCGAGGGTCCCCAGACGATGCCCTTGCCCGTCGTCACGGTCGAAACGACGCGATAGTGGGTCTGCT
>JBBQNC010000427.1:0-1767 GCA_038329555.1 Thermoanaerobaculia bacterium
GATCGGGATCCCTCGCGCCTCGCAGAACTCGCGCACGGCCGCCTCGTCTTCGGGCGTTCGCGCCTTGTTCGCAATGGCCTCGATGCGCGGGATCCCGAGCTCGCGGCCGAGGTCGACGGCCCGGGCGCCCGTCTCGAGCGCGCGAAAATACGGCTCCATCACGACGAGGAGCGTGTCGACGTGCCGGGGCGTTCCGCGGCTGAAATTTTCCAGGCCCGCCTCCATGTCGGCGACGACGGGTCCGGTGGACGTTCCGACGAGCTGAGCGAGCAGGCTACGCACGGTAGCGTGATTGCGGCACATTCAGCCGGTCCCGGCGTGCCCCACGCGTCCGAGAATCAGGAGGCGGACCCCATCCGGCGCCTCGACTCCGTAGCGATCCGCGATCTCCTCGGGAGAAGAAACCAGCATCAGCTTTTCTTCGCCGTCGATGTCCTTTCGGCGCTCCATGACGTTGCGTGGAACCGTCGGCAGGCTCATGGCGTCCGATTGGGGAAGCCCCAGCGCGACCGCGAGGTTGGGATTGGAGTCCCCGTCCACGGCGAGAGCGCTGCCTTCGCGTCTTCCGAGGAGTCGAGTGAGCGTCGCGGCGATCGTCGTCTTCCCGACGCCGCCCTTGCCGCCGATCGCGATTCTCATGGTTTCCTCCGGTCCTCTTCGGGCTCGGGGCTCGGCTCGTGCTCGTGGTCTTGCTGGCAGGAGAATCCGCATTCGCCGTGTCCCTCCGCGAGCATCTCCCGAAAGTCGTCGACGAACCGACGCCGCGCCTCGGGAAGACCCGATTCCGTCAGAGCGTATCGTTCCCCGTCGCGGCGCTCGACGGCGCCGAGCCCTTCGAGCGTTTGAAGAGTCGCGGCGATCTCGCCCTCCGGGTAGACGAGGAATCCCGCGAGATCGCGCGCGGAGAGCTGATCACCGAAACCCTGGCCGCGCATCCAGAACAGGAGCTCCAGGACTTCGTCCCGGCGTGCGATCTCGCGGACTGCGGCTCCATCGTCGGGAGGGGTGTTCGCGCTCAGAGGGCCACCATCACGGCCGTGTTGTCGATGCGGACCGGGACCACCTCGAGCGCGAGCTCCGGTTTATCCAGGCAGCGGCCGCTCGAGAGGTCGAAGCGGTGCCCGTGGCAGGCGCATGTGATCGTGCGGCCATCGCGGCGCCAACCCTCGAGGGCGCGCCCGCCGGAGGGGCATCGATCCCGGAACGCGTGCACCTCGCCCTCGACGTCGCAGGCGAGCACCGCGTCGTCGAAGATCGCGATTTTGCGCAGGTCTCCGCCCTCGAGCTCGAAGCGATGGACGAGCGGCAGCCAGTTGCGCCGCTTCTCCGCGTACGCCATGTTCAGGGTGGACGTCACGATGACGGCGTGGCCGGGCAGGTCTTCCTGCAGGGTTTTCCGGATCTCCGTGGTGAGCGTCTCGAGCGAGACCTCCGCATCCAGCGGGCGGATGAGATGAATGCTCACGGAGTCTGACGACACCTCCATGAGCTTGGCGGCCGTCTTGTCTTTCTCGAGCAGGGGGGCGAGCCGCGAGAGGGCCGCCTCGACCTGCCTCGCGACGTCGGCCTCGATGAGGCCGTAGCCCTCGAGGATCCCTTCCACCACGGGATCCTGCCGCAGGCGCGCGATCAGGCCCGGGTCCGTGGCCCCCGCGATCTCGAGCGTCCGGGCGAAGGCCTCGCGGTGCAGTTCGAGGACCGCGCCGAGCGCTTCGACGATCCGGTTGCGGCCGTCGTCGAACGAATACATCTCGAGCACCCGGAGGA
>JBBQNC010000428.1:0-1765 GCA_038329555.1 Thermoanaerobaculia bacterium
ATGGACCGGATGTCGAAGATGACGGGCGCCGCGTTCGACCGCGCCTACATGGCGGACATGGTGAAGGACCACAAGAAGGACGTCGCCGAGTTCCGCAAGGAAGCAAAGAGCGGCAAGGACGCCGAGATCAAAGGCTTCGCAGGCAAGACCCTTCCGACGCTGGAAGAGCACCTGAAGATGGCGCAGGACGCCACCGCGAAGGTTTCCGGCAAGGCCGCGAAGACGGCGTCGAAATAGTTCCCCTCTCCCCCGGACCGGGGAGAGGGTCAGGGTGAGGGGGTCCCGCACGAACTCGTCGCGGCACGGCTCCTCGCTCGAGAGCACGATCAAGAGGATCGGGTGATCGGCGGCGATCGGTCATCGGTCATCGGGCCATGGGGTCATCGGGCCATCTGGGAAGGCGGCGCGCGAGCGCGAGCCCCGCAGTGAGAAAACATGGGACGAGGGAGCATTTCCGTCGGCTCGTCCATCCGCTCGCGACGTGAGGAGTCTCCCGAGCGTCGCGAAGGAGGAGCCTCACGTCGCGGGAGCCGTAGCGAAGCTACGGCGACGTGAGGTCCGACGGCAGCCGTGGCGACGAGAGCAGGCGCGCGAACTCCTCCCACCGCTTCTCCGGATGGTCCGCGGTGCCGCCGCGCGACTCGATCCACTGCCGCCCGATGTCCTTGCCGAGGTTGTAGTTGATGACGTAGCTGCGGTACTGGTCGAAGAAGCGGACCCGTTGCTCGGCGCGGGGGCGCGACGCGAGCGCGTACTCCTCGAGCCAGTCCGCCGCCTCTTTGGCGTCGATGTCGCCGTTCAAGTACCGTCTCGCCGCCTCGTTGCCCGCGTAGGAGAGGCCGTCGGCCAGCTTCTGGATCTCGGCGTAGCGGCCGGCCTGCGAAGCGTCGAGGCCCGCCATCGGGAAGAGCACCTCGCGCTCGAACTTCGTGCGCTCCCCGCCGGGGAAGGCCACCTCGATGCCGAAGTTCGCGCTGCCCTCGGCGATCAGCGACTGGGGCGAGAACAGGGGGTAGACCGTGAACTCGATCCAGCCCCGATCCCGCACGAGGTTCTTTTCGAGCAGCACGTTGTAGACGTGGTGTCCCGGATATCCCTCGTGGCAGGCGAGGTCGATCGCGCGGTCGATGAAGGTCGGCAGGTCCGTGTTGACCTGGATCAGGCTCTGAAATCCGCCCTGATACCAGTTGTATCCGCTCCAGGACTTTCCCGTTACCTTCTCGACTTGGAACCGTTCTCCGTCGGGCAGGGGGATGTGCGCCTTCGTCCGGGCCCGTCCGGCTTCGATCGCCGCGCCGAAGACGTCCTCGAGCCGGTCGGCCGGGATGATGAATCCCTTCCGATACTCCTCGTAGCGCGAGCCCAGGGGTCCTTCGCCGGGAAGCATCTTTGCGAGCCGGTCCCGGATCGCGCGGAAGTGCTCCTCAGTATGAGTCGGGGCGACGGCGTCGTAGAGCGCGCGCGATTCCTCGTCGAAGGTGAACTTCTTTCCGGACAGCATCTCGGTCTTCGCGCGCAGGGCGGAGATTTGCTTCACCAGGTACCGGTGCCTCAGCCGCGGCAGCTCCTCGGCCGGCGCCGGGATCCGCGCGAGGCGTTCGAGCAGTGAGTCGGCCTCGGCGCGGATCTCGGGAAGGGGGCGCTTCGTCGAAGCGGCCTCCGTCTTCCACTCCGGCGGTCCGTAGTAGGCGTCCACGTAGTCGGGGTCGTGCTGGCCGAGAGCGAGAACGAGCCGGACGTAGGACTTGGCGACGCCGTTCATTTC
>JBBQNC010000429.1:0-1757 GCA_038329555.1 Thermoanaerobaculia bacterium
GCGCCCCGAAATCCCGGAGCGCGCGCCCGCGCGAGTCTCGACCCGCCGGCGGACGGTCAGGGTGTCAGCGACGGAGCCGGCGCCGACGAAGGCGTCGGCGGGCACACCGGCGCTCCCGGCCCGTCGAAGATCACCTTCCACGTGTTGTCCTTCTGCTTGCGCCAGATCGAAGAGTAGTTCCCGACCTGTTTGCCCGACGGATCGAAGACGGGACCGGTCGACAGGCCGATGTCGCCCGCGCCGTTCAGGACCACGCGCTCCGGGCGCCAGCTGAAGGGCGCCTTCGGGTCGCGGAAGAACCCGGACCAGACTTCCCGCATCTTTTCCTTGCCGCTCAGCGTCTCGTTCGGTCCGAGGAACGTCGCGTCCTCAGCCACGAACGCGAAAAACTTCGCCTGGTCCCTGTCGGCAAAGGCCTTCGCGAACGCCGTCTCCGCCTGCCGCACCTGGTCCATTCCGGCCGGCGAGGTCACTGTGCCCGCTGTGGCCCCCCATAAGACCACCGCCAATCTCAGCATTCCCATCGAACCTCCTCCGGCCGGGCCGGCCAACGTTCTCAGCGGCCCGCAGCCGGCGGAAGCTTAAGGCCTGGGCGAAGCAGACGGCGCGCGCTTTCGGACGAAAGGCACTCGGGCGGGGACGGAGCGGCGGAGGACTCCCGGCGGAGGGCTGCGCGATTCGGTTCGCAGCTTCGTATAGCCATCATGCGGATGCTCGCCGGCGCGCGGACTGGAGCCCCGCATGCGGAACGCTCGTCGGCGCTCGTCGAGCCCTCGCCCTTCTCGACGCCGACCGACCCTCTTCAACGTCGGAGCCGGCGGCGGTTTCCGCCGGCGAACGGAACGCTTGCCCTCGCCGCGCTCGCCGGGATGCTCGCCGCGCGATTCGCCACGAACCTCCTCCCGGCGGAGCCGGCCGCCAACCAGGCCGTCGGATACGCGCGATTCGCCGGCCTCGATCCGCGCCGGGACATTCTCTGGCTCGCGATGATGGCCGCGGGCGCCGTGGCAGGCGCGATCCTGTTTCGGTGGACTTGGCCCGCGTCCACCCGGCCGGAGACGACTCGACCATGGCCGAACGCGGCGCTTGCGGCCGGCTGTGCGCTGCTCGTCCTCGCGATCGTGACGCGATCGCACATCATGGAGGCGGCTCTCGGGCTCCTCGCCTGGGGCTCGCTCGCGCTCGCCTTCCGCGGCGTCGAGCGATTTTCCGCCGTTGGCAGTCCGGAGCTCGCGTTTGTCGCGGCGCACGGGCTCGCGCTCTGGACGTTCCTGGCGGGTCCGGCCGCCGGGGCAGGCCTGTCCGGCTTCACGCTCGCGCCGCTCTGCCTGGCCGGATCGCTCGCGGCGAGCCACTCCCTCGGGAGCGGCAGCCTGCAGCGGGGCGCACCGCGGCTCGCGGCCGCGTGCCTCGCGCTTCCCGTCGCCTTCTGGGGCCGCCGACCCGTTGCGGCGAACGTCCTGGCGGCCCTCGCGGCGCTCGTTCTCCCGGCGATATTCACGGCGCTCGACCCGCGGGATCGCGCGCTTCGCGCCGCACGGCGCTTTGCCGGAACCGTCTTCCTCCCGGCCACGCTCGTCGCGGTCTCTGCGGCCGCCTGCCTCCACGGACCGCCGCTCGCGTCCTTCTTCGAGGATGGGCACCCGCTTCTTCCCGCCTCGGAGTACCTGCGCGGCGAGATGCCCTACCGCGACATCGTGCCGGGCCACGGGCTCCTTTCCGACGGCCTGCTCCAGGCCGCGCAGCTCGAGATCTTC
>JBBQNC010000430.1:0-1748 GCA_038329555.1 Thermoanaerobaculia bacterium
CGACGAGGCGCGCGGGCTTTCGCCGGGGGCGCGGCTGGCGTTGCGGGTCTACCGGTTCGCGAAGCGTTTCGCGCCGGGGCGAGCCCTTTTGCGGCAGTTCGGTCCCGAGTGGGTGCTCGTCCTCAGGAAAGAGGCCCCGCGGCGCCGCGATCGGTGATGCCGGCTTCGCGGATTCGGTCCCGGCCGGCCGGTTCGGCCCGCACCCGGTCGGCGAGCCCCGCCGCGGCGAGAACTTCCTCCGCAGCAACGGGCGGCGCGCCGCGCCCGCTGACGGACAGGTAGAAGAGGCGGATCAGCTCGGCCAGGCCCGGGTAGGCGGGCTCGCGCGCCAGGGCTCGCCGCGACAGGTTGGCGGCGGCCGTACCAAGAAGGTCGATCCCCAGGCGGAAGGGAGCCCCCGCCTTCGAGAGACGCGAGGGCTGCCGCCGCTCGATCACCGAGAAACCGTGGAACAGGTCGAGGTGCGCCGTCGCCTCCGTGCCCGTGACCTCGAGGCGGCAACGCGTCGGACGGCCGCGGAGGGAGAGGAAGATTCCCAGGGTCCGCCTCGCCGCGTCGCACGAGAGCGCGATCTCTTCCGGGCCGGCCACGAGGATCTTCCAGGCGGAGGTCCGCGGCATCTCGCCCGCCAGGAGCCGAAACAGGGAGACGGGATGCGGGAGCATCGCGAGGAGGGTCTCGCGGGATTCGGCGGGCGAGAGGCCCTGACCGCCGGCCGAGCAGAGAAGAAAGTCGAGGCGGACGATCTCTCCGAGCCGCTCCGTCTGTCCGGCGAGGAGTCTCGCCCCGCGCTGGAAGGGAAACTGGTGCACCGCCGAAAGCGCCAGACTTCTCCCGGAGGCCAGGTCGAGCAGTCTCTTCGCCCCTTCGGCCGACGCGGCCAGCGGTTTCTCCACGAGAACGTGACGGCCGGCCTCGAGCGCCATGCGGACCGACGCCTCGTGAGACCCGGAGGGCGTGCAGACGTGAACGGCGGCGGAGGGAGAGCTTCGAAGAGATTCCTCGAGATCAGCGAACACGGCGGCGCCGCGATACCGCCCCGCGAGAACGCGAGCGGCCGCGAGGTCGGGATCGACGACCGCCGCGATGCGCGCTCCCATCCGGGCGGCGTATCGCGCGTGCCAGCGGCCCATGAGCCCCGCTCCGGCGATCGTCACGGCGAGCTGTTCTCCGCGACTCATGCGTCCGGGATCGTAACTTGACAGAGCCGGTGCGCGCTCCTTAGTCTGCGGCCATAGTGCCTAACGCTCCGCGCGGACTCCCCCTTTCCGCCGGGCGTCCGCAGATCGGCATCGGCGGCTGCCAGATCAGCGATCGCGCCAAAGAGCTCGTTCTCGAGGTCCTCGACAGCAACCGTCTGTCCGCCGGCCCGATGATGGATCGCTTCGAGAGGATGATCGCCACGGCCCACGACAGGCGGTACGGCCTGATGTGCAACAGCGGAACGAGCGCCCTCCAGATCGCGCTACAGGCGCTGAAGGAGTTGGGCGGCTGGGTCGACGGCGACGAGGTGCTCGTCCCCGCCATCACCTTCGTCGCAACGGCCAACGTCGTTCTCTACAACGGCCTCACGCCGGTGTTCGTCGACGTCGATCCGGACTTCTACGAGATCGACCCCGGCCAGATCGAGCGGCACGTCACCCCGCGCACCCGCGCGATCATTCCCGTCCACGTCGCGGGCCTCCCCTGCGACATGGACCCGATCCTGGACATCGCGAGGCGGCGCCGGCTCCGCGTCATTGAGGATT
>JBBQNC010000431.1:0-1720 GCA_038329555.1 Thermoanaerobaculia bacterium
TGTCGACCGCGTACGCCTCGACCGCCGTCGCGAGCGCGCGCATGTCCGACATCGTCCGCTTCTGCTTGCCCCGCTGCACCGCATTCAACAGATTCGGAATGGCGATCGCCGCCAGGATGCCGATGATCGCGATGACGATCAGCAGCTCGATCAGAGTGAAACCGGATTCCCGCTTCTTCATGGTTGCTCCCGTCGTTGAGAAGTTGAGGTTCGCCGGGGGAAAAAGCAAGGCGCGCGCCAGGATCCTGTCTCGATAAATTATCTGTTATGAATCAGTTACGAGTAAATAGCCGAGAGGCCGGTGACGGAAAAAGTCAATTGCGCGGCGGGGCGGGCGTCAAAGAGTGCCCCGGATCCAGGGCAAACTGCAGGAGGACTTCCTCGAAGAGCGAGACGCCGTTCAGGTAATCGCGGAGGAAGATCCTCTCGTCGTTGCCGTGGCGGCGCGCGCTGTCGGAGATGTTGGCCGGCAGCGGCGAGAATCCGTACGCGGGGATGTTTCGGCGGCGGAAGTAAATCGACGTGGTCGAGCCGCCGAACATCGGCATCGGTCCGAACGGAACCCCCGGGTAGTGCGCCGCCGTCACGTCCCGAAGCAGATCCGTGAAAGGCGTAGGGTACGGGCTCGCCGGGGCGGCTCCGCTGGCGGAGCGGCCGATCACCGCCAGACCGCTCTGCGTCGCGTCCGCGACGATTCCCTGGACGAGGCCGTCCGGGGCGACTCCGGGCGGAGTCGAGACCACGGAGTACTCGCGGAACTTCCGTGTCTGGGGAAAGAGAAACACGGGAGACCAGTACACCCGCGATTCGAGGAACGAGCCGTATCGGTCCGGAAGGATCGCCAGCTCGCGGGGGTCCCTCTGGACGCGGTCCAGATGCCGGAGAGGGTCCGTCAGCGGATGCCCGAGATGGTTGGCGAGGATGTCGAAGGCGAGAACGGCGTGCGGATGCGGGGGTACGGGGTCCGACTTCACCGTCTTCCAGCGCTCGGCGAGGCTCGCCAGCGCCTTCCGGTCGATCGACTCGAGCTGTACGAGGCCGAACCCCGCCTGCACGGTCTCGAGGCCCCAGTAGCGGACGTCCCGCAGGATCATCTCGTTCGTCCCGCCCTCGTTCAGAACGTTCGCGACGCCCCGAAACCATTCGGGCCGATGCTCGAGGAGCCATCGGCTCCCCCACCGCTGCTCGCTCTCCTCGTCCGCCTCGCCCAGGAAGAGGATGTCGGATTCGGGGACGATTCCGAGCCTCTTGATCTGCCGCATCGCGAGGGCCTGCGCCAGGCCGAGCGACTTCATGTCGTAGGAGCCGCGCCCGTAGAGGAAGCCGAGCTTGATGCGCCCTTCGAATGGCGGCGCCTCTTTCCACAACGTCGGATACGCCTCCGCCACGTCGACGTGGTTCAAAAGGAGCAGGGCGCCCTCCCGGCGCCGGCCGGGGAGCCGCGCGAGGATGTTGCAGCGGCCGGGCGCGGGACAGACGATCTCGCTCGCGATGCCGTCGCACTCGAAGAGATCGCCGAGAAACTCCACCCCCGCCCGCTCGCCTTTTTCCGCCGTCGTGTCGATACGCACGTAGTCCTGGAGAAGGCGCACGGGCTCCTGCCGCAGTCACTCGTCCGTGGGCCGCTTCAGATCGGCCTTTTTCCGGGGAGGTAGGGCGGCCGGCGTCTTCCGGCAGCCCGGAACCGAGACCAGAAGCGGCAGGACGAGCAGGAGGGGAC
>JBBQNC010000432.1:0-1716 GCA_038329555.1 Thermoanaerobaculia bacterium
GCGACGGCGAGCCAGAGAGCCCATACGGGCACCAGGCCGCGCCAGAAAAGAAAAACTACGACTCCTGTCAGAACGATCCGTCCGATCTCGATCCAGCGATCTCGCGTCAGAAGCGAGGTCAACGAAACACTCGCCGATCCCGGCGCGGCACTCGCGTTCTCGGCGGCCCCTTCGCCGGCCGGGGAAGACGAAGCGTGCATCAGGCCACGACCGGTTTTCTGCCAACTCGGCGCCGCAAGGCCGCAGCCCATCCCGGCCAGCGTCTCTCCAGCGACCCGTAAAGCACGGGAAGCACGATCAACGTCAGGACGGTGGACGTGACGAGACCGCCAATCACCACCGTCGCAAGCGGCCGCTGGACTTCGGAGCCGGCGCTGGTCGAGGTCGCCATCGGAATGAACCCGACGCTCGCCACGAGCGCGGTCATGAGAACGGGCCGGAGACGGATCCCCGATCCTTCGAGCACGGCTTCTTCCAGCGGGCGGCCGGCGGCTCGAAGCTGGTTGATGTACGAGAGAAGAACGACGCCGTTCAGCACGGCGACGCCGAAAAGGGCGATGAAACCGACCGAGGCGGACAGGTTCAGATGCAGTCCTCGCAGCCAGAGCGCCGCGATCCCTCCGATCAAGGCGAAGGGCACGTTGCACATGACGAGAACCGCCTGCCGCACGTTGCCGAAGCTCGCGTAGAGAGATCCCAGAATCACGAGAAGGACGAGCGGTACGATGAGCTTGAGCCGTTTCATCGCGCGTTCCTGGTTTTCGAACTGGCCGCCATAGGTGACCAGGTAGCCCTCCGGGAGCGAGACCCGGCGCCCGACCTCTCGACGGACTTCGTCCGCGAATCCCCCCAGATCGCGTCCCCGGACATTGCTCTGAACGATGACCATGCGCTCCCCATTTTCGTGGTTGATGAGCTCGGGACCTTCCGCCACGCGAACCCGGGCGATCTGCGCAAGAGGAATCCGGCCGCCCGCGGGGGTGTTCACGAGCAGCCCCGCGATTCCCTCCGGGGTGGAGCGGTAGCTCTCGGCCAGCCGCACCACGATCGGGAAGCGTTTCCGTCCGTCGATGACCTCGCTGGCCTGGGCCCCGCCGATGCCGGCCTGGACGGCTTCCCGGACGTCGGAGACGGTGAGCCCGTTTCGGGCGAGTGAGGCTCGATCCACCTCGATCTCGACCTGCATGGCGCCGGCGCTGACGTCGACGGACACGTCGGCGGCGCCCGGCACCTTCGCAATTACGTCGCGAATCTCGACGGCCTTTCGCTGGAGAACGGCGAGGCTGTCGCCAAAGACCTTGACACCGAGCTCCGTCCGAACGCCCGAGATCGCTTCATCGAGCCGCATGGCCATCGGAGCGGTGAAGTTGTAGTCGATCCCGGGAATCTCTTTCAGCGCGGCGTCCATCTTGGCGACGAGCTCGTCGTTCGAGCGAGCCTTCCATTCCTTGCGAGGGCGAAGGATGACGTACACGTCTCCAGCATAGAGACCCATTGTCTCCGTCGCGAGCTCCGGGCGGCCCATCTTCGTCACGATGCTGCGGACCTCCGGAAAGCGAAGCAGGGTCTTTTCGACCTCGCGGGCGATGTTCATCCCCTGAGGCAGGGAGGTGCTCGGGAGGCGCCGCGTCTCGATCAGCATCGAACCCTCGTCGAGCTTCGGCATGAATTCGGTGCCCAGGAACGGAACGGAAGCCAGGGAAACGGCCAGGAGAA
>JBBQNC010000433.1:0-1710 GCA_038329555.1 Thermoanaerobaculia bacterium
GTAGTACGCCGTCTCGACCCCTTCGAGGGCGGGCTCCAGCGTCTCTGGCTCGAGCAGGTCCCCGGCGATGATCTCCGTCGAAGACGGCACGCGCCCCCGAAGATCGTCGGGCCGGCGGACGAGGCACCGAAGCGCCACGCCGCGCGCCTCGAGCGCCGGCCGCAGCCGTCCGCCGACATACCCCGTCGCCCCCGTCAAAAGCACGCGCTGCACGATCGTCATCGTATGAGGAGCGGGTGCGATCCGGACCGTTCGTCCACGTTCCCGGTGGCATGACGCTCAACACGGAACGCTCAACGCTCGACGCTGAACGCTCAACCGCTTCGTCAACGCGTATCCTCCAACCGTGCCGCGCCTCCTCCTCCTCCTCCCCACGTCGAGCTATCGCGCCCGGGACTTCCTCGAGGCCGCCGGGCGTGTTGGCGCGGAGGTGGTCGTCGGGACGGAGGAAACGAGCGCCGTCGCCGCGGTCAACCCCGACGGACTCTGGACGCTCGACTTCCGCGATCCCGAGGGCGCCGCCAGACGCGTCCTCGAACTGTCGGCCGGGGAAGCGCCGCTCGACGCGGTCCTCGGAGTGGACGACGACACCGCGGTGGCCGCCGCGGCGATCGCGCAGGCGCTCGGGCTCCGTCACGCGCCCGTCGCGGCCGCGGCGGCGGCTCGCCACAAGGGAAAAATGCGAGACCTTCTGGCCGCGGCCGGCGTTCCCGTCCCGGCCCACCGGGTCTTTCCGCGCAGCTCCGACCCGGAGGAGACGGCTCGCGGGGCGGAGTACCCCTGCGTGCTCAAGCCCACGTTCCTGGCGGCGAGCCGCGGCGTCATCCTCGCGAGAGACGTGGACGAATTCCGGCGGGCGTGGGAGCGGATCGGGAAGATTCTGGATGAACCGGAAGTCCGAGCGCGGGGGGGAGACGCCGCCGGAGAGATTCTCGTCGAGGAATTCATACCGGGACCGGAGGTCGCAATCGAAGGATTGCTGACAGCGGGCGAGCTCCGCGTCCTCGCTCTCTTCGACAAGCCCGATCCCTTAGACGGCCCGTTCTTCGAAGAAACGCTCTACATCACGCCCTCGCGCCTCCCGCGGGAGACACAGGACGCGATCGGCAACGTCGTCGCGCGAGCGGCGCGGGCCCTCGAGTTGAGCGAAGGTCCCGTGCACGCCGAGGTCCGGCTGGGTCCCCGCGGTCCGGTCCTGATCGAAGCGGCCGCGCGATCAATCGGAGGGCTCTGCTCGCGCACGCTGCGCTTCGGCACCGGCCTGTCGCTCGAGGAGCTGATCGTGCGCCACGCCCTGGGAAGGCCGGCGGCGGCCTCACGAGAGGAAGCGGCGGCGGGCGTGATGATGATCCCGATTCCGCTCGCGGGGGTTTTAGAACGGGTAACGGGCCTCGAAGAGGCGCGAGGCGTGAAGGGAATCGTCGAAGCCACGATCACGCTCCGGCCGGGCCAGAGGCTCATCCCGCTTCCGGAGGGTTGGCGCTATCTCGGTTTCCTCTTCAGCCGCGCGGACACACCGGCGGAGGCGGAACGGGCGCTGCGCCAGGCGCATGCGAAGCTCGGAATCGAAACGCGGGAAAACGCGGACAGCAGAAGGGACAACCTGACAGCTGATCGCTATTTCCCCGGCGAGTAGTACGGATTCCGTCCCGCGCCGTGGTCCGTCGTGTCCAGGATCTCGCCGACGCGCGGCACCAGCTCCCGGATCGC
>JBBQNC010000434.1:0-1701 GCA_038329555.1 Thermoanaerobaculia bacterium
GCCCTTCGAAGAAGTAGATGGACGAGGCGTACGCGTCGTTGAAGGTCATCATCAGGAGCGGAGCGAAGGTGCTGGCCCAGAAAAGGAATCGGGTTGCCGTGCGACTGAGAAGCAGCCAGCGTCTCACGTTGACCGCCAGCATGTAAGAGGCGCCGAGATACATCCCGCCGTAGTCGAAGAGTCTCCCGACGAAGCTCTCCGACGCATGAAAAAATGCGGAGCCGACGGCGGTCGCCAGGGCAATCAGGGCCAGCCCGCGGAGATGCTCGAAACGGTCACGGCGCGCGGCGCGCAGAATGGCCAGACCGACGATCAGAAAACCGATGTTCGTCCAGGTGTTCGCTGGCTGGCGGATCCATCCGCAGAGAGACGCCTCGCAGAACTCGGCGGGACGGTAGATCAGTCCCTGCCACGGACAGGTTCCTGCGATCAGAGGCACGTCAGGATCTCCGGCACAGAAGACCTGTCAGTCCGGGGACCGCGTGAGCGATCACGACCCGCCGCCGCGAAACGTCGGACTCCCCGGAAACACGTCGTTGTAACTCCCCGCATTTGTTTTGTTTCTTTTCGATTGCTGAATCGGACCGCAATCCTAGTCTTTCAGTCGCGCAGTGGCGCGGGCGTACAGAGTCCCGAAGCGGGGAACATGTCCGTTCGAAATGCTTTGATCGGTTGGACGATTTTGCTCGTCTCGAGTGCCGCCGTCGCTCAGCACGCTGGTCATGTGTCACCGTCACCAACTCCCACGGAGGGATCCGGTCCCAGATCCGACCAGCCTCCGATGATGCCCGGGCCGGCCGGGGAACATCAGAACCCCGACATGATGGCCGCCATGGAGGACATGGAGCCGATGGACCACTGGATGACCATGCTCCATGGCTACGCCTTCCTCACCGCAAACCGTCAGGGTGGGCCCTCCGGAAACCGGGAGTTCGAGTCCCAAAATCACTTGATGGTGATGGCGATCCGCCGCGCCTGGGGCGGAAAGTTGTCGCTCCTTGGCACGTTTACTCTGGAGCCCGCGACGATTCCCGTGCAGGGCAGTTCCGAGCTCTTCGAGCGGGGCGAGACTTACCAGAATGTCCGCCTGGAAATTCGCCGACTCGAATTTCGTGTACGGCCGGGTCGAAAGCGTGGATCGCGACCTCTACGAGCTCACGTTCAAGCGCCAGCGCTCGGCGGGCGCGCCGCGAACTCGAACCCTGGTGCAGGCCGGGACAATCGGGTACGTGCGCGACCCCCCGCTCCTTTCGGGGGCGGAGACCGGTGTCGGTGGAGACCTCGGCGCGTACCGTTTCAACTCCCGTCTCGATCCCGTATGTGGCCGGCACCCGGTGTCGTTTCATGTCTTCTTCCGTATACGTTTCAGCGCGCCGAAGATGAACCACGGCGGACACATGCAAATGGCGGGTGGGTGCTAACGCCGATGACTCCGGTGAGATCGGCGCCCGCCCGACCCCGTAGTTCCCCAAGCTGAGCGTCCGGCGTTGCGCGCGAATTCTGCGAGCGAGGCTCGATCCAGAGTCGTAGCCGTCGGGCCCACGGCGCGACCCCGTTTCACATTAGAACCGCCGCGAATCCTTCTTTGGAGGAGAGAGCCGGGCGGTCGGCCCGGCTCTTCCGTCACCTCAATTTAGTGATCGAAGGTCAGAGCCCCGCGGCGCTGCGGATCCTCGCGAGAAGTTGCATCATGGCGGCCCA
>JBBQNC010000435.1:0-1701 GCA_038329555.1 Thermoanaerobaculia bacterium
ACTTCCGGGCAGGTTACCCACGTGTTACTCACCCGTCCGCCACTAAACTGAGGAGTTGCCCCCTCAGCCTCGTTCGACTTGCATGTGTTAAGCACGCCGCCAGCGTTCATTCTGAGCCAGGATCAAACTCTCCACTTAAAGTCTTCACGACGCCGGCTGCCCGAAGGCGACCGTCGCCGTTACATTCGTCAGTAAGAGTCGTCCTGTTTTTTCGATACAGGAAACTCTGGTTTTTACAAAAACCAGGAAAAAGACGTCTGGCACGCTCTACTCAGTTTTCAAGGAACCGAATCCCCTGGGCTCGTCTCCCCGGGATGACGCCGTACTTCCGGCGTAGCTGAATTGAATCGGCCGTCCGAAGACGGAAATTTCAGTTTCTTCGATTTCTGGAGGCCCGTCAACCGTTTTCTCGCTCTCCGCGCCTCCAACGACGACGGCTAGCGCGGCGGAGGGACTCTGTAAAGATCTTGGAACCCTTGCGGGGAAACGGAATATAGGGCCCCCTTCCGGGTGTGTCAAGGGTTTTCGAAACAAATCGTAAAGAATTGAGCCCCCGACACTTCAAGCTCCAGCGCTGCACACGATTTTGTGCAGTTTTCAGGGCCCGTCCGGAAGCGTTCCCAGGACACGGGCGATGGCCTCCGGATACACCCGATGCTCCTCCTCCAAGATGCGCGCCGAGAGGCTTTCGACGGTCTCCCCGGGCCGCACGGGCACCCTCCCCTGGAGGAGGATGGGGCCCGAGTCCGTCCCCTCGTCCACGATGTGGACGGTGCATCCGGCCACGGAGTCGCCGGCCGCGAGCGCCCGCCTCTGCGGCTCGAGCCCCGGATATGCGGGGAGAAGGGACGGGTGGATGTTCAGGATGCGGCCGCGGTAACGGCGCACGAAGTCCGGGGACAGGATCCTCATGTAGCCCGCCAGGCAGATCACGTCGGGCCGCGCCGGCTCGAGAACCCGAAGCAGCGCCGCCTCGTGCCCGCCCCTCTCCCGATGGAGCGCGCGGTCGACCGCGAAGGCGGGAAGCCCCCGCCGGCGGGCGAGCTCCAGGCCGGGCGCGGACGGCACGTCCGACACGACCGCAACGATCTCGGCGCGCGGAATCGCGCCATTTTTGACGGCGTCGGCGATCGCCGCGAAGTTCGAGCCCCGGCCGGAGAGCAGGATGGCGAGCCGCCGGAGAACGGACGCGTCACCGTCGCGCGTCATGCGCGCACACGGGGAGGCCGACGCTGCGAGGCGGGTATCCGGACAGGAGGGGCGGCGCCGCGGCTCACGCCGGCGGCGGGTCGACGACCACTCTCTTGCTGCCCCCCGGCTTCACGTTGCCGATTGCGAACCATTTCAGGCGCGCCTCCGCCCAGATCGACGCGACGCGGGGAAGGTCCGACGGCGCGACGAAAACGACCATGCCGATTCCCATGTTGAAGACCCGATGCATCTCCTCGAAGGAGACCCGACCCTCGCGCCCGATGATCTCGAACACTTCGAGAACGGGCCACGCTCCGGCGCGAATCACGACGTCGACACCGTCGGGTAGCACGCGAGGGATGTTGTCGTAGAAGCCGCCGCCGGTGATGTGCGCCATCCCGTGAACGAGGTCCGCGGCGAGAAGCGACTCGAGCGAGCGCAGGTAGGAAAGATGGGGCGCGAGCAGGGCGTCGGCGACCGTCGTCCGGCTGCCGGGAGAAAGCGGGTCGG
>JBBQNC010000436.1:0-1692 GCA_038329555.1 Thermoanaerobaculia bacterium
CCTCGCGGGCTTCGCGGAAGGCCCGCGAGCTCGTGCACGCGGCCCCGGCGAGAAGAAGACCCAGGACACAGAGTTTCTTGGCGAGGTTCATGCGGTCACCCTTTCCGGTTGGCCGGGGTTTCTTCATGGCGAGATCCCGATCCGGCGGGTCTCCGAGGGCGCGAAGCCGACGAAGCCGACGTCGACCGATTCGTAGCCGACCCGGCGCAGGATGAAGTGGTCGAACACGACGTCGCCTGCGCGGGCGTTCAGGATCTGGTCCCCGAGTACGAGCACGGCCACCGGCCGATCCTTCGGCCCGAAAGTCCCGATGAACTTGAAGGGGACCTCGGGCGGCGCCGGGGTTGGGGTCGGCGGCGGAGGCGGCAGCGGCCCGACGAACGCGGCGCTTCCGGGCGGCGGCGGAGGCGGCGGCGCGGGCGTCGGGGTGGGGGGCGGCACCGGCGTCGGCGGCCGGAGGTCGAACAGGTTGCGCCCGCTCGGACCCTCCATCCGCGCGCGCTGCGGATCGAGATCCTTGGTCGTCACGATCGGCACGTCGTCCGGACTCGCCTTCTTCGGGTCGGGTCGGGCCCCGCTCCCGCGCGCAGACGGGCGCTCCTCGTCGAGCGAACCGGAAGGCGGCCTCCCCCCGGCGGGAGCGGGCGCCACCGGTGGACCGGATCGCCACCGCGCGACGAACAGGACGAGCAGCGCCGCGGCGACCAGGAAGACGTAGAGCTGCCCGCGCGTGCCCAGATTCACCTTCATCGCGGCGCTCCCGCGGGAGCGGTCCCGGCGCGGGGCGCCGCCTCGTCGCCGGCGAAATACGTCGCGAGGCTCATGCGCACCTGGACGGAACCCGGGACCTCCGGATCGCGCTGAAGACCCACGTCGCGCACCACGAGCCACCGGCGTCCCGATTCGATCGCGGTCAGCAGCTGCTTGAACCGGATGTAGTCGTTCCGAAAGGTGAAGTTGATCCGCATCTCCGTGAGCGGCAGGTTCGGGACGTGCGCCGTCGCGTAGGAGATCTGCGCCGGGGAGATGCCGTTCTTCTGGAGCACGGCGTGCAGCTCCTCGACGACGCCGGCGAGCGTATCCCGCCGCGACCCCACGCGCCGGCCGTAGAACTCGTCGATCGCCGAGGACACCTGGGAGAGGCGGTCGCGCTGCGCGGCGAGCTTTGCCGCCTCCTGCTCGCGCGTTTCCACTTCGCGCGTGAGCGCCACGCGCCTCGCCTCCATGCTCTCCTTGCGGTCCCCCGCCGTCGACCGGTACCAGAGGTAGAAGCCCACGTTGCCGGCGAGGAGCACGCCGGCGAGCGCGAGAAGGGCGGCTCTCTTCCTCCAGGCGGTCATCGCGCCGCCCCCCGAAGCAGCCGGCGGTCCGGCGCCTGAGCATGCGATGGATCGGGCGTTCGATAGCGCAGCTCGAGATCGAACGTGTAGCCCTCCGGCGCGCCGGCCTCGGGCGAGCTTTCCGACCGCAGGTCGACGGTGCCGAACATCGGATCCCGGGAGAGCGCCGCGATCGTCCGCACGATCGCGTCGGGACCGCGGCCGATCAGCGAGGCGTCGAGGTACGTCTCGCCGTTCTCGTCGAATCGCGGGGTGAGACGCATCACTCGCACGTCCGGCGGGAGCGTGCGCTCGAGACGCGCGAGGAGGCCGCTCCAGGAAAAGCGCCGCTCGGCGACGAGCTTCAGGAGCG
>JBBQNC010000437.1:0-1663 GCA_038329555.1 Thermoanaerobaculia bacterium
GACAGCGGCGCCGTTCGCCGCCTCTCTCGCCGCGGGGCGGCCGGTCCAGACGGACTACGCGCCGAGCTTCGTCGACGGCATCGGGGCCCGGACCCTCCTCGACGAGATGTGGCCCCTCGCGAGCAGCGTCCTCGCGGGATCCCTGGTCGCGTCGGTCGAACAGATTCGCGCGTCGGTGCGCCTCCTGGTCTCCCGTGCGCGGGTCGTGGCCGAAGGCGCCGGAGCCACGCCTCTCGCGGCCGCGCTCGCCGGCAAGGCCCTCAAGGGCAAGATCGTCTGCGTGGTCTCGGGCGGCAACATCGATCCGGAGAAGCTTGGAGAGATTCTCACCGAGAGATGACGAGCGGGGCTGTCAGAGGGGTGTGTCCTCCTATAGCGGATGTCACCCGACGAGCTCGGAGTCTCGGGTCCGGCGGTCCACAGCTCGAGCCCGAGACTACGCCCCCACCCTTCCGTTCGCGTTCAAGATCGCTCGCCTGTGGACCCGCTGATAGAGGACCTTGGATCCGGGGGAGCCGATCGAAACGCACCGGCGGCCGGTGCAGGACGGCTCAGAATAGGTCGATCCAGCAAACGCGCGCCTCACTGCCGACTCGTTCGCACGACCTGCCGGAAGCGTGTGGAGCGTATTGCACAGGTCCGGCGTCGATCTTTCAGGGGATATGGCTTCTAAGATTTCGGCAGGGATTCGCCGGAGACCAGGAAAACTGGCCCCACAAGTGACTCCCGTTAGCACCTCCGGGAGCGTCCCACGATAGGATTCTCCAGAGATCCTATGACCGTCTCAGCGCATACGCGGCTGGGCCCGTACCAGATGCTGGGCTTGCTCGGCGCTGGCGGGATGGGGGAAGTTTACCGCGCCAGGGACACCCGGCTTCAACGCGAAGTCGCGGTCAAACTCCTGCCGGCCAGGCTGTCTTCTGACGCGGCAAGCTTGAAGCGCTTCGAGAGGGAGGCGCGTTCGGCCTCCGCCTTGAACCATCCCAATATCGTGACCATCCACGAGGTCGGGCAGATCGATTCCACCTCTTTCATCGTCATGGAGCTGGTGGATGGAAAGACTTTGCGGGAGCTGCTCCATACCGGTCCTCTTGCTCTGCGCAAGTTGCTTTCGATTGCCGCTCAGTTGGCCGACGGTCTGGCCAAGGCTCATACCTCGGGCATCGTCCACCGGGACTTAAAGCCCGAGAACGTGATGGTCACCGGCGACGGCGTCGTCAAGATCCTCGATTTCGGTTTGGCGAAATTAACGCACCCGGATTCGGATAGCGGACAGAAGGAGCAAGCCGTAACGATTACGGGCGGGACCGAGGCCGGTGTCGTCATGGGGACCGTGGGTTACATGTCTCCCGAGCAGGCGGCAGGGCAACGGGTGGATTTCCGGTCCGATCAGTTCTCCTTCGGCTCGATCCTGTACGAGATGGCCACCGGGAAGCGCGCGTTCCAGCGGAACTCGGCGCCGCAGACGCTCACGGCGATCATCCAGGACGAGCCGCAGGCGATCGCCGAGCTCAACGCGAAGATCCCGACGCCGGTGCGCTGGATTGTGGAGCGCTGCCTCGCCAAGGAGCCTCGGAATCGGTACAGCTCGACGGACGATCTGGCTAAGGAGCTTGCAACGGTGCGCGAGCGCCTTTCCGAGGCACTGAGCGCCGTCGGTGTG
>JBBQNC010000438.1:0-1647 GCA_038329555.1 Thermoanaerobaculia bacterium
CGCGGAGGTCCGCGGAGCGCTGGCCATTCTGGAGAAGGGCGGCGGCGTAAGACCGAAATCCGTCACCGACACGCCGCGATAGTCTGTCGCTGGTTCCGTTTCCTTTCGTGTACGCCGCCATTCGTGGAGGTCTCGATGTTCCGTGATGCGATCGTCGCCGGGACGCTGCTTCTCGTCGCCGCGTCCGGCCTCGCCGAATCCCTGCTGATCTCGGGCGCGCTCGTGGCGGACGGAACGGGGCGGGTCATCTCGAAGCAGGACGTGCGCATCCAGGGCGACCGGATCGTCGCGGTGGGCCGCCTGCGGCGCCAGCGGGGAGAAGAGGTCGTCCGGGGACACGGTCTCGTGCTCGCTCCCGGGTTCATCGACATCCACAATCACTCGACGCAGGGCCTCGCGTCCGACCCCCTCGCCGGCACGCAGGTCTCGCAGGGAATCACCACTCTCGTGGTCGGAGCCGATGGCGAGTCCCCCTGGCCGATTTCCGACTACCTGGCCGCGCGGCGGCAGTCCCCGGCGGCGGTCAACGTCCTGACGCTCGTCGGACACGCCACCGTCCGCGAGATGGTGATGGGCAAGGACTACAAGCGTCCGGCGACCGCCGCGGAGTCCGCCCGCATGGCGCAGCTCGTGGCGCAGGCGATGCGGGAGGGGGCGGTCGGACTCTCCTCGGGGCTCGAATACGAGGTCGGGAGCTACAGCGAAACGCCCGAGCTCGTCGAGATGTCGCGGGCCGCGGCGGCCGCCGGTGGTTTCTACATGACCCACATGCGGGACGAGGCGGACCGCAGCTTCGAAGCCCTCGAAGAGACGATCGCCATCGGCGGGGAGGCCCGGATCCCGATCCAGATCTCCCACATCAAGCTGGCCACGGTCGGCGTCTGGGGCCGCGCGCGAGACTTCTCCGCGCGCATCGAGCAGGCGAACTCGAAGGGGCAGGACATTCTGGCGGACTGCTACCCCTACGAGGCCTGGCACGCGAACATCGAGGTCCTCGTACCCAACAAGAAATATGACGACCCGGCGAGCGTCGAGCGGGCGCTCGCGGACGTTGGAGGCGCCGAACGCGTCACCATCACGGAATCCAGCGCCCACCCGGAATTCGTCTCGAAGAACATGGCCGAGATCGCCCGCGCGGCGGGGATCACCCCGGTCGAGCTCTTCATCCGGATCGTGAAGGACGGCGGCGCCGACGTAATCGGTCATTCCATGAAAGAAGAAGACGTCCAGGTCTTCTACGGGAAGCCGTGGGTGATGGTGGCGAGCGACGGGGGAATCGGATCCAGCCATCCGCGCGGAGCGGGGACGTATCCGCGGGTCCTCGGACGCTACGTTCGCGAGCGCCACTGGTTGTCGCTCGCGGAGGCGGTCCGGAAGATGACCTCTCTTCCGGCCCGGCGGCTCGGCTTGAAGGACCGGGGCTCGATTGCCCCCGGGATGAGGGCGGATCTCGTCCTGTTCGACCCCGCGACGATCCTCGACCGCTCCACCTTCGAGGAGCCGGGGCGGATCTCCGAAGGCGTCCGGATCGTCTGGGTCAACGGCCAGCGCGTCTGGAACGAGGGCCGCACCGCGGGCGCCCGGCCGGGCGAGACGATCTCGGGGAAGGGAGCGCCCGCGCCCTCGGCCGGCGCCGCGTCGCCCGCG
>JBBQNC010000439.1:0-1646 GCA_038329555.1 Thermoanaerobaculia bacterium
TCGAGGAGCGCGGTACACCCGGCCGGCGGCGCCGGCGCCGCCGGAGCGGTGGTCGGCGAGCCGGGGCCAGCCCCCGGGGCCACCCGACCTCCGCGCCCCGCTCGCCGCGCGAATCGCTCGCCCAGATACGCCTCGATCACCCGGGGGTCCTCGATCACCCGCGACGGCTCTCCCTCCGCGATCTTCCGGCCGAAGTGCAGGACCACGAGTCGATCCGAGATCCCCAGGATCGCCCTCATGACGTGCTCGATTACGAAGAGGGTCACGCCGCCCCGGTGGATCTCTCGGATGAGCTCCATCGCGCTCTCGACCTCGGTCGGGTTCAACCCCGCCATCACCTCGTCGAGCAGGAGAAGCTCGGGGTCCATGGCGAGGGCCTTGGCGAGCTCGAGCCGCTTCAAGTCGGGGATCGTGAGCGCGCTCGCGGTCTCGCGCGCGCGAGCGGCCAGGCCCACCCGGTCGAGAACCTCTTCGGCTCGCTGCCGCGCCTGCGCAGCCGTGCGCTCGCGTCCTCCGGCGCCGAACATCGCTCCCACGGCCACGTTGTCGAGGACGGACAGCTGCCGCAGAGGCTTGACGACCTGGAAGGTCCGCGCGATGCCGCGCCGACCGATCCGGTGGCTCGGAAGCCGGGTGATGTCCTCGCCGCGGAAGAAGACCCGGCCCGACGTCGGCTTGTCGAGACCCGAGATGCAGTTGACGAACGTTGTCTTCCCGGCTCCGTTCGGGCCGAGCACGCCCAGGATCTCCCCTTTTCGGATCGTCAGATCGACGCCGTCGAGCGCGGCCAGCCCTCCGAAGCGGCGGACGATCCCCTCCGCCTCGAGGAGCGGGGCTCCGGCGGGGATGGCCGTGGGGACTTCCGGCGCTCGGACGATCATCGGTCAGGTCACCCGGTTTTCACGGACGTTCGCGAGCAGATCCCGCCATCGAAAGCGCGGCTCCCCCGGGCCCCGCCGGGACCGCGCGAGGAAGACGATCCCCCGCGGAACGAAGATGACGAAGAAGATGATGAGCAACCCGAGGACGGTCGGGTGCAGTTCCAGGAAGTGGCTCCAGACGAAAGTCGAGAGCAGCTGGTAGAGGGCCGCTCCGATCACGGGCCCGAAGACCGTGCCCGCACCCCCGATCACCACGGCGATGATCGACTCGAGGGTGTAGTCGAGCTTGAAGAAGTCGGTCGGCGTCACGTGGACGTTCTGGTACGCGGTGATGCCGCCGGCCAGTCCCGAGAACGCCGCCGACAGCGCGTAGGCGAGCACTTTGTATCGGGTCGTCGGAATGCCGACCATGCGCGCCGCGTCCTCGTCCTCGCGGATCGCCATCCACGCGTACCCGGCCTTCGACCGTCGGAGGACCGCCGTCAGAAGGACCCCCGCGGCGACCAGGGCGAGCGCCGTGAAGTAGAAGAAGCTTCCGTCCGCCCGCATGGGCAGGTCGATCCCGGTGGAGCCCTGTGTGACGTCGTCCCAGGTGTCGGCGATCTGGCGCATCGCCTCCGCCACGCCGAGCGTCGCGATGGCGAAATAGTGTCCCTTCAACCGCAGAATCGGAAGGCCGAGCAGAACGGCCGACACCGCACAGAGAACCGCGCCGCACGCGAGGGCCGGCAGGAACGGGAACCGCGCCGGCGACAGCATCAGAAG
>JBBQNC010000440.1:0-1619 GCA_038329555.1 Thermoanaerobaculia bacterium
CAGGTTGTCTCGCGAGACGAGCCTCCGGGCGACCTCCGCGAAATCGCGCGTCGTGGAGCGGGCGAGTGACCTTCCGTCGAGCGTCTCCGAGACCACGTACTCGCGCGTGACGGGGTCGTACGTGACCGCGACGCGATACCGCCGCGTGTCCAGGCGGTCGTCCCAGAGCCAGTGCGCGTTGTGGCGGTAGAGCCGGATGTCGTAGCGGATCGCCGTCTCGAGCCCGGCCTCGATCTTGGTGGCGAGCTCCGGGTTTAGAGCGCCGTCGAGGCGGAAGCGCAGGAACACGTCGGGCCCCCGCGCCTCGGCGTGGAGCATCTCGATCCGCGGCTTGCGCGCGGCCTGCCCCGGGGACGAGCCGGGGGAGAGCAGCGCTGCCGCCGAGATCCCCACGACCGCCCAGAAGCCCCGTTGCATTGGGGCGATTGTAACGACTGGGCGGGTCAGTCGCCTCGCGGCGCGCGGACCGGGTCGATGCGTGTGGCCCGCAACGCGGGCAGCCCGCTCGCGAGGCACGCGGCGAGCGCGACCAGGCCGACCACCGCGCAGAGAGTCGTGAAATCTTTGCGCCCGCACCCGGAAGAGAAGGCCGGAGACCAGGCGGCCCAGAGCAGTGGGCTGGGCGAGGCCCGGCCCGATCCTCGACTCGCTGGACCGACTCTCGAGGAGCATGGCCGAGCGCGGGACGACCGGACCGGCCTGTTCCGGATCGGCTCGATCGAGCCCGCCGCCACCCTCCGGCTCACGCCCCTTCTCGGCCGGCTGCGCCGCCGCCGCCCGGGGCTGCGGATCCGCCTCGAGGTCGGCGGCACGAGCGGCGTCAGCCGCGCGGTCGCCGACGGAGATCTCGACGTCGGACTGTGCTCCGCGCCGCAGCCGGAGCTCGGCCTGGCGTTCGAGCCGCTCTTCGCCGAGGAGATGGCCCTCCTGATCCCGGCGGCGCACCCGCTGGCGCGCACGCGGACGTCTCCGTCACGGATCTCGACGGCGAGCTCCTCATGGTGACCGAGCAGGGGTGCGCCTACCGGGGCGTCGTCGAGAGGGCGCTCCAGGAGCGCGGCGTCTCACCCCAGTGGGTGCTCGAGAGCGGCAGCGTGGCCAGCTTGAGCGAAGGAGTACGTCAGGGGCTCGGGGTCGCGGTCGTTCCGCGACTGGCCGTCCGGCCGGCGCCGCCGGGGAGCGTCGTCCGGCGCCTCGGGGACCTCGTGATCGCCCTGCCGATCGGCCTCGTCACGCGGCCGGAAGGGGCGCCGCCTCCGCCCGCTCTGGCGGCCCTGATCGCGGCGCTGCGCGGGGAATCGCGCGACCCGGAAGGCCGCGCCGAGCCGGAGGAGGAGGGGAAGACGAGGGGGAAGCCGAGGAACGGCGCCTCCGAAGCGGGACCGTCCCGCTATTCGTTGACCGTGCGCTCGTGGGCGGCGTCGATCTCCGCCGTGCCCGGCGTCGCGGCCGCGAGCTCCAGCGCACGCGCGAACTCGATGTGGAGCGCGTGGCCCGCCTTCCTCGCATGGATCCGTCCATGGAGCGGGCGGCCGAGCAGCGCGAGATCGCCCAGGAGGTCCAGGATCTTGTGGCGCACGAACTCGTCGCGGAACCGGAGCGGCCCGGAGGCGATCCCG
>JBBQNC010000441.1:0-1615 GCA_038329555.1 Thermoanaerobaculia bacterium
ATTCCGGTCGCCGGCAACCAGCCTTTCCTCCTGGACAACCCGAACGCCATGTGGATCGTGGAAGAGGGCCGCCTCGAGGTCTTCACGGTTGCCATCCAGAACGACGAGGCGTCCGGCGCGCGAACGCACTTCATCAGCGTCGAGACGGGACAGGCGCTCTTCGGGATGGATTTTGCCGGCTACGGCCTCGGCTCCGGGTTTCTCGCGGCAGGCAAGACGGGAACGAAGCTGCGGATGATCTCGCGGACGAGGCTGGCGGAGCTCGCGACCTCCGGAAAACATGCGGATCGCATCCATGCCCTCGTCGAGACGTGGGTCACCGGCCTGTCGAAGTCTCTCGTGCGCGACCTGCCTCCGGGTCCCACCGCCGTCGACCTGATGGAGGGAGAGCCCGCGACGCTGCCTTTCCAGGGGCGCGCCCGGGCCCAGAAGGGCGTCGTCTGGGTCGAGGTCCGCGGCGGCGCGCTCCTGTTCGTGAGCATGGCGGAAGTTCTGCCGGGCGCGGGGGACATCCTCTTCCCCGTGACGCGGGATACGTGGATCGAGTCGTCCGTCGAGGGACTGTCTTTCACTCCGCGATCCGGGCCCGCGGTCCTCGCGCGGCCGGAGCTGTGGCGCGGGCTGGACGCTTTCCACCAGGCGCTCTGCGAGTGCGAGTTCCTGAACAAGAAGCTCGCGTCGGTCGACGAGTTCAACCGGCAGAAGAACAAGTCTGAGAATCTGAATGCTGCGCGAGAAGCCGCCTTCAAGGAGATCGGCGCGGTCCTCGCGAGCGGCGCGTCCAAGGGGAAGCCGCGCGCCGCGTTCGGGGAGGCGGAGCCCGTCTTTCAGGCGTGCCGCGCCATCTGCGAAGAGCTCGGCATGGACGCCCGAAAGCCGGCCGACACCGGGGTCGAGCGCAGCTTCGAGGATCATCTCCACGCCGTCGCCACGCTCTCGCGCTTCCGCACGCGCCAGGTCGCGCTGAGAGACGACTGGTGGAAGCAGGATCAGGGGCCGCTTCTCGCGCGAGGCGAAGAGACGAAGGAGCCGGTCGCCCTCCTCCCCACGAGCCCGACGTCCTACGACTGGGTCGACGGGAGAACGGGACGCCGGGAGCCTGTGACGCCGGAGCTCGCCCAGAAGCTGCAGCCGTTCGGGTGGGTCTTCTACCGCCGCTTCCCCGACGGGCTTCTCACGGTCAAGCACGTGCTCCGTTTCGGCGTCAAGGGTCTCGGCCGCGAGTTCATCACGCTGGCCCTGATGGGCGCCGGAATGGGGATCCTGGCTGCCATGACGCCGTACTTCACGGGGAAGCTCTTCGATACCGCCATCCCGCAGGCCGAGCGGGGGATGCTCGTGCAGTTCTGCGCCGCGCTGGTGATCGGAGCTCTGGCCTCCATCGCCTTCAAACTGACGCAGAGCATCGCCGTTCTGCGGGTGCAGGGAAAGATGGACTACTCGGTCCAGGCGGCGATGTGGGACCGGCTTCTCGATCTGCCGTCGACGTTCTTCCGCAAGTACTCCTCGGGAGACCTCGCGGATCGGGCGCAGGGGATCGACGCCATCCGGCACCTGCTCGCGGGGGCGGGAGTCAGCGCCATTCTCGGAGCGATGTCGTCGATCTTCTACGTGG
>JBBQNC010000442.1:0-1613 GCA_038329555.1 Thermoanaerobaculia bacterium
CGGTCGCTCCGGAGCCCGGGAAGGATCGACTCGAGGAAGAGCGGGGCGCGGCGCGCGTAGAGCGTCCGGAGCCCCTCCCACTCGTGGGCGGTGACGTCGCCGCCCGGCGCCGCCGCGAGGTCCGGGTCGTAGGAGTAGGCGACCGCGTCGAGGTCGGGCGCGTCGATGCCCGCTTCCGCCAGGCACCACCGGATCGCCTGCTCGGGCAGCTCCCACGTCGAGAAGGGCACGGGTGCCTTCCCGTGCTTGCGTCGCGAGAATCGCTCCTCTTCGGCGGCCGCCACGATGCGCCCGTCGACGACCAGCACGGCCGCAGGGTCGTGGAAGACCGCGTTCACCCCTAAAACGCGCATCCCAGCGAGTCTTACCTGCCCGAAGCCGCGAGCAAACAGGAGAAGCGCTGCCCGGAGGCGGGAAGCGCTTTCCCGCTATCCGGTGCGGCGGACGCGCGCGCCGGATCCTCCTCCGTCGATGGTCAGACGGACTGGCGCTGCCCCTCGTGGACCCCCTCGGCGATCTCCTCGACGAGCTTCGCGCAGAAGGCCGGGAGGTCGTCGGGGTTGCGGCTCGTGACGAGGCCGGAGTCCACGTGGACCTCCTCGTCGACCCAGGTGGCCCCGGCGTTCTCGACGTCGGTCCTGATGCTCGGGAACGACGTGACCGTCCGTCCGTCGAGGACGCCGGCCTCGACGAGCATCCACGGGCCGTGGCAGATCGCCGCGACGGGCTTGCCGGCCTCGAAGAACTCGCGCACAAAGCGCACGGCGTCCTCGTCCTGGCGCAGGAAGTCGGGATTCGCCACCCCGCCGGGGAGGACGAGGCCCGCGTCGTCCTCGGACCGCGCGTCGGCGACGGCGCGGTCGGCGGAGAACGTGGCGCCCTTGTCGAGGTGGTTGAACGACTGGAACTCGCCGCTCTCGAGCGACAGCAGCTCGGGCGTGCCGCCCGCCTGGCGGACGGCGTCCATCGGCTCCTCGAGCTCGATCTGCTCGACGCCGGTCGTCGCGAGGAAGGCCACCTTCTTGTCGGTCAGTTGAGTGCTCATGCATTCTCTGTTCCCGGCGGCGTGCGACCCAAACGGGCAACCCGCCAACCTGCCGGGCACGCCTGCGTTTGAGGGAGGGCATGGACGTGACCGCCCCCCGCGCCTTCCGCGTCGAACCGGCGAGCTTTCGCCGCGCCGACGACCACACGCTCATCCGCCGCTGGCGCGATCACGGCGATCGCGCCGCCCGCGAGGCGCTCGTCCGCCGGCACCTGCCGCTCGCCCGCCGGCTCGCCGCGCGCTACGCCCGCAACTCGGCTTCGGCCGAGGACCTCCAGCAGGTCGCGGCGATCGGATTGATGAAGGCGCTCGACCGCTTCGACCCCGACCGGGGCTGGGCGCTGTCGACATTCGCCGTACCCACCATCCTCGGCGAGCTCAAGCGCTACCTGCGCGACACCACCTGGGCGGTGCGCGTCCCGCGCGACCTCCAGGACATGGCCCTGCGCGTCGAGCGCGAGTCGGCGCGGCGCGAGCGCGCGCTCGGGCGCTCGCCCGTCCCCGGAGAGCTCGCCGCCGAGCTCGAGGCCAACGTGGAGCAGGTGCTCGAGGCCATGGAGGCCGCGAG
>JBBQNC010000443.1:0-1609 GCA_038329555.1 Thermoanaerobaculia bacterium
CGCCTCGGGCGCCGCCGGCGGCTCCGGCCGGCCGAGGGCGAGGCGGGCGAAGAAAACGCAGAGCACGCATCCGATCGCCAGCGTCACGGCGCGCATCCGGGGCCTCCTCTCATTCCCTGACTTCCTCACGTCGATTTCCTCGCTGCCGGTCTGCGTTACGGCTTCAATACGGGCCCGCTTGCCCCCCTCACCCGCCCTCTCCCCCCGCTCTCGCCGGTGGAGAGGAGCCGTGCGAGCCGGCCCGCGTCCCTCTCGGAGCCTGAAGCGCCTTTGCGGCCGGGACGCGGGTCGGGGCTTCACTCGGTATGAGATCCGCCGCGCTCCGCGCGAACCATTCGCGCTCGTCGAAGAGATTGCTGCGCAGCCGCATCCAGTTGTTCTGGGGCGGCGCGCGCGGGGCGTCCGGCGGAAAGTCCCTCGCCACCGAAGCCAGATGCCTGAGCTCGAGCGACTCGATCGTCAGGGAGCGTGAGTCGGACGCGGCCTTCACCCGGCGGGCGAGCTCTTCGAGCCTCTCTCCGAGCGCCCGGCCCCTCTTCCCCGAATACGGCCCTTCCTCGAAGACGAGCCGATCGATGGCGGCGATCTCCGTGCGGTAGGCCTCGGCGCTCAGGATCACGGCTCCGGCATGACGTCGCTGAAATCGGCGTCTCCGCTGCAGCCCTGAAGGGCGAAGGCGACGGAGACGAAGCCCGGGACGAGCGCGAGACTCCGCCGCGTCACGAGGGAGTCACGGAGAACTCGTACGCCTCGCGCAGCCAGGCGACGAGCTCGGCGTTCACGTCCGCGCCGCGTCCGCCATCGCGACGTTCGCGATCGCGAGCAGTCGCGCGGTGTCGACGGCGTTCGAGCCCCGCTCCTCGGCGATCTGCGCGGCGATCTCGTTGTAGAGCCGCGGGGGCGCGCAGAGGCTCAGGGTCCCGTCGCAGGCCCAGTACACGGCCAGGAACGTCTGATCCGCGGTGCGGGTCGATGCGCTGCCCAGACCGTCGCCTCCGAGCTGCCAGACCTCGTTGAAGGCGGCCGCGTACGCGGGGCTGTTCAGGGCCGGTGGAGGCGGAATCCGGAACTGACTTCCCGACCGGAGGACGAAGGGCGTCAACTCGCCCCAAGTGAGCGCCGTGAGCACGCGGCACCTGCTGACCGGTTCCTGGCGCCACTTGCCCGGCGCATCGCTCGTCAGGAACTCCATGCCACCCGCGGCTCCGCGTTCTGGGAGTGGTCGTTGGCCCGCCGGGCCAGGATCGCCGCCGCGGCGCGAGGCCCGACGTCGATTCCGCGCGCTTCCCCGCGGCCGTCGCGGATGCTCTCCTGTCCTCGGCGAGCAGCGCGTCGAACGTCGGCGCCTGCGACGGGTAGAGGGCCGCGAGCGTGTCGTGCCCGGCCTGAGCCACAGCGGCTTCGAGCGAAGCCCCGTCGGCCGCGCGCAGCGATTCCCCAATCACCCGATTCCCGGATTGATCACCCGATCACCCGATCACCGGATCACCCGATCACCGATCCGCGTTCTTTTCGGTCAGCGGTCGAGGCGGCGACGCGCTCGGCGGAGCGCGGCGCGAACCCGGCGGGGTGACGTTCCTCCCAGCCCGTCGCGGCGGCGGACGGACGA
>JBBQNC010000444.1:0-1604 GCA_038329555.1 Thermoanaerobaculia bacterium
GGATGGAAGATCGCGGGCTGCTGGACGGCGAGCAGGGGCTCCCCGGCGAGCACGAAGCGATTCCACAGCGGCAGCCGGCCGTTCTTCGCCGCGTCGCGGACGGCCTTGCGCCAGGGGACCTCCTGCAGCACCACGTCGGACAGAAGCGGCGTCTGGACGAACGCGGTGCCCTGCTCGCCCGCGTGCGCGGAAAGCGGCGAGCCCAGGTAGGCGATGTCGATCGGCGCGTGGACCCCCGCGGTCAGGAGCGCCCTGCCGACGAGGAGGAACGGCCCGAGCGCGAGGAGCGCGGCCGTGCGCCGGGGAATCGGGATGACGAAACGATGCGCGAGATAGAGAGCGCCGGCCGCCGTCGCCAGGTAGACCGCCAGCAATCGCACCACGAGCGCGAACACGGCGCGGGAGTCTATCCGCGGCCGGCGCCCGGAAGGCGGCGACGCGCGAGAAGAGCGAGGATTCCGCCGCCGAGCGCGCCGGCGGCGCACGCGGCGAGGCCCGGGAGAAACGAAGGCGGACGATACGAGAGCCGGATCCGGCGGGAACCGGGCGGCACGCGGACCCCGACGAAGGCGTGGTTGACCGTCTCGAGCTCGAGCGGGCCCTGCCGATCCTGCGCGCGCCAGCCGGGCCAGTCGGGAATCGAGGTCGCGACGAGAACGGGCGCGGGCGAGTCCGTTTCGATCCACAGGTCCGGGCCCGAGGAGCGGACCGAGACGCGGGCGTCCGGATTGCGCCGCTCCCGAGGGACTCCGCTCTCCGCGCGGACCCAGACGGCGTCCGAAAAGTCGGTCGCCGCGGCCATGGCCTCGAGCGCGGAGCGGGAATCCTTCGCGGACACGACCCGCCGCGGGACGAAGGCGCGAGGCAGCGCGCGCGGGTTCTCGAACACCGCGGCGGTGTCGGAGCGCGTGTGGAGGATCCAGCCCGCCGGCGTCGCAGCCCCCGGCGCGGCGACGGCAAAGCGCGCCCCGAGAAAGGCGAGGAAAGGCCGGGTGAGGTCGTCCACGCGGTTGAAGGACGCGTGCTGCGCGACGCACCATAGCGGGAAGGTGTCGGCGAAGCGGTCGAGCACGATCGACTCGTAGCCGCGGACGTCTTCGATCCCGAGGAGCGCGGCCCCGTTCGGACGCAGATCGTCCCCCGAGGCGACGAACCGGCCCCCCTTTGCGGCGGAGCTCCCCGGAAGCGAGGCCCGCAGCCGGTCGCCGGGAACGGTCGGATAGACGGCGTGCATCTCGAGACCCCGCTGCACGACGAGCAGCACGAGCGCCGCGACGGCGAGCCGCTGCGGAGTCCGGCGCCAGGAGAAGGCCGCGGCGGCGAGGAGACACACGGGAACGAGCTCGAACGCGAGCTGACTCAGGACGAACGCATCCGGGAGACCTCGCTCCCGGAACAGTCCGCGAGAGACGGCGGCGGCCGCCGCGGCGGCGAGAGCGACGCACGTCACCACGCTCGCGGCGGCGACGTCATGCGCGCGGCCGGCGCGGGCGAGATCCTCCGCGCCCAGTGCCGCGAGACCCGCGAGACCGAACGCCGCGAGGAACACGAGCCGGTAGTTGAGAGACAGGGCGAAACCCGGCAGGAGCGTCAGGAGATCGATC
>JBBQNC010000445.1:0-1594 GCA_038329555.1 Thermoanaerobaculia bacterium
GTCGCGGTCTGGGCCTACGACCTCCTGCACGTCTCTCCGAACGTCGACGCCGCCGTCCTGCGTCTCTACCGGGACGTCGTCGGCCCCTACTGGCCTCCCGAGCGCTCGCTCGTCGAGACGGGCTACGGGACGCTCGAGTTCCCCTTCGACGAGATCGAAGCCCCGCCCTTCGCCATGGAGAAGTCCTGGACCCTGCCAGAGCTCGTCGGTTACGTGCGGACCTGGTCGGCGACGCGCCGGTTCGTCGAATCGACCGGGGAAGACGCCGTCCTCCGGGTCGAGGAGGAGCTCGGCCGAGCCTGGGGCCGCCCCGCCGCGCGGAGGACGGTCCGGTGGGAAATCGATCTGCGCGTCGGCCGCGTCCGTACGGGCTAGAATCACGTCGTGCCGTCCCTGGATACCTTCGGCCGGGCGCTGTCGAACCTCCGCGTCTCGGTGACCGACCGCTGCAACCTCCGCTGCCAGTACTGCATGCCGGAGCGCGACTACGTCTGGCTGCCGCGCCACGACGTTCTCGACTTCGAAGAGATCGGCCGGCTCGTCGACGTCTTCACGGGACTCGGCGTCGACCGCGTCCGGTTGACCGGGGGCGAGCCGCTCGTCCGCCGGGAGCTCTCACGGCTCGTCGCGCTGCTCGCGGAGAGGCCGGCGATCCGCGATCTTTCCATGACCACGAACGGCGTTTTTCTGGAGGAGCAGGCGGCGTCGCTGAGGGCGGCCGGCCTCGACCGCGTCACCGTCAGCCTGGATACGCTTCGGCCCGAGCGCTTCGAGGCGCTCACCCGCTCGAACGCGCACGGCCGCGTTCTCGCCGGTATCGAGGCGGCGGGCCGGGAGGGCTTTCCGTCTCTGAAGATCGACGCCGTCGTGATGCGCGGCGTCAACGAGGACGAGATCGCCCCCTTGATCGAGTACGGCCGGAAGACGGACGCCGAGGTGCGCTTCATCGAGTACATGGACGTGGGAGGCGCGACCCGGTGGTCGCCGGACAAGGTCGTGTCCCGCGGAGAGATCCTCGCGATCCTGGCGTCCCGCTACGGCGCCGCGGAGTCGCTCGACGAAAAGGGCTCGGCTCCCGCGGAGAGATTCCGTCTCCCAGACGGAAACGTCTTCGGCATCATCGCGTCCACGACGGCGCCCTTCTGCAGCGCCTGCGACCGCAGCCGCTTGACCGCCGACGGCATCTGGTATCTCTGCCTGTACGCCACGCGCGGTGTCGACCTGCGCGGCCTCCTCCGCGGCGGCGCCTCGGCCGATGAGCTTCGCCGCGTCATTGCGTCCGGCTGGTCCGGCCGCACGGATCGGGGCGCCGAGGAACGACTGGCCATGTCGACGCGGGCCCCACTTCTGGCCGCCGGCGACCTTCGCCGGGACCCCCATCTGGAGATGCACACGCGAGGAGGGTGATTCCATGGAACCCGAACGGCCCCGTCCACCCGACCTCGGTCCGCCTCCCGGCGGAGACCCATTGTCGGCATTGAAAAACGTGCAATTCCTGTCGATCGAGCGCGTCCCGATCCGAACGCGCGAGAGCATCACGACCCGCAGCGCGTGGAAGCTTCTCGCCTCCTCCGAACAGGGAGACGGCATCATC
>JBBQNC010000446.1:0-1583 GCA_038329555.1 Thermoanaerobaculia bacterium
ACGAAGGAGAACTAACGACACTTCCGGCGGGCGATCGAGACTCTCCCCGGACGCGGCGACCGCGTGGTCAGTCGTGACTCTCGTAGGCCGTAATACATATTGCGGCGCTGCACCGGACCCGAATAAACGACCTGTGGCCCAGACCACGAATAGGATGCTGAAGCTCCTCGCCTTGCCGGCTTGACATCAGACATAGGACGACTGACCCCGTCAGAGCCCAAGACGGGAAAGCGGCCGACCGACTCCGGGCCGGTCAGCGGCCCTTCGTCTTTCGCCCTGGAGGCGGCTCTCGGATGAGGACCGCCCGGACCGGCGCCGCGTCGAGGTCCCCGAGCGGCATCGGCAGGGCGACCAATCGGTAGTCGCCCGGTTCCGTCGCCGAGAGGTCGAGGCCTTCGAGGAGGAACACGCCGCGGCCGAGGAGCATGCGATGGACGGGCAGGTCCTCCGCGTCGGCCGGGTCGATGGAGGCGGCGTCGGTCCCCACGAGAATCGCGCCGCGCTCCGCGAGCCGGACGGCCGCGAGGGGCGCGAGAAACGCGCGGCCTCCGGTCCGAAACAGGATGCGCGGCACGCCGAGGCATCCCCGGGGCAGGGCGTCCGGCCCGACCTCGCCGCGTCCCGGCAGGTCGACGACGCGCGCCGGCCCGAGGAATGGCGCGAGAGGCAGCGAGCCCGCGGTCGCCGCGCCGGCGAAGACGTGGGAGGGCGCGTCGGCGTGCGTGCCGAGGTGGGCGCTCATCGTGAAGCAGCTCGACTCCCAGTGGGATCCCTCGCCGAGGCTCGCGGTGGTCCGCCACGAAAACGGCACGTCCCCCGCCCACGCCGGCGTTCGCTCGTCGAGGCGGCGCGAGACGTCGAAGATCAGCGCATCCGGCGGACGGTCTTCGTCCCGGCGTCCCGCTCGGCGACGTGGGGGTCGTAGCCGCGATGGCGCGGGTTTGGCGGGACGTCGCGGTACTCGGCGTCGCATCGGTAGCAGATCGTAACCGGACGCACCCGCGCCGCCACGATCCAGTCGACGACGACGCTCGCCAGCAGGGCCGGGGTGAACCAGATCCATCCGAACTTCCACCCGACGAACAGCGCCAGCCCGAGCGAGACGGCGAGAAACAGACAGCCGAGGCGCTGGTCGAAATCCTTCTGGAGGAAGAACGCGCGCTTCCCGCAGAATGCGCAGAGTTCGACTCCCTCGGGGCCGGCGACGCCTTCGAACGCGACCTCGTACGCCTTCTCGCACTTCTCGCACGCCAATGCGCCCGATTCGGCCCCGGCGAACTCGCGGGCGGTCAGGCAATCGGGGCAATAGCGACGGGCGCGCACTCCGGCGTCAGGCTGGGAATCCCGTCGCCACCGTCAGGTACGACGAGAGGAGCTCGCCGATCAGGACGAAGACGAGGGCGACGTACAGGAGGCCCGTGGCCGCCTGGTTGGATTTCATGTCGGCGGTCCTCCAGATGAACCAGGAGAGCGCGAGGGGGCCCACGATGCCCCACATGATCCGGAAGCGCCCCACAGTCTTCGGCGGCCCAGGGAGGTCCGGGCCCCGAGCTCACGGCCCGCCACCCGCTCCAAGCCCGCCC
>JBBQNC010000447.1:0-1579 GCA_038329555.1 Thermoanaerobaculia bacterium
GGCGAGCGCGACACTGTCGTCGGTGGCGTCCGCTGGAGGTCGCGGGAAGCGGCCGCCGGCCTGAACGGCGCCGGGCTCCCTCCCGTCGTCTACGTGCACGGCTTTCTCTCCTCCTCGGCGACCTGGAAACGGGTGCTTTCGCCCGCCGCGGCGGGACATGAGGCGATCGCCGTGGACCTTCCGGGGTCGGGATTCTCCGATCGCCCGTGGCCGTTCGACTACACGGTCTTCGGGCAGGCGGTGCACCTCATCCGCTATCTGGACGCCCGCGGGTGGACGCGCGTCGTGCTCGTCGGGAATTCGCTCGGCGGCGCCGTCTGCGAAGCGGTCGCGCTCGCGCGCCCGGAGCGGGTCGCCGGTCTGGTCCTCGTGGATGCGGCCTCGCCGCTCATGCGGGTTCCCGTCGGTTTCCGGATGCTCCGGACGCCCGTCGTCGGCGACCTCCAGCTCGAGCTGCTCGTCCGTCCCGTGATGGAATTCGCCTTGAGACGCCGCCTGTATGCCGATCCGAAACGGGTGAGCGAGCAGACCGTCGACGATTGGTGGCGGCCGATTCCGGTGCCGGGAACGCGGCGCGCCGCGCTCGCTTCCGTACGGACGAGCTTCCGCGGCAGCGAGAGGATGCTCGAGAAGATCCGCGTCCCCACTCTCGTGCTCTGGGGAAAGGAAGACCCGCTGCTCGACGCCTCCGAGGGGCTCGCCATCGCCTCCGCGATCCCGGCGGCGCGGTTCGTCGCGCTGCCCGCGGCGGGGCATCTCCCCCAGGAGGAGGCCCCCGCGGAATTCACGCGGGAGGTCTCGGCGTTCATCCGGCAGCTGGAAACCGGAGGCGATCGATGAAGGACGGCCTCCTTCTCTACGGTGCGAACGGCTACACGGGCCGGCTGATCCTCGCCGCGGCGCTCGGGCAGGGTCTTCGCCCGACGATCGCCGGACGGCGTCGCGAAGCCATCGAGCCGCTGGCGCGCTCCGCCGGAGTCGACTTCCGCGTTTTCGACCTCTCGGACCGGCGATCCGCCGCCGCCTCCGTCACTCCCTTTTCGGCGCTCCTTCTCGCCGCGGGCCCCTTTTCCCGGACGAGCGACGACGCGTTTGCGGCCTGTCTGACGGGAGGGGTCTCGTACCTCGACATCACCGGCGAGGTCCCGGTCTTCGAGCGGCTCTTCGACCGCGACGAAGAGGCGCGGCGCGCCGGGATCGCCGTCCTCCCCGGCGCCGGCTTCGACGTCGTGCCGTCCGACTGCCTCGCCGCCCTGCTGGCCGCGGCTCTGCCCGGCGCGAGCCGGCTTCTTCTCGCGTTCCGCGGATTTCGGCCCTCTCCGGGCACGGCCCGCACGATGCTGGAAGCCATTCCGCGAGGCGGGCTCGCCCGCATCGACCGAAAGCTCGTCCGCGTGCCGCTCGCCTGGGACACGCGCGAAATCCCGTTCCGCGACCGCCCCCGGCTGGCCATGACGATTCCCTGGGGAGATCTGTCCACCGCGTGGCGCTCGACGGGGATCCCCAACATCGCGACGTACGCCGCGACCTCCCCGCGGGCGGTGAAGCTCGCGCGGCGGTTCGGCGCCTTCGCCCCGCT
>JBBQNC010000448.1:0-1536 GCA_038329555.1 Thermoanaerobaculia bacterium
CCCGGTCGAGAAAAACCCGGGAGACCGTTTGATCGGAGCGACGGTCAACGGCACCGGGTCCGTGATCATGAAGGCGGAGCGCGTAGGCGCCGAAACGATGCTGTCGCAGATCGTGCGGCTCGTCGGCGAAGCCCAGCGCACTCGAGCGCCGATTCAGAAGCTCGCCGATGTGGTCGCGGGCTACTTCGTCCCGATCGTCATCGCGATAGCGGGAATCACCTTCTTGGTCTGGGCGCTGTTGGGCCCCGATCCGAAGATGGCGCACGGCCTCGTCAACGCGGTCGCGGTCCTCATCATCGCCTGCCCGTGCGCTCTCGGACTCGCGACGCCCATGTCCATCATGGTGGCGATGGGGAAAGCCGCAAAGGGCGGGGTGCTTTTTCGAAATGCGGAAGCGATCGAGTGGATGCTGAAGGTCGACACGCTCGTCATGGACAAGACCGGGACCATCACAGAGGGAAAACCGCGAGTCGCCGCGACCCTTCCACAGCCCGGGTTCGACGAAGCGGAAGTACTCCGGCTCGCCGCAAGCCTCGAGAGAGGGAGTGAGCATCCTCTGGCCGCCTCCATCGTCCGTGCTGCGGAAGAAAAGAAGCTCCGGCTGGAGCCCGTTGAAGATTTCAAGTCCCGCACAGGCCGCGGGGTCTCGGGCCGGGTCGGCGGGCGGGCGGTCTCACTCGGAAACCGTGCGTTTCTCGACGAGCTCGGCCTGGATCCGGATCCTCTTGCAGCGAGCGCCGAAGAGATGCGGTCGCAGGGCCAGACTGCGGTCTTTCTCGCGATAGACGGGAAGATCGCGGGCATTCTGGGGATCGCGGACCCGATCAAGGAATCGAGCGCGGAGGCCATCGGCGCTCTTCGCCAGGAAGGCATACGTATCGTCATGCTGACGGGAGACAGCCAGACCACCGCGAATGCCGTTGCGAAGCGGCTCGGGATCGACGAAGTCGTCGCCGAGGTGCTCCCGGAAGACAAAGTCAACGTCATCAAGCGATACCAGGCCGAAGGACGGTTCGTGGCAATGGCCGGGGACGGGATCAACGACGCTCCGGCTCTCGCTCAGGCTCAGGTCGGAATCGCGATGGGAACCGGAACTGACGTCGCGATGGAAAGCGCAGGGGTCACGCTTCTCCGCGGAGATCTCCGCGGGATCGTGAGGGCCCGCGCGCTCAGCCGAGCCACGATGCGGAACATCAAACAGAATCTTTTCTTCGCCTTCCTCTACAACGCGCTCGGGATCCCGATCGCGGCAGGCGCTCTGTATCCTTTCTTCGGCCTGCTCTTGAGCCCGATGATCGCCGCAGCGGCGATGAGCTTCAGCTCCGTTTCCGTGATCGGAAATTCGTTGAGACTGTCGCGCGCGAAGATATGAGGGTTCGCAACCGTGAACGGGAGCCCCTCGAGGCGAGACATGGGTTTCGTTCGGCGTCCTGACGACCAATCTCACGTGACCTTCTTCCGCGGGTGTGTGGATGCCAACTTCGACCGCCCGCCTGGGTCGGCGGGAACTCCTTCCGATCAGAAATCCGGCAGGAG
>JBBQNC010000449.1:0-1504 GCA_038329555.1 Thermoanaerobaculia bacterium
CACACGCTTCTTCTGCCGCGCGCCCTGTACACGCAGGTCGGAGGATTCGACCCGACGCTCGAATACTCCGAGGACTGGGACTTCCTGATCCGGCTCTCCTTCGAGACTCCGTTTCGACACGTCCGTGCCGTCACCTGCGAGTACCGCGTGTTCGAAGGAGGAGCCGCGGACGCGGCTCACGTCGCGGCCGGCGCCGGGCAGTTTCAGAGCGCGCGCGAGAAGATCTACGCTCGTTACGCGTCGCGGCGGACCGAGGCGGGCCTCGCGCGGGCGTTCGACAGGATGCGGGCCCAGATCGCCTTCTGGTACGACCGCGACGGCCGGAGCCAGGGGGAGCTCGCCTACCAGAGAGAGAGCCACCGGCATCTGGTCGAGAGGCTCGAGCGGGCCGAGCGGGAGCGGGTGGCGGCCCGCGAGGCGATTCGCCGCGCCGCGGAGCTCGAAATCGATCGCATCCGGCTGCTCGCCGAAAACGAGATCGTCCACGCACGCCTCGCGGACCTCTACGCCGCCAACGAACGCTACGAGAAGGAGGTCGCCGGCACGTACGGGGAGCTCGGCAGGCTGACGGGCATCCTCGATCAGATCTACGCTTCGCGGACCTGGAAGCTCCACCTGCTTCTCGACCGCCTTCGCGGCCGCCGGTGACGCGGCGCATCCTGATCCTCGCGCCGGAACCCATCCGGCCGAAGATGGCAGGCATGGGGATCCGGGCGCTCGAGCTCGCCCGCGCGCTGGGCGGCGAATTCGACGTGCGGCTGCTCGTCGGAAATTCGCTCCAGGAGGCGGCAGCCGCGGCGGGAGAAGTCCCCGTCGAGGCCGTTCCGTCCGGCGGTCTCCGAGCCGCCGCCCGGGGCGCCGACGGCGCCGTGGTCTCCGGCCACGCGGCCAACTGGTGGTTCCACCAGGTCCCCGACGTGCCGGTCGCCGTCGACCTCTACGACCCGTTCTTCGTCGAAAACCTGCATTACGCCGCCACGCTGGGGGAGGAGACCGCGCGGCACGACCACGCCACGCTCGACCTCGCCCTGGCGCGCGGCGATTTCTTCCTGGCGGCTTCGCCCGAGCAGCGGCTCTTCTACGCCGGCGCCCTGTTCGCGCGAGGCCGCATCGGTTCCGCGAACTTCCCCTCGGATCCCCGGCTCGCCCGGCTCCTCTCGATCGTCCCCTTCGGCGTGCCCGGGGAGCCCGCCGCCGGCGACGCCGCGGCGGGCCTTCGCGCCGCGGGTCTGAGCCCCGGCGGTCCCGTCGTCCTGTTCGGCGGCATCTACGATTGGTACGACCCGGAGCTCCTCCTCGAGGCGTGGTCCGGAGTCCTGCAGCGCCATCCCGAGGCGAGGCTGCTCTTCTTCGAGAACCCGAACCCGCAGACCACGCCGCAGCGCGTCTATGCACGGGCCCGCGAGCGCGCGCGCGCCGTCGATCCGCGGGGGCGGTCGATCTTCTTCGCATCGTGGCTGCCGTACTCCGCGCGCTCCGACCTGTACGCGGCCGTCGACCTCGT
>JBBQNC010000450.1:0-1503 GCA_038329555.1 Thermoanaerobaculia bacterium
CCTCCAGCGGGCGGCGCGGCTGGAGTCCGTGTCCCGCGCGCGCCTCTGCCCCCTCTCCCCGCGCGCCGGGGAGAGGGCCGGGGTGCGGGGCGAAACTCAGAGAGAGCGCGACGCCAGGAGTCCGGCAGCGCGCGTGCTTACGGCGTCCCCGACGTATTCACCGGCCCGAGATACCGGTCCAGCCAGTCCAGGATCTCCTTGATGACCGGCTGCATCTGCGGCGGGATGTGCCCGGCTTCATAGATGAAGTGCCGCTTGTCTTTCTCGGGCGTTCCGAGCATCCGGAACATCGGAGCCTGCGCGGTGTCGTACGGCGCCGAGAAATCGTAGCGCCCCGTGATCAGGAGCACGGGCACCTTGACCCGCGAAACGAAATTGATCGGGTCGACCTCCGGCAGCGCCCGGCCGAGGCGGAATCCGCCGCTCGTCAAAACCGCCACCTTGAAACGATTCTCGAGCGCGACGAACGTGACCCCTTCGATCGCGCCGAGGCTCACGCCGATGAATCCGACGTGGTTCATGTCCACGTCGCGGCGAGTCTGCAGGTAGTCCAGAGCGCGCCCGACGTCCTTCGCCTGCTGAACGACCAGATCCCGCCAGAGACTCGACCCCAGCGGAGGATCGGGAACCTGACGTTCGTACGTGCCTTTGTAGACGGGAAAAAGAACGGCCCGGCCGCTTCGGATCACGAAATCGATGTTGCGCAGGTTCAGGTCGGCGCTCGACCGCGTGTTGACCGCGAGGCTGCTCGGAAAGTAGAGGATCGTCTCGTACGGAGGCCGCGCGTTTTTCGGAGTGAAGAAAAACGCCGGAACCCTCTCGTTTCCATACGCGGCGGCGAAGCTGACTCTCTCCTTGCGCCAGTACGGCGAATCCTCTTCCGTCGAATCGACCCGGGCGTCGAGCGGCGTTCGATCGTACGAATAGAAGCTCTTGTAGTGCTGGAAGACGTCGTCTGCGACCGGCGTCTCCTTGTTGTAGTCGCGAGAGATGACCGGGATCGGACGAGTCAGCGTCTCCGACGGGGGCGTGATGTCCCGCCCGCACCGGAACCCGTAGCCCGGCAGCCTCGTGAAGGGGTCCTGCGCGTCCGCTTCGCCGAACATGTAGTTGACGTCGGACCACGATCCGCCGAGGACGTACCGGCGCCCGCCCGCTGCGTTCCAGCACCACTCCTTGACGGTCCCCGCCATGTCGTAGTGTCCGTAAGGGCTGAGCCCCTTGTTTTTTCCGACCGGCGCGGATCCCTTCCCGCTGAAATTGGACAGCCCCAGGATCTGGGAGAAGTTGCCCATGCCGCCGGCCCTGTACCAGTGGTAGATGGTCGGAAGGCTCTTGCCGGCGAATTCCGCGTACGCCGCCGCTTCGTACCAGCTGACCCCGTCGACCGGATAGTCCTCACGGCCTTCGGGGAAGCTCCCGAGCTCCCACGACGCGGGACCGGGCCGCCCTGTCGCATCCCGCAGTCTCTCCATCGCCAGTTCCCAGGGGATCTCCCGGCCG
>JBBQNC010000451.1:0-1503 GCA_038329555.1 Thermoanaerobaculia bacterium
CGAGAGGGTCGCGCCTCGCTGGAGCCGCGGGAATCGCGCTGGCGCTCCTCTCCAAGCCCGAGGTCGGAGCGGCGGCGGCGGTCGTTCTGCTGGCCGCCGCGCTGCGGTCGGAGCGCCGCCGCGAGGAGTGGCGGCGCTCCATCACGGTCGTCGCGCTCGGCGCGGCGGCGGCGGCGGCCGGCTGGGGGATCGCCGCCGCCGGGCTTCCCCTCGCCGCCTTCTGGCCGGAAGGGCCCCTGGCGCTCTTCTCGCCGCCCGCCGAGTGGCGAAACGTCTACCGCATCATGTCGGGCCTCGCGGATCCCGCGTCCTCGGCTAACGCGATTGCGACGGGGCTGTTCCTCGACTTCGGGATCGTCGCGCTCGCGTTGGCGTTCGGGTCGCGCGTCGCGGCGCGCCGGCCTCGCGCGGCCATGGCGCTGGCGGCCCTTCTGGTGGCGGGGACTCTTCTCTTCCTGGCGGTCCCGCCGGGAGCGGAGATCGAGGACCGCCTGCCGCCGCTCCTGGCTCCGATGCCGGTCGCGACCGCCCTCGCCGCCGTCTTGCTGCTTCTGCGCACCCCGCTCGACGAGCGGGACCGTGCGCGCTTCCTCCTCTTCGCCTTCTCCGCCGCGGCCGCCTCCCGGGTCGCCTTCGGGCTCGCCTACGGCCGCATCACCACGCCCTACTCCGTCCTCGCGGTTCCCGGGCTTGCCGCCACCGCGGCCGTGCTCGCGATCGACGTGCTCCCGCGGCGCGTCCCGTTCCCCCGCGGGGCGAGGTTCTTTCTCTTTGCCGTCTTCCTCGCCGCCGCGATCCTCGCGATCGGCCGAGGCGCCCGATTCCATCCCGCGGATCGCTTTCCGCCCGTCTCGACCGCGGCGGGAACCCTGAGACTTCCCGCCGCGCAGGCCCTTCCGGTCGCGCAGGCCCTCGCGTACCTCGCGGCGCGGGGAAGGCCCGGAGACGGCGTGGCGGGTTTTCCGGAGGGGGGAATCTTCAACTTCGTGACGGGACTCCGCAATCCCCTTCGCGAGGACCAGATCGTTCCCGGCCACCTCGACGCCGTGCGCGAGCGCGAGGTCGCCGCCCGCATCGAAAGCGCGGGCCCGCGCTTCCACATTCTGGCGAACCAGCCGACCGCGGCCTTCGGTCGGGCCGTCTTCGGCGAGGACTATGCGCGGACGCTCGCGGAGGCGATCCGGCGGCGTTACCGGCCGGCGGCCTCGTTCGGGGAGGCGCCGCTCGACGCCCCCGTCGGCGATCCGCGTTTCTTCCTGCGGATCTACGAGCGGGTCGGGCCGTAGCTGGATTCCTCCTCTCCACCCGCGCCAGCGGGGGGAGAGGGGAATCCCCCCTCTCTACCGGGCCGCGTACTGGTCCGCGCCGGTGAAGTGGAGCGAAACGTCGCGTTCGTCCCCGATGACCCAGCTGTCGTGTCCGGGGCCTATGAAGAAGAAGTCGCCGGCGGAGAGCTCGACGATCCGCCCGTCGGAAAACGAGACGCCGGCCCGGCCTTCGAGC